>NZ_CAAHFG010000003.1:0-320169 GCF_900890425.1 Pontiella desulfatans | reverse complement strand
GCCAAGGCCGGCTGCCCGAAATGCAACAACATCGGCTATAAGGGCCGCGGCGGCATCATGGAAATCCTCTTGATCAACGAGGCCATCCGTAAAACCGTACTCAACAATCCGGAAGCCGATGCCATCGCCAAAATGGCCGTGGAAAACGGCATGCGCACCTTGCGCGAGGCCGGACTCGACCGCGTCCGCGAGGGCATGACCTCCATCGAAGAAATCATGCGCGTAACCAGCGAACACTAAAGGAACACCATGGCTAATAAAAAATTCAAGGCAAAGGGCGCACTGCCCGTCGTGCGCGGGGCGCGGAAAATCCGGCTCAAGGAACTTTCGTTATTCACCCGGCAGGTATCGGCCATGCTCTCGGCCGGCATGCCCCTGGTGCAGACCCTCTCCGCCATGGAGGCGCAGACCTCCGACAAAAACTTCAAGCCGGTCATCGGCGGCATCCGCAGCCGGGTCGAGGGCGGCGCCATGTATTCGGAGGCGCTGGCCTTCTATCCCACGATTTTCGATGAACTCTACATCAGCATGGTTTGCGCCGGCGAGGTGGGCGGCATCCTGCCCGAAACCTGTGCCCGCGTCGCTTCGTTCCTGGAATCGAGCAACAAGATGCGGTCCAAGGTAAAGTCGGCCATGATGTATCCATCCGTCGTCATGATCGTGGCCATTGCGCTTTCCACCGCCCTGATCATGTTCATCGTGCCGGTCTTCGCGGAAATGTTTTCCGGGTTCGGCGCCGACCTACCCGGATTGACGCAGGCCTTGCTGGACTTCAGCAACCTGCTGACCGCCTATTGGTATATCGCCACCATCCTGATCGCCAGCGTGATTTTCGCCTTTAAGAAATATTACAAAACCGACAAGGGGCAATACAACATCGACCTCATGAAGCTCAAGTTCCCGATCCTCGGCGAACTGGCCACCAAGGTTTCCGTCAGCCGCTTCGCCTCCACCTTCGCCCAGCTGATGCACAGTGGCGTGCAGATCATGGAATCGCTGGAGATTGTGGGGTTGGCCACCGGCAACCGGGTCATTGGCGACTCGCTGCTCGAAGCCCGCAAGCACGTTGAGGAAGGCCAACCGCTCTCTTCCGCGCTGGAGCCGAACAAGTTTTACCCGCGCATGCTCGTCCACATGCTCTCCGCCGGCGAAAAGACCGGGCAGGTCGAGGAGATGATGGACAAGGTGGCCGAGTTCTATGAAAACGAGGTGGAAACCATGCTCAACGGCCTGACCTCGATGATCGAGCCGTTGCTGATGGTCTTCATCGGCGGCATCATCGGCACCATCGTGGTCGCGATGTTCCTGCCGATCTTCAAAATGGGGGAAGTCGTGGGCATGTAGCCCACGGTTAACGGTATATGACGGAACCAAGCAATACCACCTCGTGGCCGGAACTCACGGCGATCCTATTGGCTCGCCTTGGGTTCCTATGGTTGCTGGTGCTGGTGTCGTTGCTGCTGCCGAACGACGATGCGGCCTTCTATGCCCTGATGGGCGTGGCCTTCATTATCACCATCCCCTATTCCCTGTGGCTGCGCAACCGGTTGCAAACCGCAGAATTCGCTCCGCTTCAGTTCGTGGTCGATTTGCTGCTGGTCACGGGATTAGTCTATTTCACCGGGGGTATCCGTAGCGAGCTGACCCTGCTCTATCCGCTCGTCATCCTCTCGGCGGGCATCGTCGGAACCCCGAAGCAAGCGGCGGAAATAACGATACTGGCCATCGTCACCTACATCCTGATGGCTACGTTGCTCTCGAACCATATGATTGTGGAGTATGTTCCCACGGGGACGCCTTTGCTTGCGGAATCGACCAGCGCCACCCTGTTGCTGCGCAGCCTCACCTTTGCCTTCTTTGGCGTGGCGAGTGTCTATGTGGCCAAGCGGTGCAACTTTATCGACTCCGCGGAACAGGAGTTGACCGAAACCACCGCCACCTTGCTGGAACGCATTCCGGAAGCGGCGCTGGTTCTCGACCAGAAAGGCTGCATCCTTTTCTCCAACAAAGCGGCGACATCCCTGCTCGGATTCGGGGAGAACGAACTCGCCAACATGGCATTCACGGACTTGCTGGACGAAGAAGGCGATCCCATTCCGGAATCCTACGGCACGACCGCCCTGTTGCGCAGGAAAGACAGGGATGCGCTCCCCGTCCGCTACGCCTCGAGCGAACTCCAGGTTCCCGAGCTTGCCCTGCTTGGCCCCGAAGGCCGGAAAAACACAACGATCGCCATTAGCCTGATCATCCTGACCGACATCTCGCATGCCCTGGGAACGGAAAAGAAACTGCGGAAACTCGAGCGGATCAATGCGGCCACGCGCCTGGCCGGCGAACTGGCCCACGAAATACGAACCCCGCTCACCGCCATCTCCGCCTCGATCCAGCTGCTGAAACGCTACGAGGAAAAAGCCTCGGCGGCCGATTGGCTCCCCAGTAGCCCACGGCGGAAGGATCGGAACGAATTGTTCGACCACATCGAAGACGCCTCGCACAGAATGGACAGTGCCGTACGCAATTTTGTTGATTTCGCGGAGTTCTCCCCGAAGGACCTTATATCCATCATTAAGCTTGACTCAGATGTGAAAAATCAGGGTTATATAGGCCATCTGAATACCACAGGGAGAGGCTTACAGGATGGCGAAAATACTCATAGCGGATGATGATCCGACGATTCTCAGCTTGCTAAACAAAATACTGCTTTCTAAGGGCTACGAAGTCCAACTGGCCGAAAACGGCGTGGTCGGCGAAAAAAAACTTAAGTCCGAACAATTCGACCTGTTGATCTCCGACATCAAGATGGAGCCGGTCGATGGCATGCAGCTGCTTCGCAAAACCCGGCAAATGCGTCCGTACGTCGGAGTCATCATGCTTACGGCCTATGCGACTGTTGCCACGGCGGTTGAAGCCATGAAGGAAGGCGCCTTCGACTATATCCCGAAGCCGTTCAAGATCGACGAGCTGCTCGCAACCGTGAAACGCGCGCTCGACTACCAGAAATCCCTGTCCGAGCAAATCGGTGCCGATTCGCATATCGAAGCCAAGAAATATTTCGGCAACATTGTTGCCGAGAGCGAGCAGATGGTCAACGTCTGCGAAATGATCAAGCGCGTCGCCCCCACCAAAACCACCATCATGATCACCGGCGAAAGCGGAACCGGCAAGGAGCTCGTCGCCGAAGCCGTCCATGCCTATAGCGCCCGCTCCGAAGGGCCCTTCATTCCCGTCAACTGCGCCGCGTTGCCCGAAACCCTGATCGAATCGGAACTTTTTGGCCACACCAAGGGCGCCTTCACCGGGGCCAGCGCCAACAAGGAAGGCCTTTTCGAAGCTTCCAGGGGCGGCACCTTGTTTCTCGACGAAATCAACTCCATCCCCCACGCCTTGCAGTCCAAGTTGCTGCGCGCCATCCAGAACAAAAAGATCCGCAAGGTCGGCGGAACCGAGGAATTCGATGTCGATGTGCGCATCCTCGCGGCCTCCAACCGCAACCTGGAAAACATGGTGAAGGAAGGCTCCTTCCGCGAGGACTTGTTCTACCGCCTCAGCGTAATTTCCATCGATATTCCCCCGCTGAAGCAACGCCCGGAGGATGTCCTGCCCCTCGCCCAGCACTTTATTGGAACGGAGCTTGACCCCGGCGAGGAATTCCCGTCCATGGACAATGCCGTCCTCTCGATCCTGCAAAACTATACCTGGCCGGGCAACGTGCGCGAGCTGCAGAACGTCATCCAGCACTGCCTCACCTTCCTCAGCGATGGCAAGATCACCAAGGAAACCCTGCCTTCCAAACTCATTGTCTCCTACGAGGAAAACCCTGGCGCCCAGAGCGCCGCCCTCACCGGCGAGTTTGAAAAGGGCAAATCGCTCAAGGCCTTCCTCCGCGCAAAGGAGAAGGAATACCTCAAGACCGTCATCGACACCATGGGCGGCGACAAGGTTGCCGCGGCCAAGGAGCTCGACATCAGCCTGGCCACCCTCTACCGCAAGTTGCCGGAAGAGGAACAAAACGCCGAGGGCTGAGAATCAGGGATCAGGGATCAGGGGTCAGGGATCAGATCAGACCGCACACGCGCCACTCCATTCGGAGGGCGCGTTTTTTATTTGCAACGAATGAAGGCAAAACAACGAATCTTCAGTTCGTATTCGGCCTAAACTTCCCTGTCGGATTGATCCCTCGCAGAGTCGCTGAGATCGCAGAGCCGTACAGATTAAAAAGAATTCTCTGCGCTCTCTGCGCCTCTGCGAGGAATATACCGATAGCTAAATGAATGTGGTATAGCTCTGGCTCCACTCCAAACCTGAAAATTCCAGTTTTTGGAAGCCGGTTTCTTCTCAGAATCGGAAATTTCCGGCTTTCTTGAAATCCACCCCCACCCTCCCCAAAAGAATTTCCAACCCGCATCACCCTGTAAAAATGCTTATTTTAAAGGGTTTTTTCAACGATCCCCGTTTTTGCCCGAATCTCCCCGCTTACCGAAAATAAAAGTTGGCACGCTATCCGCTATATAGCTATCCGTCTGAACGACATGAGGTGAGCTCAACGCAGACAAGAAAAACTAAACGCAAGAACTAAACCAAATGGAGAAAACAAAATGAAAACGAATAAAAAAGGCTTCACCCTCGTAGAAATCATGATCGTAGTGGCCATCATCGGTCTGCTTGCTGCCATCGGCATCCCTTCCTTCGCGAAGGCTCGTGACAACTCCCGCACCAAAGCCTGCGTTAACAACCTCCGCATCATCGACGCGGCCAAGGAACAGTGCGCAATGGAAGAAGACAACTCCATCGACAACGCAGCCCAATACATCAAGGGTCTTGCATATCCGACCTGCCCGACTGACGGTGCTGCATACACCACGGGCCTTCTCGGTGTTGACCCTGCTTGTGCCGGCGCTGACGCAGCTACTCATAATGCCGCATTCTAATCGGGAAACCGCTTAGATCTGTAGAAAGGACGCCTTCGGGCGTCCTTTTTTTGTCATGCAACCCTGTAGCTCACATCTCCGCTGCGAGTTTCCCGCATGAAAGGAATACAGCCGAAAACGCGGATCGGACATCCGCGCCACGGCGCAGCAAGAAAAACCTGCCTCGAAAACCTGGATGCTAGGCTTGAAGCATCCAAACTGGCATCATACCTGCTAAATGCTGTAATTAATCAGCAACTTTAAAAAGGACATCATGAAAACGGTTATCGAAGCAAACGGCCTCTGCGCCACGTTCCAGCACAAAAAACAGGTCCATAAGGCTTTGGACGAGGTATCGTTCACGGTGGAAGCAGGAAAAACCGTGGGCTTCATCGGCCCCAACGGCGCCGGAAAAACCACTGCATTGCACGTCCTGCTTGGATTTCTTTCCCCCGACTCCGGCACCGCCCAGCTGCTGGGCAAGGATGCCTCGTCCGCCGAGTCGCGCTCGCAGATCGGTTATCTTTCCGAGCACCCCGAATGCTATAAATACATGACCGCCCGCGAATATCTGGAAATGACCGCCAAGCTATTCGATATTCCCAAGTCGGAGCGCAAGGAGCGGGTTGACCACTTGCTTAACGAAGTGGAACTGATCGCCCACGCCAACAAGCGCATTGCCACCTATTCGCGCGGCATGCTCCAGCGCATCGGCCTCGCCCAGGCGCTGATCAACGATCCCGACCTGCTGATCCTGGACGAACCCACCAACGGCCTCGATCCCCTCGGACGCATGAAGATCCGCAAGCTGATCGAGCAGCTCAAGGCGCGCGGCAAGACCATCTTCTTTTCCTCGCACGAGCTGTCCGAAATCGAAACCGTCTGCGACGAAATCATCATGATCGCCAACGGCAGGATTATTCGCCAGGGCCCGGTGGCCGAGCTGGTCGGCGACAAACCCAACCTCGAACACTATTTCCTCGAAGCCCTTCAGCAGGATGCTGGACAGGATTGATTTTCACCACCGAGAGCCTGGAGCAGCAGTGCCGCACACCAAATTATTTGACGCCACAGATGAACACCGAAGACACGGATTTTTCACCACAGAGAACTCAGAGACACAAAGCATCCTCACCCTCTGTGCCTCCGTGTCCTCTAGCGCAGCGGGTGGTAAAAACTTGCCAGCAAAACAAGAAATTGACGGATCGTAGTACGGAGGCACAGAGGAACCGAAACAGGACTTAAGTAAGCAAAATAATTTGGAGCAAAATGAGGAACAATCAACATTCCAGGTCGAAGCCAACATTTTGCATTTAATGATTTTTCCTAGATTATCCTGACCCATTTGCCACGTAATATGAACTTAACTTGAATGGTCTCACCACAGAGGACACGAAGGCACAGAGGAGCGGGAATGTTCAATTGCTCTGTGTCTCGGTGACCTCTGTGGTAAAAAAAATCTGTTTAATTGGGTATAAATAAACGAAGCAGGAAACAACATGAAAAACATGATCACTATCGCACAAACGGTTTGGCTGGAAATGCTCCGGCGCAAGGATGTCTACATTATCCTCACCCTGCAGGGCTTCTTCACCCTCCTGCTCACCACGGTGGATGCGTTCGGCTCCGATGTCCCCTCCTCCTACATCATGGACATTGGCCTGATGTTGGTTTTCCTCTTCTCGATTGCCCTGGCGGTCATCATGGGCGCCCGTCAATTCCCCAACGAAATCCGCTCGGGCACCATTTTCACGATCCTCACCAAACCCATCAACCGTTTTGAGTTCCTGCTGGGCAAGTGGCTGGGGCTCTGGCTCGGCCTCCTGGCCGCGAACGCGCTGTTCTACCTGATCGTGACCGGCGTAACGCTCTCGAAAGGCTATGCCTTCGAGCCCGCGGTGCTCCTGCAGGTCTTCTGCCTGCACTCGGCATTGCTCGGCCTGCTGGTCGCCATCAGCCTGTTTTTCAGCATGTTTGTGTCGCAGGGGGCCGCGGGAACCGGCGCCGGTATCTTTGTGGTGCTCTGCTACCTGTTCGTGCCGCGCATCCCCAACCTGCTCGCCTATGCCGAAGGCTGGCGCGCCGCCGCCCTGACCGGCATCTACTTCATTGCCCCCCACCTTGAGCTGTTCGACATGCGCGCCCGCGTGCTGCACAACTGGGGCACGCTCGGCAGCGGCATCTTTATCGGCACCCTTGCCTACGGCCTGTTGCTCACCACCGTCTTCATCGGGTTGGCTTGGCTGGCCTTCCGCAAAAAATATTTCAAACGCGGGGCGCAGCTGTGAGCCGCCTCAACGCCCAAATTCCCGTGCTGGCCATCGGAGTGGCTTGTATGGCGGCCGTCGCCACCGGCGCCGCGTTGCTTTCCCACAAGCCGTCGGAAGGCAATAACATGGCCAAAGGTTCCGTCTACCTGCTTGGCCCCGCCCGCGCGCTCCTGGCCGAAAGCCTGTACGAACGCGCCGACCTCTACTTCCACAAGGGCGTCGGCCACGAGAAGGAGGAAGCCTTCCACGGCTTTTTCCAAAAATGGAAAGAGGAAATCGTCCCGAACAAACATGCCCATACCGAAGGGCGCGAGATCGAGGAAATCCTGCCCTGGCTCCGGCTGGCCTCCAAAAGCGATCCGCACAACATAGAAATCTACCTGGTGGCCAGCTTCTGGCTCAACGGCGAATGCGACCGCCCGGAACTGGCCCGTGACGCCATCCGCGAAGCCATGGAAAAAAATCCCGACCGCTACGAGCTCCCGCTTGAAATGGGGCGACTCTTCCTCTCTTCAGCCGAGTATGCGCCCGCGCTGGAATCGCTGGAAACCGCCATGGAAATGCTCACCTCCATCGAAGAACAGGCCGACCCCGAACAAGCCGCACTCGACTTGGCCTTCATCCACATATCCCGCTCCTTTGTGAACGAAGCGATGGACAAACAAGAAGAAGCCATTGTCGCAGCCAAGGATCGTCTCCAACTCAGTCCCTCCCCCGTCTTCGCAGAACGATTGGCCAAGCTGGAAGCCGGCGAACTCGACCCCGAAGCCGCCAAGGCACGGCTCGAACTGCTCTTCCACAAAACGCACGAATGCGAGGACGACGACCACGATCATGATCATGAACACGGCGAAGAGTGCGACTGCGGCCATGATGACCACGAAGAACACGTGCATGGCCCGGACTGCAACCACTAATTTGAATGGTCTCAACTGAGGCACGAAGTAATATGGCAACCTCGCTCCTCTGTGCCTCAGTGCCCTCTGTGGTAAAAAACAAATCAGTTTATTGGTATTACGCCCTTGGATGGGCCAGCTGGTAGACTTCCTTGAGGCGCTCGACGGAGACGTGGGTGTAGATTTGGGTGGTGGAGAGCGAGGCGTGGCCGAGCAACTCCTGGACGCTGCGCAGATCGGCGCCGGCATCGAGCAGGTGGGTGGCAAAGCTATGGCGCAGGCTGTGCGGGGTCAGTTCGGCGTTCAAGTGGCAAAACAGCACATATTTTTTCATCATGCGTTCGATGGAGCGCGCGGTGATGGGGCCGCCGCTTTTATTCAGGAAGACCGGGCTTCGCACATCGCGCTTGCCTTCCAACAGCCAAACGTTTTCGCGAAGCTGAAGGTTGTTGGTCAGAGCCCGTTCCGCCGGCGACCCCAACGGGCAGAGCCGCTCCTTCTTGCCTTTGCCGCGGACGCGCGCCACGCCGGAGAGCAGGTCGATGCCCTCCTCCGGCAACTTGACCAACTCGTTGATGCGCATGCCGGTGGAATAGAGCAGTTCCAGGATGGCGGCATCGCGCGCGACCATGTATTCGCGCCAAATCTTGATCTTCGGATTGTTGGTGAGCACCTGCTGTTCGTTGTATTTCGCAGGAGCGTCGAGCAACCGCACCACCTCGGTGGTTGAAAGGATTTGCGGCAGATAGCTCCCCTTCTTCGGCAGGTTCAACCCGCTGAACGGATTGTGCTCCACATATTCCTCGCGCAGCAAAAACCGATAGAACGAGCGCAACGCCGAAAGCTTGCGCCCCGTGGTGGCCGGCGCCATTTCCAGCTTCTGGAAAAAGACGAGAAACTTGCGCGCGGTAAAGCGGTCGGCCTCCTTCCATTTGAAGGGCGCGGTGGCCTCCTCGCCCCACACGATCTCGCAATACTGCCGGATATCGATCAGGTAGTTGCTGATCGTATGCTCGGAGGCGTTTTTCTCGCCTTCGAGATACTGCACAAAATGTTCAACGCACGGATCGTTCATGGCGAATCGCTTTTAACCACAAAGGCACCAAGTTCACAAAGGAACACGAAAACGAGTATAGTCACCTCTTCGAGTCCTTTGTGCCTTTGTGGTTAATTCTTATTCAGAAGCAGGAGTTTCTTCCTTCTTCGGCTTGGGCTTGCGGGGGGCGGGCAGGCCGTATTGATCCATCGCGTCCTGATAGTTCGGGATCTGGTCGGCATAGCGCGCGGCCATCTTCTTGAGGGCGGCGAGCTGGCGATCGGAGAGCGCCCCCTTGCCCTTGAACTGGGTGGAGATGGAATCGAAGAACGTCTTATCGTTGAACTCGCGCTTGCCGCGCATGGTCGGCTCGGCCCATTCGGTAATGTGCTGCATCAGCGCAATCACCGGTGCGGTGGTGGGATCGGCCTCGACCTCCTTCTTTTCGTCGAGCTTGAACTCGGCCTTGATGGCCTCGAAGTTTTCGAGCTGGTCGGAATATTTGGTGAGCAGCGTATCGAGATAGGCCACCTGGCGCTCGCTGAGGCGTTTGCCCATGGTGATCTGGTCGGCCAGGGAACCGACAAACTTTTTGTCGTCGTAGGTGCGCTTGCCGACGCTGCGGGGTTCTTCGAACTTCACGTTGGCCAGGATCTGGAGCTTGCGGGGCGTGTCGCCGCGCACGGCTTCGGGCTCGACCAGCTCCAGCTCGGCCGCCAACGCGGCGGGAACCTGCTTGATGTAGCGGCAGCACATCTTGTGCAGCATTTCGCCCTGGCGCTTGGAGAGCAGCTCGCCCTCGCCCACCTTTTCCTGGAGGTCTTCGAAGGTTTTGTGGTCGTCGTAGGTGCGGCGGCCGGACTTGACGGCCGGCGCCCACTCGGAGACATTCGCCAAGGCCTCGAAACATTGGGCCACAAAGGCCGGCTCCGCGGTCTCCTTCGCATGCTCGATCCATTCGAGCAACGACGGATAAAACTCCCGCATCATGGCCGTCCACTCGATCTTGCCTTCCTCGACCTCGTCGAGCTTGGTTTCCATGTCGGCGGTAAAGTGGACTTCGAACAGATCGACCTTGTTGTCGGACTTAAGCTTTTGCTCCGTCCGCAGCACGAGCGTCACCAGCTCCTTGCCGAGGTCGGTCGGGATGAGCGAGCGCTTATCCTTGATCACATATTCGCGCTCGTCGAGCTTCGACATGATGGCGGCATAGGTGGAGGGGCGGCCCACGCCGTTTTCCTCCAGCGCGCGGATGAGCGATGCCTCGGTATAGCGCGCAACCGGCTTGGTTTCCTTCTGTTCGGAAAGCCAGTCGAGCACATCGAGGTTTTCATCCTTGGCGAGCGGCGGAATGGTTTCGGTTTCGTTGTCCTCGCCCTCCTTCGGCTTGTCGGCGGCGGCCTCGATGCCGCTGGCCTTCATGTAGCCGGGGAAGGCGATCTCGGAAGCGGTGGCGCGGAAGAGATAGGTGTTTTCGGAACCGGCCTCCACCTCGACCGTACGGCGGGCAATGCGCGCCGGCACCATCTGGCTGGCGACGAAGCGTTCCCAGATCAGCTTATAGAGCTTTTGCTCCGCACCATCGAGCTTCACGCCCTCGCGGCCGGGCTCAATGGTCACGTCGGTGGGGCGGATGGCTTCGTGGGCTTCCTGCGCGGCCCCTTTGCTTTTGTAGAAGTTGGGCTTTTCGGGCAGGTATTCGGAACCATAGTTTTCGGTTACGAACGCCCGGCACTCGTCCTGCGCGCTCTTGGCAATGTTGAACGAGTCGGTACGCATGTAGGTGATGAGTCCGCTTTCGTACAGCTTTTGCGCGATGCCCATCGTGCGCGCCGGGGCAAAGCCGCACGAACCGGAGGCCGACTGCTGCAGCGTGGACGTAATGAAAGGCGGACGCGCCCGACGGGTGACTTCCTTGGTGACCACATCGCTGACCTTGAGCGGGCTGTTTTCCAGCTCCTGCCGGATGCCATCGAGTTGCTCCATCGTCTTGACGGCGCCGGGCAGCAGCTTGCGATCCTTGATGCCGACCGGTTCGTTGTTGATGCGGGCGAGCTTGACGGTGAAGGGATCGAGCGGCGCCTCCTGCTTGCGGACCTGCGCACCGACCGTGAAATAGGTTTCGGGTTCGAAGCCGGTAATCTCGTTTTCGCGCTCCACCACCAACCGCAGCGCAACGGTCTGCACGCGGCCGACGCTCTGCGCCCCGCGGATCTGCTTGCGCACCACCGGGCTGCCCTGGAAGCCGACGAGGCGGTCGAGGATGCGCCGCGCCTGCTGCGCGTTGACCCGGTCCATATCGATCTTTTCGGGTTGTTCGAATGCGGCGAGGATGGCGGGCTTGGTGATTTCGTTGTAGGTGACGCGGAAAAAGTTTTCTTCCGGCACGGTTTTCTTGAGCGCTTCGTAGAGGTGCCACGCAATGGCTTCCCCTTCGCGGTCGGGGTCGGGCGCGAGATAGACGTTTTCGCATTTCTTGGCCTCGGCCTTGAGCTCCTTCAGCACCTTCTTGCCGCGCGTCGTTGCCACATAGTCCGGCTCAAAACCCTTTTCGACATCCACGCCCAGCTTCTTGGCCGGCAGATCGCGCACATGGCCCACGGAGGCCATCACGCAATAGTCCTTGCCGAGGAACTGGTTAATCTTCTTCGCCTTCGCCGGCGACTCCACAATCACTAGATTCTTGCTCATTTCACTTCCTACTGTTTACAACCACAAAGGCACCAAGGACTCAAAGACTAGATCACGAAGCGCTTAATGCCGTTCTTAATTAAAGTTACGTTATAGTTTATTAAATACCCCAACCGCATCTTCCCTTGTCTGATATAGGTCAGCGCCTGGGCTTCATAGAGCGGAATCATTTCGACCACGGCCTTGTTTTCAACAACAACCTTTCCCTCGACCACCATATCGATTCTTAGCTTATTCCCTTTCAGCACATGGCCGTCAAACTCAATGGGAAGATCGACTTGGGTCTCGGCCTTCAAACCTTTTCGCCTTAAGTCGTAGACCATGCACTCTTCATAAACCGACTCAAGCAACCCAGGCCCCAATTCCTTATGAACACGATGAGCCGAATCGACAATTTCCTTTCCGATTCGTTCAAGCTCATCTGTCAGCGGTTCATAATCCATTTCTTAGAGTCCTTAGTTCCTTTGTGGTTAATGCATCCGTCGAAGGTCTTCCGCCAGTTCGACCATGCGGCCGGGCAGGGTTTTGATGACCCGCTTCATTTCCAATCCCAATAACAAACCACTGAGTTCGTGGCTTTGCAGGCCGATGGCCCGGGCGAGGGAGTCGACATCCATCGGCTCCTGCCACAGGGCTTCCACAATCTGCGTTTCCTGCTCCGTCATCGGAACGTCGGGGCGGGCGGCAGGAGCCCCTGCCGGCGCCTCCAGCTCCCCGGGCGGAATCAGGAATTCATATTCTTCCAAAATATCGTCGAGCCGCTCGACCAGCTTGGCCCCGTTCTTGATCAAGAAGTGCGGCCCCTTGGCGCCGGGCGTATCGATCCGTCCCGGCAGAGCAAAGACGGTGCGCCCCTGCTCCATCGCCGCTTCGGTGGTGTGCATCGAGCCGCCCTTGAGGTCGGATTCGATCAACAACACGCCCATGCTCAAACCACTGATGATGCGGTTGCGGTAGGGGAACGTCATGCGGTCGGCCTGCCGTCCCATCGGATATTCACTGATCACCGCGCCCTGCTTGGCAATCCGGCCGGCCAGCTCGGCGTTTTCCGGAGGGTAGAGGCAATCGAGCGCACCGCCCAGCACCGCGATGGTTCGGCCGCTGCTCTTGAGCGCGCCCATGTGCGCCGCCGTGTCGGTTCCGCGCGCCAGGCCGCTAACCACCGTGAAGCCGGTCTGCCCCAGCTGATAGGCCAGCCGGTCGGCGGCGGTCAGGCCGTAGTGCGACGTCGAGCGCGACCCCACGATGCCCAATGCCTTTGAGTCGGTGGGCAGCAAGCGCCCTTTAACATACAGGGCCAGCGGCGGATCATGAATGGCCTTGAGCGCCTCCGGATATTCATCGTCCAACGGAACCACGATCCGTGCGCCGAGGTCGGCGGCCTTCTCCATCTCGGCCTCCACATCGATCGAGTCGCGTTGAACCAGAATCTTGAGAGCCAGCTTTTCGCCCACGCCGCGCGCCTCCATCAGCGCCTCGCGGTCGGCTTCGAGAATCGCCTTGGGCGAACCGAGGCAATCGACCAGGCGGCGGACGCTCACCGGCCCCAGCCCCTCGATCATGTTCAAGACAATATATGCTTCTCGATCCTGCATTATTTCCAACCACTAATTTTCACTAATCTTCACTAATTGCGGATGTAGGGAGATTAGTGTCCATTAGTGTTAATTAGTGGTTCACAAACCGTTCCAGAGGGTTTCCATGAGGGCTTCGGGGACTTCGTTGCCGAAGGTGACGGCGCCGATTTCGGAGGCGAGGACAAACTTGGGCATGCCGCCAATGGTCTTCTTGTCGACCGTAAGCGCCTCGCGCAGGGCCGGCCATTCCAGGCCCGGGGCGGTTACCGGAAGGCCCAAGGCCTTGAAAATCTGTTCGATCCGTTCGGTCTCTTCCTTGGAGAGCCCCGTTAGTTCGGCGGAAGCCCGGGCGGCATAGACGGAACCGATGGCCACGGCCTCGCCATGCACATAGGTGCCGTATCCGGCAACATTCTCGACCGCGTGGCCGACGGTGTGGCCAAAGTTCAGAATGGCGCGCAGCCCGCCCTCGCGCTCATCCTGCGCCACCACCTCGGCCTTCACCTCGCAGCTGCGCCCAACCATCTTGGCCAGCAGTTCCGAATTGTTTACATCGGCCAACGCGTGGATGTTTTCTTCAAGCGTCTTGAAGAACGGTGCGTCGTAGATAATGCCGTATTTGACCACTTCGGCCAGGCCGGCGGCATATTCGCGCGGCGGGAGGGTTTTGAGCGTGTCGAGGTCGGCCAGCACGAGCTGCGGCTGGTAGAAGGCCCCGACCAGGTTTTTACCCTCGGGAATGTTGATGCCGGTCTTGCCGCCGACGGAGCTATCGACCATCGAAAGCAGGGAGGTCGGCACCTGCACGAACGGGATGCCCCTTAAATAGGTGGCGGCCACGAAACCGGCCAGATCGCCGATCACCCCGCCGCCCAGCGCCACGACAAACGACTTTCGGTCGAGCCCGGCCTTGATGCATTCACTATATAGGGAAAACACCTGGTCGCCGCACTTGGTCTGCTCGCCGGGCGGCAGCGTGGCAAGGCGGGCCGAAAAACCGGCGCCCTCCAACGATTGCAGCACGGGTTCCGCATAATGCCCACCCACGTTTTCGTCGGTGATCACCAAACATTTCCCCTTCAGACCCACATCGGCGCAAAGCCCGCCGATCCGGTCCAAAACACCCGCCCCGATATGGATTTGGTAGGAGCGCTCGCCTAGATTCACTGGTACGTCGTATAACATAGCTCGGAGTGTGTAGGGGCTGGCATGGGGGCAAGTCAAACAATTTCGTATTGCGTATTTCGTATTGGAGGGCTTGCCATGGGACAGGCGCAGGGCAATACGCAACACCAAGGCGACGGGGAAGATCCTCGTCCTCGATGGCGACTGGGCCTCCGCCGTCGTCAGCGGTCGCCTATCGAAGGAGTTCTGGTCAAAAAATATCGAACTTCTGGGTTGATCCGGAAAACGGGGCATGTATATTAGACCGCATTGGTACTACTTGAGAGTGCCCCAACCTAACCAAGGAGAAAAACATGAACGTTGACCAGCATCTGAAAGTTGCAACCTGGCATATCGAACAGGCCCGCCTTCACGCCACCGTGGAAGAAGGCCACAAGTGCGGCTGCCCGCTGAACGATGACTATGCCAAGATCATCGAGCAGGTTGAAGCCGGCAACATTGTCGACGAAGGCCATTAATCGGCCTCGTCGATTGTAGACGAGTTCCATGAACTCGTTCCGCGATCAAGGATCGCGGCTACAGATTCAAGAACCGCCCGCCGGGCGGTTCTTTTTTTTTTGCGCTGCCATTTTACATTGTCGTGACAATTTGCCCGTTCGCTTGTTGTACGTTACCTTCATCGTTCAACTGGAGGTGTATCATGAGTTTACTTTGGAGTGCGCTGGCTCGACAGCGCTTTGAAACCGGACGCAAGGCATTTAAATGCGGAGCCAATCCTCCGCACCCAAAGGGGGTGCTCCCGCTGCTCGTGGCATTGAGCCTATCAACCACAGGCCTTGCAAACGATCTGCTGCAAAAGTACGAAAAGGCCTACTACCTTGAAACAGCCAAGGGGAAGGCCAAGGAAGCGGCGGCCATCTATAGCGCCATCGCGGATGAAGAGCCGACGGATGCCAACCAGGAGGCGATCAAGAAGAGCCTGCTTCGCCTGCTGGACATCGGCACGAAACGCAAACACGAAGCCACCATTCGCGACTGCCATGAAAAGCTGCTGTCGAAGACTGATACGTCGGTACAGGAACTGGTGGATGCCACGGCGGAGGGCGGAACCGTCTTCATTCCCGCCGGCACACACGAAGGCACGGTTGTTCTCGGAAAAAACCTGACACTGCAAGGAGCCGGGCGAGGTGCTTCGATTCTGGAAGCAACATCCGATAAACCGCTGATCCATGTGCCGAAGAAGCAGGAGGTGGTGATTGCATCGCTAACGCTGAAGAGCCAGCTCGAAACCAGCGAACGCACCGATCCGCCGGGTTGTGCGCTGCTGGTCCAGGATGCCAAGGCAACGTTGAAAGACTGCGCCGTCATGGCCTTGAAGGATGCGAACCGCTGCCCGCTCGGGGTCTATGTGCAGGGCTTTTCGGACGTGCAGCTGCTGGATAGTGTGTTCGAGGGCTACGCCTATCCGATCTTTTTCGCCGATGGAACCGAGGGGCTTGTTAAGGGTTGCCTGGTCAAGAATCCGGCGGACTGCGGGTTCATGTCGCATGCGGACAGCGAAGTGGCGATCGAGAATTCTATTTTCGCAGGCTCGGCGAAACACGGCGTTCGTTCCACCGGCGGAACGATCCATTTGAAAAACAACCTGATCGTCAAGAACCGCAACCGCGGCATCTATCTCGGCAACAAGACCACCCACGGAGAAATCACGAACACCGCCATCGTCGAAAACGGCTGCGGGATCAGTACCTTCGCCTCGTCCGACATCGAAATCGAAAACAACGTCATCCTCGGCAACGGGTTTTCCGGAATCGATACCCGCTACTACGGCCAAATCACCGTCAAGAACAACATCATCGCCAACAATGAAAAAACCGGCTTCGCCGTGTTCGAAGAGGGCAGCACCAAGTTCAAGGTGGGCAAAAACACCTTCCACGGCAACGGCCAACCGAGCACCGACTACGACCTCCCCTCCTCCACGATCATGGAGGACCCGAAGTTTGCCGATGCCAAGAACGGCGACTTTTCCGCGGGCAACAAGACCGTCAAATCCGAAGGGCACGGCCTGGTGAACCCCGACGTTATTTCAACGCTATGGAAAAAATACGAGGAGGCCTGCAAATGAAAACGACGATCATTGCAGCAACGCTACTACTGGCATCTATCGCATCGGCCAACGACCTCTCGCAGCTCTACGAAAAAGCCTATTTCCTCGAAACCGCCAAGGGCGAACGGGAGGCGTCGCTGAAGATCTATCGCGAGATTGCGGCAACACCTGCCACCGACAGGAACCAAGAGACGATCATTAAAACCTTGCGGCGCATGCTTGTCCTCTACGAAGCATCGACCGGCGAAGATATGCAGGCGGCGTTGGCTAAGCTGAACCTGGATTTCGAGCAAGGAGCCATGGCGCCCTCCAACCCCTACCCAGCCATGTGGGGCGGCGGAGGCAACGGCTATGAAATCGCCATCGATTCCAAGGAGAAGAAAAATGGGAACCACACCTGCCGCATCCGGCAGACGGGGCAAGGCGGCTTCGCTACCATCACCGGAACACTCGAACCCAAGCTGCTGGCGGGGCGCAAGGTGCGGATGAGTGGCTATCTGAAACTCGACGACGTCTCCAACATGGCCGGCCTTTGGCTGCGCGCCGACCAGGACAACAAACCCGCCGCGTTCTACAACATGGCCGATCAACAACTGAAAGGCTCCAAAGACTGGAAGCATTATTCATTCGAGCTCATCATCCCGGCCGGCGTGGACAACATTAACTTTGGTGCGCTGATGAGCGGTAGCGGAACGCTGTGGATCGACGACATCAACATTGAATTTGTCGACTAACCTCGTATGGAGATCGTGTAAATGAACCATCATACCGAACAATACCAATGGAGGGCCCGGTTCCACCCGGGCCACCCCATCGCCAAAACCTGCACCAACGTATTCAGTCGAGGTGGAACTCGACCCTCCACGTTATCTCCCGCCTGTATCCTCTTCATTGCTCTATCCCTCGTAATTACCTCTTTCGCCGACGACCTCTCGCAGCTCTACGAAAAGGCCTACTTCCTCGAAACCGCCAAGGGACAGACCCAGGAGGCGCTGGAGGTTTATAAAACCATCATTGCGACCAATGCCACGGATGGGAATCGGCAGATCCTGATCCAATCCTTGCAACGGATGTTAACCTTGCACAAGAAACAAAGGGACAAAACGCTGCAAGAGAAAGTCGACAATTTCACCATTCTACCCAGCACCCTCGACCGTATAGTCGATACCTTTGGCGAACCGGACTCCTATGTCGGTAGCGAGAAGGTCTTCACCCGCGAAAACCTGCCCGAAACCGGCTATACAATGACCTATGCAAATGGGTTTTCGATCCGGATTTCCATGGGGAAAATTACTGAGCTTGGGTTCCTGGAACCGAACTTCAGCATCCGTGGGATTTCCATAGGCTCGACGCTGGAAGAAGTCGTTGCAGCTTTCCCTCCGGACGAGATCCGCGACCAAGCGGAATCACCCCACGTTGAAAAAGGGATACTTTTCACGAATATTTATAAAAATGGAGCTCATTCGTATCCGACCAAATATGGCGTTCGCTTCTTTTTCACCCAAGGCAAGGTCTACGGCCTCTATCTAAACAAGGATTTCATGCCCGGCAACAACCCAACTCGATCGCAGGAGATCCAGCAATGAAAATCATCATGTATGCCCTACTTCCATTATTGATTAGTTCCTTTGCCCAAGCGGATGACCTTTCCCAGCTCTACGAAAAAGCCTATTTCCTCGAAACCGCCAAGGGACAGACGGAACAGGCGCTGGTACTCTACCGGCGGATCGCGGCGACCAAGGCCACCGATGAAAACCGGGCAACGATCCTCAACACGCTGGATCGGATGCGCTTCCTGTATTCCGTTGAAGACCACACCCCGTTGCAGGCCAAGGTGGATGGCTTCGACATGAAGCGCGGAACGCTCGACGACGTGACCCGCGTTTTCGGAGAACCCAACAGCTATGTCTATGGCCAGGACCGCTTCACGAAAGACAACCTGCCGACCGTGTATGTGATGTTGTATCCTGAAAAGTTCACGATCCTGATGAAAGACAACCGGGTGGAGGAGTTTAGGTTCGAGGGTTCCAAGGCCTACGATGCCGGGGGAATCCGCAACGGCATCTCGCTGGACGACGCCCTGAAAATTCTTGGCCAACCGAAAAAAACCATCCGGGCGGATCGCATCGACTGGGAGGAAGACACGCTCTATCTGGCAACCGGCGGAAAATGGGCGGGACAGGCCTACCTGGCCAAGAACGGACTGCGCCTTTTCTTCAAGCAGGACGTGCTCTTCGCCCTTTACGTGACCGACAACACGATCCACTAGAACAAAATGAACGCCCGGCTTCCAAAGCTACTGAATATTGGTTTGGCCATGCTCATGGCCGGGCTGTTCATTGCCGCATTTTTGCTGAACCGGAAGAATTACGAATCCTCTGCATCCGTTGTGGAATCGATAGCCATCAAAGGATTCAACGCCGAAGCCGATGCTTTGATAAGCCATATCGAATCTGCCGAAAAAAGCATGTTCGATACATTGGATACACCGCAAGCCTTGGCCCATGACCTGTTCATCATATCCAAAGAGCGTGTTGTGCCGGCGTGCGTCGTTGATCCGCCACCACCGGTCTCCCGGAAGGTGGCCGATGAGGCTTTTGCACAAGGCCTCTCGCTCATGCCGGACTGGCAAGCCATTCCCTATTTTGAAACAGCGGCCAGACTGGAGGCGAAAACACCTGACGATCTGTATCAAAAAATCGGTGCTCTGTTTAACCTGCACGAATACCGCAAGGACAATCTAACGGCCTGCCGGATCCTGTATCAGATCAACCGCTCCGACATTTCGTTGACCGAACCCCAAAAACAGTTTTTCAACAATCTGCTCTCCGAATCCGATGCCCATGGTGCTTATGTCCGCAAGCGGCTTTCCCAACTTCAACAAAAAGCCGCTTCGATAGACCACCAGCTGATTAACCGCAATGGAGCCCGGCGAGTCCTGATCGACGACGAAATTCTTTCAATCAGAAATGACGGCCTAGCCGTCCTCCATACCATTCGGTTCAGGGATAAATCCGAACCAACACTTGAGACCGAACCCAGCGGACTGATCCACCGGGAAATACTACCGGGACACTATTTCGTGCTTCCCGACTCCACGATTGACGAGGCAAAAACCGACATTCGCAGGCAATACCGGGCCGGCAACATCATCCTGCTTATCCTGGCGGGGATGGGCAGTGCGCTGGTTTCAGGAACCATGGCCATAGCGAGCCGACAACGGCGGCTCAATGCCATGCGAACCGAATTCATCGCCACCGTATCGCACGAGTTGCGCACCCCGCTTTCGCTGATCCGCCTGCATGCGGAAACGCTGAAACATGGGCGCGTGCCGGAAGCGAAGGTTGCGGAATACCACCAGACGCTTCTCACCGAAGCCGAACGGTTGACGGGCATTGTGAACAACGTGCTGGATTTTTCGCGCATGGAACGCGACCAACTCCAAATCCATCCCGAACACGTCAACCTGTCCGAACTCACGGAACAAACGATGGATGCCTTCAACGACCGGCTCATGCAGGAGGGATTCACGCTCGAAAGGAGCATCCCCCCAGGCATCATGGGCACCGTTGATCGCCTCGCCTATTCACAGATTGTTTTCAACCTGCTCGACAATGCCATCAAATATTCCGACGGCGCCAAAACCATTCGGATCGGGCTGGACGTTTGCGAGGGTTGGAATATCCTGACCGTTGCCGACCAAGGCATCGGCATACCGGACAAACTCAAGAAACACATTTTCGAGGAGTTTGTCCGTTCGGACGACAGCAAGGTGACGGCGCGGCGCGGCAGCGGGATCGGTTTGAGTATTGCGCAACGCCTGGCGGATAAAATGGGTGGAACCATCGAAGTGACCGACAACCAACCGCAAGGATCGATATTTACCGTTCGATTAGTTTCGTAGATGCGATGCCCTCATCGCATTCCCGAAGGCCTCCAAGCGGTGAGGGCACCGCTTCTACGACAGGGAAAGGACAGCAATGAAGCTACTGGTGGTTGACGATGAAAAGGCGATGGCCAATGCCATCCGCGACAACCTTGAGTTCGAGGGCTACAAGGCGGATTGCGCCTACGGCGGACAGGACGCCCTCGACCGGTTGCTCGGAGAAAAATACGCGCTCGTCATCCTCGATGTCATGATGCCGGACATCGACGGTTTCAACGTTCTCGAGCAGCTCCGTTCCAACGCCGACCGCACGCCGGTCATCTTCCTCACCGCCCGCTCGGCCGAAGCCGACAAGCTACGCGGCCTGGGCCTGGGCGCCGACGACTATGTGGTGAAGCCGTTCAGCATCCTTGAACTGGTTGCGCGCGTAAAGGCCGTGCTCAACCGCACCGCGCCCGGTTCGGGCATCGCGACCCTGCAGCTCGGAAATGCGCTGATCGATTTCAGGAAGCTAAGCGTTTCCTCGGGGGGCAACGAGGAGGAGCTTGGACGCTACGAGGCCGACATCCTGCAACTGCTCGCCTCCGATCCCGGGCACGTGTTTTCCCGTGCCGACATTCTCGATGCCGTCTGGGGCATGGAGGCCTTCCCCTCCAACCGCACCATCGACAACCACATCGTCAAACTCCGCCAAAAGATCGAACCCGAACCCAAACATCCCAAACACCTGATATCGGTCTACGGCAAGGGCTATAAACTGAAAATGGGTACGTAGAAAGGTTTGTAGTTCCGCCTTCAAGCGGCTCGCCTGAAGGCGGGACTACATACCTGACAGGGCCTGCTTCAGGTAGAGCGAACCGGTGATGACGATCAGGCGATCGGGATCGGCGGATGCCCACTCCCGCGCGGAATCCCATGCCGTGGAAGGCCCGGCTGGCGTTGCTTCGAGGCCGGCGACCCGGCATTGAACGGCGGCTTGTTCAGCCGTGATGCCGCGCGGCGCATCGATGGGAAGGGTCCACACCTTGGAGGCGAGCGGTTTGAGCTCGCGCAGGAATTCCACCGACTCCTTGTCTTCGAGAAATCCAAAAATGAAACCGATCTGTTTCCCGGAATGGAGTTCCCGGAGTGTTTTGGCCAGAGCCCGGGCCGCCGATGGATTGTGGGCGCCATCGAGGATCATCAGGGGTTCCGTTAGAAGCGTCTGGAACCGGGCGCCCCATTCCACCGACTCCAACCCTTTCTTGAAGGCCGGTTCGAAATCAACGATGTCCGCCAGCACTTCAAGCGCGGCAACGGCAACGGCGCAGTTTTCGCGCTGGCACCCACCGAGCAACGGCAGGTTGATGGGCGGCAGGTTGCGCGAATGGGTTTCTATTTTCAGCCGTTGCGGCTCACCGATCTTCAGCACCGACACCGCTTCCGCGCTGCAGATGACGGGCTCGCCCATCTGCCGCAGTTCCGCCAGGGCGTCGGCGCATTGCTGCGCGGAGACCACGGGCCTTCCGGGTTTGATGATGCCGGCTTTCTCGGCGGCGATCTTTCCGATGGTGTCGCCAAGGAAGTTGGTGTGGTCGATATCGATGTGCGTGACGACCGATACGAGCGGAATCACGACGTTGGTTGCATCCCACCGTCCGCCCATGCCGGTTTCGATGATTGCGACATCCACTTTTTCGTCGGCGAAATATTGGAAGGCCATGGCGGTGGACATTTCGAAGAAGGTGGCTCCGCGAAGCCCGGTTGATTGCTCCACCGCGTCGGCCTTTTCCTCCATGAGCCAGATATAGTCGTTGAGCCTATCTTCGGGAATCCGTTTCCCATCAACCACGAAGCGTTCCGAAAAGTCGATGAGGTGCGGCGAGGTGTAGAGGCCGGTCTTGAAGCCGGAAGCACGCAACACCGATTCGAGCATGGCGCAGACGGAGCCCTTGCCGTTGGTGCCGGCCACGTGGAGCACCGCGAGCCGATGGTGCGGATTACCGAGCGCTTCCAGCAATGCCGCGATGACATCCAGCCCGGGTTTGATCCCCGCGGTGGTTCGTTGAAACAGCTTCTTATACGAATCACTCATCCGGAAAATTTTACCTGCAACGAATGAATGTAAAGCAACGAATCCAATCACTCCTAATTCGTTGCTTTACATTCATTCGTTGCTAATTTTGCGCTACTCGTCGCAGAGGTATTCGAGCACGAGGGCCATGCGGTCGCGCAGTTCCTTGCGCGGAACCACCATATCGATGAGGCCGTGCTGCTGGAGGAATTCGGAACGCTGGAAACCTTCCGGCAGATCCTGCTGGGTGGTTTCCTTGATGACGCGCGGACCGGCAAAGCCAATGAGCGCCTCGGGCTCGGCGACGATGAGGTCGCCCAAGGTGGCGAAACTGGCCATGACGCCGGCCATGGTCGGGTGGGTCAGGATCGGGATGAACGCCAATCCGGCGGAGGCGTGCCGGGCCAACGCGGCGCTGGTCTTGGCCATTTGCATGAGGCTCAGCAGGCCTTCGTACATGCGGGCACCGCCCGATGCACACGAAAGCAATACCGGGCGGCCTTCGCGGGTGCTGCGCTCGATGAGATAGGTTACCCGTTCACCAACCACGCTGCCCATGGAGGCGCCCAGGAACGAAAAGTCCATCACCCCCAGGCCGATCTCGCGTCCATTGAGCTTGCAGCCGCCAACGGTGATGGCGTCGTCCCATCCCGATTTTTCCTGGTTGGCCTTGAGCTTGTCGATATAGGACTGCTGGCCGGTGAAGCCGAGGGTGTCGACCGATTTGATGCCACCGGCCCACTCCTCGAAGGTGCCTGCATCGGACAACAGATCGATGCGCGCCTGGCGGCCCAGCGTAAAATGGTGGCCGCACTTGGTGCAGACTTCAAGGTTGTCGGCAACCTCTTCCTTATAGACGATTTCGCCGCAGGACGGGCACTTCATCCACAGGCCGTCGGGCACATCGCGCTTTTTGACGGTGATGGTTGAATAGTTTTTTTTGCTGCTGCCAAACAAAGCCATGATCAAATCCTCTCGTTATCCGCGCGCCACCGTCAGCACATGTACCGACGACGCCCCACCCTGTTTAAGGGCTTTTGCGCATGCATCCACGGTTGCTCCCGTGGTCATCACATCATCGACCAGCAGGACGCGTCGTCCAGCCAGCCACTTCTGTCTCCTCGATTCAAAAGCGTTCTTGACGTTACTAAGCCGTTGCGGGGCTGTCAAATTCGTTTGCGTGGTGGTGGGCTGAATTCGGCGGAGCATTCCGGGCATGGATGGGCAGCCGATTCGCCGGCCCAGCTCCTTGGCGAGCACGGCCGACTGGTTGTAGCCGCGGCCCCGGCGGCGGACATGGTATAGCGGCACGGGGACCACCAGGTCGAACCGACGTCCCGGATATTCCGCCAAAAGGCAATTCCTGAGCACGGCGGCCAAATCCGGCGCAAGCCAGAGCGCCTTATCGTATTTAAGCTGCCGGAGCGCCTCGCCCACCACCCCGTCGTAGCGGGTTGCCGAGCGGGCGGCATCGAAGGAGGGTTTTGCGGCGGTGCAGGAATAGCAGGTGAAACCGTGGTCGACCGCGCCGGCGACCGGATCTCCGCACAGCTTGCAGAACGGGGGTTCAACCTTTGCCGCATCGGTCCAGCAGTCCCAGCAGATGAACCGGAAGGTCTCGGGCGAAGGAACCCCGCAGCCGATGCAGTTGCGGGGATAGACCATATCGAGAAACCATTTCATGGTGATGAAGAATTAAGATTTCAGAATTAAGAACGGAGCGTGCCCCATCAAAACAAAGGCCGTCGCAGACCAATCATTCTTCATTCTTAAATCTGCACTCCTAATTCCCCCCTTAGTCTACGATGATCGGATCGAGGTTGATTTTATCGGGCTGG
The DNA here is from genome assembly GCF_900890425.1 of Pontiella desulfatans. NCBI lineage: Bacteria > Pseudomonadati > Kiritimatiellota > Kiritimatiellia > Kiritimatiellales > Pontiellaceae > Pontiella > Pontiella desulfatans. The sequence continues at coordinate 295,783 of NZ_CAAHFG010000003.1, read as the reverse complement.
ATGACGGGAAGATCCACATCCTTGACCCAATAGATCTTGCCTTCGATCAAGAGGGAGCGGTTCAGCATTTTTTCCAGCTGGCTTTCGCGACCGCGCACCAGGCAGATCGGCTCCTCGATTTCGCCGGCAATCAGCACCAGTTTGTAGAGTCCGGGATTTGCGCGTCGCAGCACCCCGGGGATCCGGTCCACCTTGCCCTGCGGCTTGGAATCGTCGAGCACCAGCATCAGGGGCGGCAGCTCGTCTTCGTCTTCGTCCTCGGCCGCGGGTTCGGGCACGGTCGAAGGTTCCGGCGTGGCCACGGCCACGGGTTCGGGCCCGGGGGCCTCGACGATTTCAACATAGTCTTCGCTGATCCAGACCCGGCTTCCAATGGGGGGGGAAATCTTCAGCCAATCGTTGAATTCACCGCGCACGGAAACCGCATCATCGCCCTGAACGACGGCCACGACATTGTAGTTTTTGCTGGGGCCGGAGCGGACATTCAGCTTCTTGGGGGTAACGATGCCCTTGCCGGCATCTTCCGGCGAAAGCTTGATATATTCACCGGCCACCCAAAAATTAAGGCTCTCGGGCGCCTGCACCGCCACCCAGCCGTTCGTTTTTTCAAAACAGACCATTTCCTCGCCACGCATGGCCCGGTCGAGCAGCTCCCCATCGAGCGACGGCTTTGCGCGGAGGCTCACGCGGTCGCCGGTCACGCGAACCTTGGGCGCCTCGTTCGTTTGGGCGCCTGCCGTTGCAACGGCGGCCAACAGCACTAGTAAAAATCTCATACCCATCCCCCGGGTTGTGTTAGAGCGCAAAGAGGGTTCGCGCGTTTCCTGCAGTTAAATTCGCGAGGGATTCTACAGAACACCCCTTGAGTTCGGCAAGCCGATTAGCCGTATGAACCACGAAGGCCGGTTCGCAGCGGCTTCCGCGCATGGGAACCGGGGCGAGATAGGGGGAATCCGTTTCGATCAAAAGGCGGTCGTCCGGAACATAGCCCACCACGTCCCGCAACGGATCGGCGTTGGCGAACGTGACAATTCCGCTGAAGCTGATCATCAGGCCGAGATCGAGCACCTGCCGGGCAAATTTCGTATCGCGCGTGAAACAGTGGAGCACCCCCAGCCGGGCGGCATCCCCTTTCCAGGCCTTGGCATAATCCGTGAGCAGGGCAGCGGTATCCGCGTCGGCGTCGCGCGTATGCACCACCACGGGCTTTTCGAACTCGATGGCCAGCGCCAGGTTTTCGGCAAACAGCTTCTTTTGCTCCGCCGCGGTCTCCGCCGTGTAATAATAATCGAGGCCCGTTTCGCCGACGGCCTTCACGAGCGGATCGGCCACCTGCCCCTTCAATGCGGCGAAATCGTTGTTGTTCGTTGCCTCGTCGCGGTCGTAGCCCGCGCAGCCGAAGATCCGGCCGGGATGCTCCTCCGCCAGCTTGAGCGATAGCGCGTTGGCCTCGGCCGTCCCGCCGATGGCCACCATTTCATGGAGTTGCGCCTCTTTCGCCCGCTCCAGCACCTCCCCGAAGGTGCCGTCTTTCACGAACCGATCAAAATGTACATGCGTATCAATAAACATAAGGCACAGCAGTAAAGCGAAATCATTGGGTTGCCTGCGAGTTTTATTCCCCGAAAATGCGTATTCCCCAGAACCCCAACTTTTAACGAAATAACCCTTGAAGACGTGGGGGGCAATCGGCATATTTGCGCGCCTTTAGAGGGTTAAAGAAGATTTGTATCCACAAGCAAGGCGCCGGGAAGCGGTGCCGCAAAACGTTAATTATTAACGAGGAAAACTAATGGCCAGAACAGTCCCATTGAAGAATGTCCGCAACATCGGCATTATGGCGCATATTGACGCCGGCAAGACCACCGTGTCTGAACGCATCCTTTACTACACCGGTCGCTCGCACAAGATTGGCGAGGTTCATGACGGCGCAGCCACCATGGACTGGATGGAACAGGAACAGGAACGCGGCATCACGATCACCTCCGCGGCAACCACCTGCATGTGGAAAGACCACATGATCTCGATCATCGACACCCCCGGCCACGTGGATTTCACGATGGAAGTGGAACGCGCCCTGCGCGTACTCGATGGCGCCATTGCCCTCTACTGCGCGGTGGGCGGCGTCCAACCCCAGTCCGAAACCGTTTGGCACCAGTCCGAGCGCTACGAAGTACCGAAGATCGCCTTCGTCAACAAGATGGACCGCATCGGCGCCGACTTCTACTCGGTCGTTGAAGGCATCCAGGACATGCTGGGCGCGAACGCCGTGCCGGTCGTTATACCAATCGGCGCCTCCGACTCCTTCATCGGCGTGGTTGACCTGATTACCATGAAGGCCCTGATCTTCAAGGAAGACTCCAAGGGTGCCGAGTGGGACGAAGTTGATGTTCCGGACGATCTCGTTGAAACCGCCAAGGAATGGCGCAACAACCTCGTTGAAAAATGTGCCGAGATGGACGAAGCGCTGCTCGAAAAATATTTCGAGGAAGGCGACCTTTCCGAAAAAGAAATCTGGACGATTCTGCGCAAGGCCACCTGCGCCCGCCAGGTGGTGCCGGTATACTGCGGCTCCGCCTTCAAGAACAAAGGCGTTCAGCAGGTTCTCGACGGCGTCATCAAGATTCTGCCGGCCCCGAACGAAATCCCGCCGATCATCTGCACCAAGAACCCGGAAAACCAGCGCAAGGTCGATGACAACGAAGTCTTCTCCGCCCTGGCGTTCAAGATCATGTCCGATAAGCACATGGGCAAGTTGACCTACCTGCGCATCTACTCCGGAACCATGACTGCCGGCACCAACATCTGGAACTCCTCCCAGCAGAAGAAACAGCGCATTGGCCGCCTGCTCCGCATGCACTCCAACCGCCAGGAAGCCATCGACATTGCCGTGGCCGGCGACATTGTAGCCGTTGCGGGACTTACCGAAACCAAAACCGGCGACACCCTCTGCGAAAAGGAAAATGAAATCTTCCTCGAGTCCATGGACTTCCCGGCACCGGTAATCTCGATTTCCATCAAGCCGGAATCCAACGCCGACAACGAAAAACTGGGCGAAGCCCTGCACCGCCTGGCCGACGAAGACCCGACCTTCACCGTCTCCTTCGACCACGAAACCAGCGAAACCATCATTGCCGGCATGGGCGAGCTTCACCTCGAAATCATCGTGGACCGCCTCAAGCGCGAGTTCGGCGTTGTGGCAGAAGTTGGCCGCCCGGAAGTGGCCTACCGCGAAACCGCCACCTCCCCTGCGGAAGGTTCCTACAAGCACTCCAAGCAGTCCGGTGGTCGCGGTCAGTATGGCCACGTTGTTATGTCGGTTGCGCCGGGCAAGCCGGGCGACGGTTTCGAATTCGAAAACAAAGTCGTTGGTGGCCGTATTCCTTCCGAATACATTCCGTCGGTTGAGAAAGGCATCATCCAGGCGCTCGAAGCCGGCCCGTTTGCCGGCTATCCCGTCGTCGACATGAAAGCCACGTTGCTGGACGGCTCCTACCACGATGTCGACTCCTCGGACTTCGCCTTCCAGATTGCCGGTCGCCAGGGCTTCAAGGAGCTCTTCATGAAGGGCAACCCGCAACTGCTGGAACCGATCATGAGCATCGAAATCACCACCCCGGAAGAATTCATGGGCCCGTGCAACTCCACCATCGCTCAGCGCCGTGGACGCATCGAATCCATGGACGAGCGGGGCGGCATGAAGATCGTCAAGGGCATGGTTCCGCTGAGCGAAATGTTCGGCTACTCCAACACCATCCGCTCCCTCACCCAGGGACGTGCATCCTTCTCCATGACCTTCGAACACTACGAAGCCGTTCCGATCAACATCGCGAACGAAGTGGTCGAGAAGCGCCGCGCGGAAGGCAAAGTCAAATAGGCAACCGCCTATGCGATTCCGAAAAGGCCGTCCTCCGGGGCGGCCTTTTTTCGTATCCCGAACTTTTTTCAAAAAAAAGTCCAATTCGGGTAACGCTGCGGGAAATACCCTCGTATACATGAATGAACCCAACAATTTAATAAGCGGCGGTAACCCAAGTGAACCCAACTCATTCACCGCCCACTCCGAAGAGCACCCCGCCCTAACCCAGCGGGGTTTCTTTTTGCCCAGACACCGGCGCCCCCTTTCCCCTGCATGAAAAGGGCATCGACAAGGGCGGCCTTTTTGAAACACGAATTCCCAGCATCGAGAACAAGCGGGGACATCGGCCGAAGCCACAGAGACCGTTCAGGAAGCGATCTCCATCGATACCCAGGGCCATGCCCATACCCGGAGAACCCCACCCCCTTTTTCCATCTATTCACCTCGCCACGGAAACTCCTGCAACCCGTGCGTCTTTTCTTCTGCGGGCCCACCAGTAGGCATGCTTTGTGCTAACTTGCAATCATCAATTTAGACGCAAACGAGAGAGACACATGGCAGCCGAAGAACATAAAACCATACCGTCCCAAACCATCGAAGACGCGGCCTTGCAGCATGCACTAACTGAGCTTAGCCGCACCATCAACATCATTACGACCTACGGAAACCACCATCCGGCAGTACAGCAAGCCGCCACCACAACGATCGAGGCCATGACCGCCCTCTTCACGCAGCGCAGGAAGGTCATCATCGGTAGCTTCAGCGGCGCTCTTACCGTTGACGGGGTCCAGGTTACCGCCAGCGGCGCCCTGCTCAAATCGCTCGAACGACGGCTGTCGCGCCTGCGCATCACCGGACTGAAGATTGATTCAAAAATCAGCAACGACGAACTGCTGCAACTGGCCGAACTGCTCTCCTGCAAGGAAGCCAACGATTTCCAGGCCGGCATGGGCCAGGCCGGCCTCGCCCACATCTCAACGGAAGAAACCCGTTTCGAAGCCGTTCGCGAAGACCAAACCGTTGCCAACACGAGCGACCTGGCCGGGATGGGTGGCAGCGGCGTGCTCGTGCTGGAAGACGACTCCCTGGAAGATGAAGCCGGCTCTTCCTGCCAGGGCGGTTCAAGCGATGTCCATGTGGAGCAGATCGTTGCGTTTCTAAAAGGCGACATCGATTTGGACGACAAAGGGGAAATCGGGGAAGAACTTGCGGAGCTGGCCTCGGACCCCGCCCGGCTGGGCAAGATGATTATGGAATCGGTCGCCGTCCGGCAATCGGTTTCGGAACTTTCCGGCGAATCGCTTGGCGACATTGTACTGGGCTGCCTGCGCCGCACGTTCAATGGATTGCGCAAGCAGGCGGCCTTCCAATCCTCGGAAGGCGTTGCCGACATGCGCAAGGCGCTCCTGCTGCTTGAGGAAAGCGTGCTCGACCGCATGCGCGACCTAACCGGCGATTCCAACCCGGAGCTCGACCGTCAAATTGTTCAAACCATCCGCGAAATGGATGAAAGCCTCGGCTTCGAAATGGCCGCGATGCAATACATGGAACATCGCGATGCCATCGAACACAGCAAAGAGGAGCTGCAAGCCTATGTGAAGGCGCACGGGGCAACCGCGGCCGAAGGGTTGCTCTCCGAATCCGAATTCCCGGCCTCCGAATGGCGCCGGATTGTCGTGGACAGCCGCAAGGCTCCCGGAGGCGAATCCAACCCGCCCATCGCCGCCGGCATCAATACGCTGGCCACGGTCTTCGAGAAACTCGAAAACCTGATGAAGTCGGACTCGGCCGATGGCGCCCTGGTGAAGGATCTGCTCGGCGAAGCCAGCAACAACCTCGACGACACCATCTTTACCACCAAGGAAAAACTCGATGTCCTCTCGCAGCACCTCAAGGACGACGAGACCGGAACCATTGGCGGCCAGGGACGCAACATGAACCAGGCAGAGCTGCTGGCCGCTCTTTCGGAAGTGGCGCAGGAACTCATGCAACCGCTCACCGCCATCAACGCCTCGCTCGAAATGATGATGCACGGCTATGTGGGCGAAATCTCCGAGGAGCAGCGCGACCTGCTCAACCTGGCCTCCAACAGCGGCGAGCACCTCAAGTATCTGATGAGGGAGCTGATCGAGATCGTCGGCTGCCCCACCAACAAGGGGGTCGACAGCCGCTTCCACACGACCAGTGAAGAAGTCATCCTGATGCAGCAGGCCAGCTGACCCACACACACAAAAGGCGGGTTTCCCCGCCTCTTTCGCAATCCTTTCCGCAAAGCGGGGCTACGTCACGTCCTGCCCGCGGCTCATGACCACCTTGCCGGTGCGAACCAGCTCGATAATCGTGAACTTGGCAATCATTTCCTCGAGGGCGTCGATCTTGCTGGGGTTTCCGACCACCTGCAGAATCATCGAGTCCGGGGTCAGGTCGACGGTTTTGCATCCATAGTGCTCCGCAATCTGCAGCGCCTCGGAACGGCCCTCGCTATCGACGGCGATCTTGATCAGCCCCATCTCCTTCATGACAGACTCGTCGTAGGTGTGGTCGATGCAGTTCAGCACATCGATCAGCTTCAGGAGCTGCTTGATGATCTGCTCCAGCCCGGTCGGGTCGCCGCTGCACGTGATGGTCATCCGCGAGAAGTGGCCATCGACGGCAGGCGAAACCACCAACGACTCAATGTTGAAGCCGCGCCGCGAGAAGACCTGCGCGATACGCGCAAGCGCCCCCGGTTTGTTCGAAACGTAAACGCTCAAGGTGTGCATGTTTTTATCTGAATTCGGCATTTTAAAAACTCCGTTTTAGGGTCGAAGGTCTGTTGGTCAAAGGTCGAAGGTCGGCCATGGATCGAAAGACCTCCGACTTTCGACCTCCCGACCAGCGACCACCCGGCCGCAAGCGGCCTAGGTCGATCCCGTCGGTTTTTCCAGCTTGATGCTCGGCGGCTCGATCAACATATCCTCGATGGCCGCACCGGCGGGAATCATCGGGAACACGTTATCGGTCTTCTCAACTTCGCAGTTGATCAGGCACGGGCCTTCGTTGTATTCCAGCGCATTCTGGAGCACGCGCTTGACATCGCCGGGGCGCCGCAGGTTGAAGCCCTTGATGCCGAACGACTCGGCCAGCTTGACGAAGTCCGGGTTGCCCTCGAGGTCAACGCCGCTCTTGCGGTCGTCGTAGAACAGCTCCTGCCACTGGCGCACCATGCCGAGGTAGTGGTTGTTCAAAACAACCACCTTGATCGGCAGCTTGTGCAACGCGGCGGTCGCCAGCTCGAAGAAGGTCATCTGGAACCCGCCGTCGCCAACGAAACAGACGTTGATGTCGTTCGGGCGGCCGAACGCCGAGCCAATGCAGTATGGCAGGCCAACGCCCATCGTACCGGCGCCGCCGGAGCTCAGCCAGTTGTAGCGGGAGTCGTTCTTATAGAACTGAGCCGCCCACATCTGGTGCTGGCCAACATCGGTGGCAACAACGGCCTTGCCATCGGTCAGCTTGTAGAACTCGTCGATGATATGCTGCATCTTGAGGCTGCCCTGCCGCTTGAACTTGAGCGGATACTTGGCCTTGTAGCCCTCGAGATGCTTGCGCCACGCCAGCGTCTCCAGAACCGGAACATGCTTGACCAGCTCGTCGATCGCCGTCTTGGCGTCGGCAACGCAGGCAATCTGCGGCTGGATCATCTTTCCAATCTCCGCGGCATCGATATCGATGTGGATGATGGTGGCGTTCTTGCAGAACTCGGCCGGCTTGCCCAGGATGCGGTCGTCGAACCGCGATCCAATGTTCAGCAACAGGTCGCACTCGCAGATCGCCTTGTTGGCATAGGCCGTTCCGTGCATGCCCAGCATGCCCAGCGAAAGCTCATGGGTTTCCGGGAACACGCCCTTGCCCAGCAAGGTGGTTGTTACCGGAATCTGCGCCTTCTCGGCCAAGGCCCTCAGGCTGTCGTCCGCGCCGGAAATCATGGCGCCGTGCCCCGCGAGGATCAACGGGCGCTTCGACTTCGAAAGCGCCTCGGCAATTTCCAGAACCGTATCGTTGTCGACCGAGCCATCGACCGTGTAGCCCGGCAAATCCATCTCGGCATGGAGATCGGCCGTGCAGGGCCCGGCACTGATATCCTTGGGAATATCGATCAAAACCGGCCCCGGCCGCCCGGTGGTGGCAATGTGGAACGCCTCGCGAATGACCCGGGGAATCTCGTTGGTCTCCTTCAGAAGATAGGAATGCTTAACAACGGGCATGGTGATGCCGAAGATATCCGCCTCCTGGAAGGCATCCTTTCCGAGCATCCACGAAACCGACTGGCCCGAAAGAACAATCATCGGCACCGAATCCATGTGGGCGGTCAGCAGGCCCGTCAGCGTGTTGGTCGCACCGGGGCCGCTGGTAATCAGCACCACCGCCGGCTTGCCGGTGGCGCGCGCATAGCCATCGGCCATATGGGCGGCCCCCTGCTCGTGGCGCGTCAAAACAAAATTAATCTTGGTGTTGGTAGTCACCAACGCATCGAAGATCGGAATAACCGATCCTCCGGAGTAGCCGAAAATATATTCAACTCCCTCGTTTTCCAGGCACTTGATAATCGCCTGGCCACCTTCCATGGTTTTATTTGTCATCTTTTTACCTCCAAAAGTACATGCACACTAAAACATGCCTAAATTTTGTCAACATTTTTGGCCAACAAATAATCTACCGCAAAAACATGCTCCATTTAAGTCGGCTTTTTGAGCCAAACAGTTGAAAGGCACGAATATTACATCCTAAAACCTAAAACCAAACCACCAACAAGACCACTTCCATAGTCAAAAGATGCTATCTCATGATCATCCGCATCGCTGACCGACATTTCTCCACCCATTTTAGACCCAAAAATACCAGAGACGTAGGTTCCCGGGAAAAATTCATACATAACAGAACCCACAAGTGAAAAGGATTTATCCTCCCCCAGGCCATCGGGCTGGCTATTTCCCGGCGACAACCGGAACCGGAAGCTTTCATAGCGCCCCAGCAGCCCCAGCTTCCAATGCTTCGACAGTTCATAGGTAAACCCAAGCCCCGGCCCGGCCGTTGCCGCAAAACCGCCCCCCGTACTAAAATTAAGGCGCTCCGTGATATCCCAATTAACCAGAAGAATCGGAATCACCAGCGGATCATCCTCAATCCGGCCAAAGACACCGAACGCCGGCCCCAAAAACAACGACTCGCCAAACCGATACCCCACCCCGCCGAAAAACGAAGCCCCAAGCCCATCGGCCACATCCGCCCCGGTTTCGACATACGACCTCACCGACGGTGCCGCAAAAAGCATCCACTCCTCATTCAGTGCCCAGCGGGCGAACAGTCCAACGCTGTAGCTATCGATATTGTTCCACGGCTCCTCCGCCAGGTCGTTGAAATTATAATCCTCCTGGCCATACCCAACGGAAAAAGAGAGCATCCGGCTAAAATCCCACATCCGCGACAATCCCGCCTCGATATAATAGCGGTTGACCGAGAAAGGACCGTCGCCCTCGATATCGGCATCGAAATGATAGACCGACCCCGCCCGCACCGACGGCGCCCAACGCGGGAATGTAATGGCCGGCGGCCCATTGGTCGCCGCGAAGGCGGTGCCAGAAACCAACAAAAGACAAAAGAGTTTCAAATGCATGGAAACATGCAATACACCGAATCCGCCAAAATGAAAACCCCAACACGGTTAATATTCAGCGAATCCCCGACGCGCAACCTGCACAAAATAATCCTTAATTCGGGAAGGGAACCACGGATGAACACCGATGGACGCTGACATTCAGAAGATACGATATTGGCCCCACTGGATATCGGTTATGCATATCCTGTTTTTGGTTCTGTGTTTATCTGCGTTCATCTGTGGTTCATTTACGTTTCCAAGCTCATGAATCTTGAGCCTCTGTGTGGAGGGCGAGGTTCCACCCGAGCCGCCCGTGGAGGGGCGGAAAGATTTTTTGGAGGGCGGCGGGAACTGAAAGGCCACGCCGCTTTAAAAACCGGTGCGGGCGGTTTTGTTGGCCACACAATTGAGAAGCAATTGCGCGCATAGCACAAAGACCACAGCCAGGCTCTTCATCCCTACCATGAACTTTACTTGAATGGTCTCACCACAGAGGAGCGGGATTGTTCAATTGCTCTGTGTCTCGGTGACCTCTGTGGTAAAAAACAAATCTGTTTAATTGGTCATGATTCACACCAAAGCGGCTTTGCAGTAGAAAAAATGACAGAACAATTAGGACAGAATGATTTCCTTTATGCCGTAACCATGAATTATTTTGTCCTAATTATTCTGTCAGAAAAATTGCACAAGAAGAGGTTATGGGTGGTTCGTTTAGGAACGCAAAATGGTAAGAAGTGAGAATGCAAGGAACCAATGAACCCGAATTCCCCTCTGCGCCCGCACCGGAAATAGTCCTGTTATAAATCGTCTTGTGAAAAAACTGGTTGGAGGGCGAGGTTCCACCCGAGCCGCCCGCCGTCCCGTGGGGCAGGCTTTCCAGCCTGCCCATCCCGGCCCTGAAGCAGGCAAGAAAGCCCGCTCCACATTTGGAGGGAACGGTTCCACCCGGTCTGCCGCTCGGTCGGCATCGGTCGTTGAGGCCAACGACCCTCCATCAGAAGAGGAACACCCCGGGCAACTCGAACACTCCTCCGTTTTCTTTTGCGCTCCTTGCGCGATACTTGACCTCCGCAGCCTTGGCGAAGGAGGTTCGCGGTTAATCAAAACCACCGCACCAACCACGACCGCCAACCCTGCAACAATGTACACCACTCTTCTCATAGCATTCCTTCGAAGTTCCATGTTCTACATTCGGTGTTCAATATTCTGTTCATCAGCGTTGCTGATGAACAGAGGGCTCCTTACAAAAACAGCCGCAATCAGCGGCTGGTGCAGATGAAATAACAACGCCCTAAAACATCCCAAAATTAAAAATGACGAAATAGGCGGCCTGACCCTTTTTGGTTGACCCTTTTTCCCTCACTTCGTCCCCCTTCTTTCTCCGATACGAGACGGAATGTAGTCCCGAACAAGACTATAAAGATCGTCAGCATGGGACTGAAGTACCTCACCATCCACAATAATGCCTGTCCTATCAGCACCATAGCAGAAGGTGGTTTTTAACTCCCCATTCAATATCACCTCACACACCAGTCGTACATTAATTCGCTTATCGGATGCTTTGAGTCCGGATGCCTTCAGCTTATTCACCTCCGAATCGATCTCATACCAAATATCAGCCCCGATATGGCGAATCTCGACTTTGAAGTCGTATCTGTTTTTCACATCTTCGACCGACAGCGGCCTGCGAGTTTGCACAGTGAATGGAATACAATAAAATACGAGTTGCTCCCTACCCACTCCTACCTTTATCTCGGAAGACAGGCCTCTATGCTTGTGCTTAGAACCGCTAGATATAATACCCAGTGAACACAACAAAAGTGCGCAATAAATTTTCCCTGAGCTTTTCACACTAATCCCCCGTTTCGTCATCGTCAGGCACAGAAGGGCTCTCCTTTTCCGCTTCGCCATTGGATTCTGTCTCAGTATTGTTAATGAATGTTGTTGAATCAGGCATTGTATTATCGGGACTCTCCCAGTTTATATCAGAATAGTGTTCCCTGGTAGGTTCCCCCAATTCATTAGCTATCGGCGTTTCATATTCAGCTATAATCTCATTCTCCAAAACAACATCCGCAGCACTTTGATCAATGCCCGCTTTGTCTTTCGCTGCATGTCCAAGCTCATGCGCGAGTCCTAATGCAGCACTTTGCACATCACCATTTTCGCCAACTCCCAATCCTGAATTTGAATCCCACTTTATGGTATTATCTGCATCGATATATCTATTATCATCGCTGTCGTTGAAGCTAATACTTACAGTTTCACCCCACTCTGCAATATCACCCAGCAACTCCAAAGCAACACCCGACTGCTCTAAATACTCTATCGCTGCGAGCAATACGTCACAATTTGCAATATACTCATCCACTGTTTCAGCAGGTGACATTGCCACGGCAAGCTCAAGACCAAGGGGATCAAATTGCGTAATCGGGTTGCTATGCACATAACAATATACATTCGGTCCATCCGCATACCCAATAGGGTCCCTCGTCAGAAATACGCCAGTCTCCAAATCCCTGAAGCGCATTCTCTCATTCAACAGCCCCAAATCCTTCTCTTCTTCTTTGGTATTCGCTTTCTGGCGGTCTGGATCATCGCCCCATTCGTATGGACGGGTTCCGTACGCCTCGTACAGTGCGAAAGATGTCAAAGAACCACTTGCGTTACTGCGGGCGATTACATCACCGCGATGGTTGGCGTGCGAGCAGATAATTGCTGGATTCTCGATGCTGGATCCTTGGTGCTTGAGGCTGTAGACCATGCCGCCAACGCCGCCGCCCATGCCTTCGCCTCTTACGAACTCCGTTCGTAGGTTATCAGTTATCAGGTATTGGCTATCAGGGGCAGGCACTTCGTATTCCTGGATGCTCAGGCCGCCGTCGAAGACGCAGAACATGTGCCCGGTCGATCCATCCACTTTCGGGGCAGCTTGAGCACTTTTAAGAAATGGCGTATCCGCGTCGATTAAGCGCTGGAGGGGCATCGGCCCCGATGCCCGGTCGGCGAGGCTATCGACCTTCCACAAAAGGCCATGGTTTTGTTGCGAATGCTTGTTTGCCGACGATCCCGTTGCGTTTGTTGTGCCTTTCCGGGAGTTTCAGGAAGGGGCGCATCGTGGATGGCCATCCCCGGATCTAGGTTTATTGCCCATCCGCGGTTTTTTGCGGAAAAAACGGGGATGCACCGGATTTTCCGGCTATGGTCTGCGCATGAAGACCAACGAATGTATTCAGGCATTGGAGACCGAACGGGCGGGCGATTGGGATCGGGCGCACCGGATTGTGCAGGAGATCGATACGGCGGAGGCGGCGTGGGTGCATGCCTACCTCCACCGGGTGGAGGGCGACCTCGGCAATGCGGCCTATTGGTATCGCCGCGCCGGTAGGCCGGAGTGCCGCACCTCTTTAGAGGCTGAGTGGCAGGTCTTGTTCGATGCCCTGTCGTAACTCCATATTCGTTTGACCCGATTGGGGGAAATCCCCATTATCCCGCCCCTATATGAAACAGGAAAAAGCAACCGTAGTAGAACATCATAATTTCCAGGGCGAATACCGCATCCTGCGCCTGGCCGCGCCGGTCGTCGGCCCCCTGGTGAAACCCGGCCAATTCCTTGAGCTCCAGGTGCCCCGGCTGGACGAGCGGATCCTCCGCCGTCCGTTTTCAATCTACCAGGCCGATGCCGAGGGCGTGGCCGTCCTTTACAAGGCGGTCGGACGCGGCACCGAGGCGATGGCGGCCATCCAACCGGGCGACGAGGTCGATATTATCGGCTCGCTGGGCAACGGCTACCCGGAAGCGGACGCCAACAAGACACCGGTACTCGTGGCCGGAGGCTACGGCAACGCGGCGCTCTACATTCTGGCGCAGCGCATGGAAAAGACGGGGATCGCCTTTTTTGGCGGCCGCTCGGAAATCGACATCCTGCTGGTGAAGGAGTTCGAGGCGCTCGGCTGGGAGGTGCGCCCGACGACGGACGACGGCACGCTCGGAACCAAGGGCTTGGTTACGGCGGCGTTTGATCCGTGGATGAAGGAGCAGGAGATTGAAACGCTCGAGCTGTTCGTCTGCGGCCCCAACCCGATGCTGAAGGCCATGGGCGACCGCGCCATCGCAAACAAGTTCACGGCGTGGCTGTCGCTCGACCGCAACATGGCGTGCGGCGTTGGCGCCTGCCTGACGTGCGTCATCAAGCGCAAGACGGGCGAGGGCTGGGAATGGGCGCGCTGCTGCAAGGATGGCCCCATCTTCGAATCCCGCGAGATTCTCTGGAACGAGTAATAGGAACTTAGCTTGAATGGTCTCACCACAGAGGACACGGAGGCACAGAGAAATATAGCAATCCCGCTCCTCTGTGCCTCAGTGCCCTCTGTGGTAAAAAAAGGAATCAGTTTAATTTGGTATAATAGCCACAAAGAGTAACAAGAATCACAAAGACAAAAGCGGTTCGGGTCTTTGAGCCTTTTGTGCCTCTTCGTGGCGATCCTTAACAAAGGTTTGTAATGAGTGTTGATCTGAAAATTAAAATTGGCTCGATGGAGATGAAGAACCCGGTGACGGTTGCTTCGGGGACGTTTGGCTACGGGCCGGAATATGCGGAGCTCGTGGACCTGAACCGGCTGGGCGCGATTACCGTGAAGGGCATCTGCCCGGACGAGCACGTGGGCAATTCCACCCCGCGCACGTTCGAGACGCGCGGCGGCATGCTCAACGCGATTGGCCTGCCGGGCCCGGGCGCCAAGGGCTTCATTGAAAAATATGTACCGTTCCTGAAGCAGTACGACACCCCGGTGATCGTGAATATTTGGGGCAAGGGCATGGACGACTATGGAACGGTTGTGGAAATGCTCGATGGCGAAGAGACGGTTTCGGCCTACGAGATCAACCTCTCCTGCCCGAACGTGAAGGAGGGCGGATCGGCCTTCGGCACGGAGGTGGACACCTTTTCGCGCGTGATCGAGCTGGTGCGCGGCAAGACGCAGAAGCCGATCATCCCGAAGCTGGCGCCGAATGTGCCGAATATCGCGGCGTTCGCCAAGGCGGCCGAGAATAGCGGCGCGGACGCCATCTCGATCATGAACACGATGCCGGCCATGGCGATCAACATCGATACGCTGGAGCCGGAGCTCGCCAACAAGTTTGGCGGCCTGAGCGGCCCGCCGATCAAACCGATCGCGATCAAGCTGGTTTTCGATGCGGCCAGGGCGATCGATATCCCGATCATCGGCATGGGCGGCATCTTCGAGCCGGAGGACGCCATTGAATTCATGATTGCCGGGGCAACGGCGGTTGCCGTGGGCACGGCCAACTTTGTTGACCCCTCCACGATTGACCGCGTGATCGACGGGATTGAACATTATCTCATCAAAAAGGGTCACTCTTCAGTAGCCGACATCGTGGGAACCGTAAAGGCCTAATGATTTGAACAGGAAATTGCAATTTGCACTGACGATTGGACTGGGCGCTGTTTTTGCGGCGGCGATTTTCGGCTATTCGTTTTGCCAACCCTTCAAACCCAATGCGGTGCTGGAGGCGATCCCCGCCCGGGCCACCTTCGTCTTCAAGGCAAACGACCTGGGCGAGCTTTTGCAGAGCCCGGTCTGCGGGCAGCTCGACAAGGCGCTCGGCGCCGGCAACACCCTGAAGGAACTCACGGACGCCAACGGCTGGATTAAACTTGCGGCGGCATCGGAAATCGCCGTGGCCGACATCCCCTTTCGCAACGCCGGGCGCAGCAAGAGCTGGGCGGCGGCAAGCTGGGTGGGCTGGCGCAGCCCCTGGCTACGCTGGAAGCTGGAACACACGCGCAACGAAAACCTGGAGTTGCTCGGCAAGCATGCGGTGTGGCCGATCTGGCAATATAGCCCGCCCAACATTGCCCGCGGCAAGAGCCTGACCTTTGCGCTGACCGACAACCTGCTCCTGGCCTGCCTTTCGGAATCGCCGGCGGACATCCTCCATTTGCTCGACACCTACGACCAACGGGCCCCCGCCCATACCCAAGGACAACAACCATGAAGATGCCAGAACTCGCTATCCCCTGCCTGCTCTCGATTTTGTTGCTGGGTGGTTGCAAATCGGCCGATGAAAAAACGATGGCCGACGACGGCGACGAATTCGTTTTGCCGAAGATGCAGCAAAACACCTACCTCGCGCACTCCAAGATGCCGCAGTATTTCGGATTCGAAGCCTATGCCGTCAGAGGCGGCCTCGATTTTCGGGGCCATGCCAGGATGCACCCGAACCACATGGCCACGGTCGACTTTGAGAAAGGGAAAATTCCCGTCATCGAAGTGCGCGGCCGCTCCCCCCGCATGAAGCTTAAATTGCTGCTCGACACCAGCTCGCCTACGTCGTGGATGGAATTCAAGGCCTCCCAGGAATTCGAGGCCACGTTCCTGGGAGTCGACGATCAGTCGATTCCCTACCGCGGGGGATACAACACCGGCGGGGTGGAGGCCTATGCCGCCGTGGTCAGGCAGATTCGCATCGACCAACTCTTCATGGAAAACGTACCGCTCTATGTCCGCATGGCCATGAATTCGCTCGGTCCGCTGGAACGCGGCATCCAGAAACCCAAGGTGGAGGCCGTGTTCGGCTGGGACAACCTAGTCCATTTCGAATACATCCAGTTCGATTTCAGGGAAGAGGCCGTCCATTTTTCAGCGAGCATCCCCTATATCCCCCATCAGGACTTGCTGATGACGGAGGCAAAGATGGTCGGGCTCCGGGGCTATGGACTTGCGGTCGAAGGAGCCATCTTCGGCGAGCCCACCCCGATCATCCTCGACGTTGCGGGCGACTACCACTTTATCCGCAGCGATGTCAAGGTGAGCAAGACCAAGCAGGTGAGCATTGGCGACGTGGTCTATCGCAAGGTGCCGACCATGCTCTATCCCGTGGATCCAACCCGTACGGCAAACCCGCCTCCCCGCGCCGGGCGCCTGATGCTCGAAAACTACCTGATCACCATCTGCCCCAAGCAGGGCGTGGTCTATTTCGAGCGATTCCCCGAATAGAAAGCGGACTGCGAACACGGAACGTTGAACAGCAAGCCAGCCGACCGAAGTTGGAAGTTCGAAGTTCAACGTTCGATGTTCGAAGTTTTTCTCCTCGACCTTAGCAGGTGCCGAACCGCTAAAACGGGATGATAGGCCAGCATGCGCGGGCCGGCATAGCGCATAACCTCCCGGATACGCTCCCGCATGTCGGGTTTGTAGCAATGAACCGTGCATTGATTGCAAACGGGCTTGCCGGCGCCGAAGGGGCATTTTTCGATGCGCCGCCCCGCATAGCCCATCAGATCTGCGCAATCCGGGCATAGCCCTCCGCCCGGAGCATGGTGGGCCTTGCAATAGATGAGGATCATCGCCGCAACGGTTCGGGCTTCAAGGTTCATGCTGGCTTTCTATTTGATACCGCAGGCTTTTCCAAGGCCGAATGCCCACATCGACACAACCGCCACTGCCGCCTTCTACCTGAAAGGCGAAAACGGGGCCGGCAACTTCTCGAACGACGAAACCGTCATCTGGCTCCGCGGAACCTTCCGCTTCCAACCCCCACCCCCTCTCGCATGAGTAGCATTTGAGGTGACATCCATTTGCACGATCGCGCAAATGGATGTCACCTTTCTGTTTCCGACATTTTTTTCCGCCCTAAAAACAACCGCTTTTATTAGGGTTTCCCGCAGTTTCCGGAAAAAGTGAAAAAAAAGTCGTTTTTCGGGTAACGGTTGGATTTTTGCCTACGTATTAATAAGCGAACCCAACAACAACCCAACTGAAGCACGCGGCTCAAGTGAACCCAAACCTGTTGCAAGCTTCTTGAAAGTTACTCCGACAACCCCGCCCCCCCAGCGGGGTTTTCTTTTGCCCATATGCGGCGGCAATGCTACTCTCCCGCACTATTCATCAGCCTAGGAACCGCAATGGACGAATCCGCAGATATAAAACGCGAAACCGGGGACAAAACCGAGCCGCCCCGTCGCGAAATCGGCAATGCCAATCTTTTCGCGGATGACATCGTCTTCTCGGATACCGAAAAAATCCTGTTCGAGGAGGATTTGCATGAAAACGCGTCGAATCGCGACGGCTTGATGGATGGGAACCCGGCCGACCGCTACTCCGCCAACAAAAAACTGAACCAGGGCGGCATGAAGGCCATCTGGGAGGTCGACGACCACCGCACGGCCCGCAAAGTGGCCATGGCGCTGATCCAGGATTCCAAAATCGCCTCTGAAAACGACATCGATTCATTTCTCTATGAAGCCCGACTGACCGCCAACCTGCAGCACCCGAACATTATCCCGATCTACGACATTGCCCTCGATGAAAACGGGAATCCCTATTTCACCATGAAGGCGCTCAAGGGCGAAACCCTGGGCGAAATCATCCGGAAACTGCGAAACCAGAACTCGGAATACCAAAAACGCTACACCCTCACCCGCCTGCTGGCCATCTTTCTCAAGGTCTGCAACGCCATCGACTATGCCCACACCAAGGGCGTCATCCATCTCGACCTGAAACCCTCGAACGTGAATGTCGGCGACTTCGGCGACGTGCATGTGCTCGACTGGGGACTCTCGACGCTCATCACCCACCTGAACGAATACGACGGCGAGCCCGTTTCGTGGAAGAGCCTCGACGATGTCTCGCTGGAAAACGGGCAAACGCTCACGCGCTATCTAGAAAAAACCGCCAAGCGGCGCGAACACAAGAATGTGGTGGGCGGAACCCCGGGCTACATGTCGCCGGAGCAGGCGCAGGGCGTCCCGTCCGACATCGATTTCCAGACCGACGTCTACATGCTCGGCGCCGTACTCTACGAAATCCTGACGCACCACTGCCCCATCGAGGGCGGCACCGTCAAGGAGTCGTTGCAACGCACGGTTCGGGGCGACTTCCCGCCCCCGGGCAAGCGGGCCCCCGAGCTGCGCATCCCGGCCGCGCTGGCGGCCATCGCCATGAAGGCCATGGCAACGGATCCCGCCGACCGCTACCCCAACGTGGCCGCGCTCATCCGCGATGTCCACCAATACCAGGACGGCTTCGCCACCACCGCCGAAAACCCAACCTTCATCACGCACGTCGCCCTGCTGATCAAACGCCACAAGCTGGCGGTCAGCCTGATTGCGGCCATGGCGGCCATCATCGCCACGATTCTGGCGCAGAGCTTTTCATCCATCAAGGAAAGCGAACGGGTCGCGCTCGATGCACTGGATCGGCTCCAGGTTAAAAACGAATATATCGCCTCAACCGCCCAAAAAGTGGCGCCGGACTACCTCAACCTGATGGCGCAGCAGGAACAGGACTTCAAGTTCGCCGCCGCCAAGCAGTCGCTGGACACCAGCCTGGCCTTCGACCCGAACCTTGAATCCGCATGGATGCGCAAGGGCAAGATGCTGATTTCGCAACTGGACTTCACGAATGCATGGCAAATCCTCTCCGGGAACCACGGCCATCCGGTGGAGAAAAACCCGCCGGCCATCCGGCTGGCCAAGAAATACATGGAGACCGGCGCCATTACGGATGCCGACCTGCCGAGGCTGGTGAAGGATTTCAAGACCTACGGCATCGCCGATGGCCTGCCCCGCCTGTTCTACCACCTCAACCAGAGCGCCTTCGATCCCGAAACCCGCTTCCCGGCCCTTGCCGAAGCACTGCAGATCCTTAATCCGGAAGTGGAAACCCTCAACTTCAACTGGCAGCCGACCGGCTCATTGGGATGGATCATCGATATCGGCAACAATCCGGGGCTGAATGATATTTCGCCACTGTGCGGCCTCCATATCCTGATCCTCAACGCCAGCCGCATCGGCTCCCCCGACCTCAACCTGCTGACCGAGGATGGATTGGTGGAACTCCGTCTGGCCGAAACCCAGCTCAACCATCTGCCCGAATTGGATCAACTCGAGGGGTTGCAAGTGCTCGACATCAGCGGGACGCGCATCCGCAACCTGGCCAACATCATCCGCTATCCCAAGCTGCGGGCGCTCGATCTCAGCGGAATCGAAGAGCTGGCCATCTCGCCGCAGCTGATCTGGAACCAAAACCTCAAAATGCTCACGGTGGCCGAAGCATTCCGGAACGATCAGACCATCATCAACCTGACGCGCCGCGGCGTCATTATCATCTACTCCGACAACTGACCATGGGCGAAGAAAACCAATATCAAACGAGGGTCACCCTGCTGGCCAAACTCAAGAAGACCGAAAACCATGAGGCGTGGCTTGAATTCGAAACCATCTACCGCGGCTTCATCCTCAGCCTGATCCTGCGCATGGGCATCAACGCCGACGATGCGGAGGACATCAGCCAGGCCGTGCTCACCAAGGTTTGGCAAAAGATCGAGGATTTTGAATACAACGAAAACAAAGGCAAGTTCCACAACTGGCTCGCCGCCATGACCCGCAACACCGTGAAGGATTTTTTCCGCACCAAGAAAAACTTCATCACCGGGCGCGATTCGGTCGAATATCAGGAACAATATGTCTCCATCGAGGAGCAGGTGCTGCCGGACATCGAAAACCTCGCCCGCGAGGAATGGGTGCTGCACATCACCAACCTGGCCTGGGACAACATCAAGGACGACATCTACGAAACCAAGCGCGAGGTCTTCAAACTCGTCTCGGCCGAGACCCCCACCAAGGAAATCGCGCAGCAACTGGGCATCTCCGAAGCCAGCGTCCGGGTCTATAAGGCCGAGGTTTTCGAAAAAATGCGCGCGGAAATCACCCGGCTCAACCGCGAATTAGGATAGAAAACCCCAGCAAAAGCGCCATTTTTAGATCAATCCGAAAAAAAGATCTAAAAAAAGTGCGTTTCCGGGTAACGCTCCCGGTTCCGCCCTCGTATACATTAACGAACCCAACAATTTGATTCAGGGCACAAGCGGTAACCCAAGTGAACCCAAACTCACCGCCGCCCGTTACTCCGAGAGCAACCCCGACTAACCCCCGGGGTTCTTTTTTTGCCCCGACGCCGCGCACCCCGGCCTTGCAAAAAAAACACTTTCGCATCAAAAGCGGTGTTATCCGGGCAGTGCGCTATGGTAGAACGTGCGACTTTGATGATTGAGCCGTGAGGCGTGACGAGGGCTCAATTCACTGAATCGGAAAATCACGCATCACGAATTACGCATCACGAAACCATGCACGTACCGTTTACACACAAGATTTTGAAGGATTGGGCCGGCCAGCAGGCGTTCAAGGATGGAACCACGCTGTTCGAAAAGGGCAAAGTGGAAAAGGTGGAGTTCGATCCGCCGTTCGTGACCGGGCAGCTGTCGATCGGCATCCGGGGCATGCGCAGCAAGTTCGAGGTGCTGAAGGACGGCTTTGTCGAAAACCATTGCCCCTGCCGCGACAACCGGGAAGAGGGCAAGATCTGCGCCCACCTGGTGGCCCTTGGCCTCGAGGCCGTCCGGCTCTATTCCGACCCGCACCGCGTGGATAAGATGGAGGAGGAAAAGCGCCGCGCCGAACGGCTCGCCTCGTTCGACGATTCCGCCTACCACACCCGCGATCCCAACGGCACGCCCGCCTCCCTGCGGATCATCCTGAAGCAAAGTTGGCGCGAGCATTTGGCCGAACAAACGGTGCCGATGCGTTGCGCCGTCGAAATCGGCGGACAGGTCATCCCCCTGAACGAAGTCCCCAAGAACCACGCGATGGCTTTGAGCCCAACCGACGACAACCTGCTGTTCGTGATCGAGGATATTTGCGAAGGGCCGGCCAAGGCCAAGTTCAACGCCACCCTCTCCGACTTCATCAACATTCTCGAACTCTGCGGCGGCAAGCCGATCTACGAAGGCGGAGTTGACGGCTACCTGATGGTGGACGAAAGCACCACCTCCACAGCGGTCGACATGAAACTCGACGAAGACACCGGCGAACTGGTGCTGACACTCCAAACCAATGCCGGCAACGACTTCGACTGCATCGTCAGCGGCGGCAACGGCTGGATTTTGCAGGACGAAATGTTCACCAAACTGGAGAAGGTGTTGCCCGGTCCGCTGCGCGCGATCTACGACGCGGCCATCCGAATCCCGCGTAACGCCATCCCGGCCTTCATGAAGAACGAGCTGCCGATGCTCTCCAAGCTGGTCGAGGTGGAGACCAACGTTACGCCGGACATGCTCTCGCTTAGCCCGGCCAAGCCGCGTTTCCGCCTGAAGGTCGAGGGAACACAGCATACGCTCTCGGCCACGCTCTTCGCCGAATATGGCATGGCCCAGCTGGTGGCCGGGCGCGAGGAGGCGCTCGGCAGCTTTTCCATTCCCTCGGAGGACGACCTGCTCGATTTCCAGGTGCGCAATCCCGACGCCGAGCAACAGGCGCTTGAAATCATTACCGACATCGGCTTCCGCGGTCGGCGCGGCGACCTGCTGATGCAGATCCGCGGCACCCGCGAGGTGCTCAACTTTCTCGGCGGCGGCATGCCACGTCTGCAGCGCATGGGCTGGAGCATCGACCTCGAGGGCATGGTGGCGGCGTTCATGGATCAGGCCGAATCGACCATGCCGGTGGTACACATCAACACTTCCGCCAGCTCCGGCTTCTTCGAAGTCGGCTACGAATACGAAACGCTTGGCGGACAAAGCCTCGACGACGCCGACATCCAACGCGCCATCAACATGGGCGAGGCCTTCATCGAAAAGAAGGGCCGCACCATCCTGCTCGATATCAACGCCATCGAGACCGCGCGCGAGGTCTTCAGCGATTGCGCGGTGGGCGCCGGCGAAGCGCCCGGCTCGTTCCGGATGAACGATATCCATGCGGCCTATGTCCAGTCGTCGCTGTTGTCGCTCGACGGCATCGACGTGGAAACCGCGCCGGAATGGATGGACAAGGCCGAGGCGCAAAACCGCAAGGCCAAGGTTGAGCCGGTGCCGCTGGGCGACGAACTGGAAAAAACCCTGCGCGACTACCAGAAGGATGGCGTCTACTGGCTGAGCTTCCTCGAACGCTCCGGCTTCGCCGGCATCCTCGCCGACGAGATGGGCCTGGGTAAAACCCTGCAAACCCTCACCTGGCTCGCGCTCGAAAGGGAAAAGGAAGATGCACAGGAGTCCCCCGCCCTGATCATTTGCCCCACCAGCCTGGTCGACAACTGGGCCGAGGAGGCCGAAAAATTCGTACCCCACCTGCGGGTGCAAAAGATGCACGGCGCCGACCGCCATGAACATTGGGACAAATTGCCGGACACCGACCTGATCATTACCTCCTACGCCCTGATCCGCCGCGATCTCGACCAATACATGCAGCACAAGTTTTCGGTCGTCGCGCTCGACGAGGCGCAACACATCAAAAACCGCACCACGCAGAACGCGACCGCCGTCAAGAAGGTGCAGGCGCACCACAAGCTGGTACTGACCGGTACGCCGATTGAAAACAGCGTGACCGATCTTTGGTCGATCATGGATTTCCTGATGCCCGGCTACCTCGGCCACCACAAGGCGTTCCGCGAAAACTATGAGCTGCCTATCCAAAACGGCGGCCCCGATGCCGAGCTGGCGCAGATCAAGCTGCGCCGCAAGCTCCACCCCTTCCTCTTGCGCCGCCTCAAGAAGGATGTCGCCAAGGATTTGCCCGACAAGATCCAGCGCATCGCCCACTGCTCGCTTTCCGGCGACCAGGCCAAGGTCTACAAGCAACTGGCCGAAACCGCCAAGAAAGAGATCAACAACCTCGTCGACAGCCAGGGCTTCAACAAGTCGCGCATGCAGATTCTAAAAATCCTGCTCCAGCTGCGCCAGACCTGCTGCCACCTCGACCTGCTCAAACTGCCCAACCTCAAGAGCGAGTTCCCCTCCGCCAAGCTCGAACTCTTTTTCGAGCTGGTTGACGAAGCGCTCGACGCCGGCCACCGCATCCTCGTCTTTTCGCAGTTCACCTCGATGCTCGCCATCATCCGCGAGGAATTGGAGGCGCGGGAGCTGAAATATTGCTACCTCGACGGTTCGACCAAGGATCGGCAGGAGCGCGTCAAGACCTTCAACTCCGACCGCTCCATCCCGCTCTTCCTCATCAGCCTTAAGGCCGGCGGTAGCGGACTGAACCTGACTGGCGCCGACATGGTGATCCACTTCGACCCGTGGTGGAACCCCGCCGTCGAAGACCAGGCCACCGACCGCGCCCACCGCATCGGCCAGAAAAACACCGTCTACAGCGTCAAGCTCATCACCAAGGGCACCGTCGAGGAAAAGGTGCTCCAGATGCAGCAAAAGAAAAAGGGCATCATCGACGCCACCCTCGAAAAGGACGGCGACCTCGGCACCTCCCTCAGCTGGAACGACGTGCAGGAGCTGCTGTCGGTGTAGCTCGCATATCTGATGCGAGTTTGCAGTGCGCACGGAACGCGGATCGGATATCCGCGCCACGAACGACAACGCAACAGGTTCCCTCGAAAAGGACGGCGACCTTGCCCCCTCCTCAGCTGGAACGACGTGCAGGAGTTGCTGTCCACCAAACCGACATGCCGCCCAAGCACACTTGCGCAAGTGTGCTTGGATTAGGCCGGCTGGCTGGGTTCGATGTAGTAGATCATGCGCCAGATGCGGTCGACTTCATCGTCATACCGTAGGGGCACATGAGCTAAGAATTGCTCCCATAAAAATCCGCGAAAAACTGAACAAATTGGGGATAGGGCTTCCAATGGCATGCAAAGCCAAGCATGGTGCGGCATGAGTATTTTCTATGAAGAGTTGGACTTCCGCCCCACGCCGATCGGTGACCTGATGCTGCGAAGGCGTCGGATGCCGCAGTTTGGCGACACGGATATCTATGAAGTGAAGCTGGCGGAGGATTTCCTGATGACCAGCCTGTTCCATGAGGCGGAATCGCAACTGGCCATCAAGGGGCTGGCTGCTTTGGATCGGGGCGATCTCGACGTGGTGGTCGGCGGGCTTGGCCTGGGCTATACCGCCGTCGAGGCGCTGAAGGATGCACGGGTTGCCTCGTTGGTGGTCGTCGATTTTCTCGAAGCGGTAATCGGTTGGCACCAGTCCGAGCTGGTGCCGTTGGGCAAAACGCTGAACGATGATCTCCGTTGCTCACTAAGGCAGGCCGACTTTTTCGCCCTAATGCGCAACGCCCCGGAAAAGCAGCTCGATGCCATCCTGCTGGATATCGACCATACGCCGACCAACGTGCTGCACCAATCCAACACCCATTTCTATACGGAAGAGGGTTTGGCCGAAATGGCGCAACACCTGAAGCCGGACGGCGTGTTTGCCATGTGGGCGGATGGCGCTCCGGAAGATTTTTTTGCGGAACGCCTTGGCCTGGTTTTCGCCGAGACCAAAGCGCACACCATCGAATTCAACAATCCCATCACCGGCGGCACCTCGGTGGGTGCCGTCTATGTGGCCGCCGGCCGGCGCTAAGGCTCGGCGCGGACGCGGTAGAATTTCTTCTCCGCATCAACCGGCAGCTGCCACTCGACCTCGCCGCCGGCATTCGTCCAGATGTTGAGATCCTCCGACTGCCAGAGTTGCACGGAAAGCTCCGCGACGCCGTTGCTGACCTGGAGCCCGATATCCCCGACCCCGAGATCCAGCAAGGCTTCGGGGGTGTAGAGCCCATAGCTGCCGGGCGCGTTCGTCACGTTCGCCTCGCCCTGCGCGATGGCCGCATTGAGCTCGGCTGAGGTAAAGACCCCGAGCACATCCGCATAGTTCTGGATGAGCGCCAGTAGGTTTGTATCGGAGACCCCGTTCACAAAACCGAGATCCGCCAACGCGACCTCCATGCCGTCGAAGACCGTGTCGTTATCGGTATCCTCGTCGTTGGGGCTGGTTCCCTGGAAATATTCCTCCCAAGTGAGTAGCGTGTCCCCATCCTGATTGCCCAGTGCCGCTTGGTCGAAATCGTTGGTATAGCCAAACGAGGCCAGCCACCAATGCGGAACGTTGTTCGTGGCCAGATCCGGCGCGAAGGTTGCATGGATCGTTCCCGGCGCAACGATATTCGACCAGAGCACTCCGGATACCGCCCCCACGGAAACATCGTTGGTCTTCACCTCTTCAATATGGAAATAGGGTTCGGCCGTGATCACAAAGTTGGTTGAACCGCCATAGCTTACGACGACCGTGCCTGTGGGAGAAATTGATCCGTTGGGGCCTGCGCCCGCGATCAGCTCCAGCGCGCTGAATCCCGAATCGGGTTCGCTGAAATCGCTGGTTCCTCCGACGCCGACCGATTTAACCCAATAGTAGTAGGTCACTCCTGCGGCGGATAGTGAATCTTCGTATGACGGGATTGGCGAAGAGCCTATCGGGGCCCCGGCCGTTGCCGAGTCGTTGGTCGTGCTGCGATAGATTTGGTAGCTCGTGGCCTCGGCTACCGATGTCCATGAAACGGCGACCTTGTCGTTATAATCTCCATCGGTTGCAGCCACATTTACCGGAACCGGTGGCAGGTCGGGAAGCGAACCAAAGGTTTCGTCGCCGTTTACCGAACAACCGGCCATGGTTCCCAAAAAGGCCGGACTGGAACCACCCTGAAGACCAACCGCATATCGAACGCCATACGCGCCATTACCACCAGCACCACCGGCTCCACCATAACCTCCACGGCCTCCATAACCACCGTAGTAACCATCATCCGCCGCATTGCCCCGGGTGCCGCCGCTACCGTAGCCTCCCCCGTTTCCGCCAGACCCTCCGACACCATAGCTTCCTCGGCTACCGGGAATCACTGAGCAGTCCTCAATCAGGCCACCGGCTCCATTGTTCCACAGGAAAATTGCATATGCGCTGCCGCCGCCATGACCGCCTTCGCCCCCGGTACCCGCCCGCCCGCCGCCCACCGCCGCCACCGCCGCCACCGGATTCATCGGCCGCCAAAAGCCCATCGTTGTGCCAGCCGCCGCCACCACCGCCGGCCACCTTTTCCGGCGGCACCGCCCGAACCATGCGAGCCATTGCCGGGTACAAAGAATCCGCTGGAATAGGTTGCAACACCGGCAGAACCGGAAGAACCCGTCCCCCCGCTGGAGCCTACGCCGCCGTTACCGCCGTTTCCGCCATCTTCGCCCTTGCCGCCCAAACCATACGTCCCTCCACTACCGGAACCGGGGCCGGCCCGGTCGTTTGTTCGGTTTGCGCCACCACGGTTGCCATGCCAACTCGTTTGTCCAACGTCATCACGCGCCCCTTCCCCGCCGCAACCGCCGAACTGCCCATCCTCCCCCCATGCGGAAGCATCGGCAGCCCCCCCTCCCGACCAATATTTAGATCCGACACCGCCTAGGCCTCCATAGCCCCCGTTACCGCCATTCGCAGCCCCCGAAGCGTTGCTGCCGGCTCCCCCCGAGCTTCCGGTATTCCCCGTATTTCCGGAAAGGCCATAGCGCCCGACATTGCCGCTCGTCGCATTCCCCGTGGAGATGCCGACCCGACGAACCGCATAGTTGCTGCAACCATCGAGATAGATGCCATAGGCCGATTTGCCTTCACCACTGCCGCTTGTTCCCGTAGGCCCCGACAAGTTGATGGTTAAATCCTGGAGCAGGAGCCCTGTCCGGTTCGCCGCAACAATGCCCCGACGATGGGCGATCGAACTGCTGTAGGCCTCGTCGCTCGAAACAATATTCAAAACCGAAGGTTCGTAGCTCTTGCGCCACACACCGCCGACATCCTCGTACCCGCCGTCGAGCATCACATCGTTCGCTGTAATTTCCAGCCGAGGAAGGCCGTTGTAGGCTCCGCCCAGTAAAACAATGTGCCGTCGGGCCGGATCCGCATTGGCAATGGCAAGCGCCGTAGTCAACGTAACGGCATTCGTTGCCGTCGTGCCGTCGGAAATGTTGCCACTTCCTCCGGTATGGGTCGTGTAAACCTTGTCGGCATGCGACAGGGACGCCGCTGCCCCCAGGATCAATGCCACCGTAAAACCGAATGCCTTCATCATCTTCATGCCTTGCTCCTTTGTTGACTCAACGCGGTTGGGTTCCGCCTGAACACGGAACCTAAAAAGAACAAACCCCCCGAACAAGGCTTTTTAACAGGTATTAACGATCATGTTTTACGCATTTCGTCCGCTAGCTTTTCATGCCGTCGGAAATCGCCGATGTCCGCATTACCCGAAAAAAGGGGTTGCCTTTCCCCGTCGATTGCCCGATATTCCTGCGCTTTCCGGGATTTGGAAGATTCCAAACCGAGGAAACGGGGCGTAGCGCAGTCTGGTAGCGCGGTTGCTTTGGGAGCAATAGGTCGGGAGTTCGAATCTCTCCGCCCCGACCATCTTAAAAAGGTCAGTCATCACGACTGGCCTTTTTTTGTTGCCCAAACGCATTAGAACTAATATTTACAGGGATATCGTGAGAGTTTCCGAACCTCCGGCCATGGACAACGCAAGACAGCCGCAGACCGTTTTTTAGTGCACCAAACTGCACCTGCGGGATTTTACTGCACCATGGCAACACCACGACGGGGGCGGAATGGACTCTTGAAACGTGGGGAATAAACGATGCCGAAACGGGCCGAAATTAGAGCCTTAGAAGAGATCTCGGAATACTGCAACCAGGGAATCGAGCGCAAACGCCCAATCACGACCCGTACGGTCATCCAGGAAGACGACCTTCCCGATAAACACAAGCGCCTCCTGGACAACTTCAGGGTAATGGATGAGATGCCCTTTTAATGAAATCCCTTTTATTGCAAATCTACGTTTCGCTCGTTTCCGTATCGTTGTAACCCAGTCCAGGGCGCAACAATTGTTCGTAACGGCAAAGCAGCGTGTTGAGCAGCATGAAAGCGTGTTGCCTGAACAACTGGCCGTCATCATGGATAACCTCGGCTGCATGGATGGCCTGGAGCCCGATTTCGAAAAGCTCGAAGAGCTTCTTTCCGATGCCGGCCTTTTTGGTCAAGGGATAATTACAATAAAGGCGTAAAAAGCTGTCATTGTTTCAAGTAACACAGTGCAAATACGTCTTGGTCTGAAAAATGCGTATCACCAGCACAAGTGATGTTAAAAAAAAAATTGATGATCGCATAAGATTTATAAAATCAATCCGTATTAATTAGTATCTGCGTCCATGGTGGCTGCTCTAAACAATAGGTGAAATATGAAATCAGAAAAAAAATGGCGGAAACTCGCAAGACGAACGATCTTAATTACAGCTAGTGCAATCCTTCCATGTGCTATGGTCGGATGTATGGATGAAGATGATGGTCAAGGTGGAGTGTCAAATGGTAGCGCGCCTCCAATCGAAGACCCAATCTATGTCACAGTTGAGAACGCGGATTTCTGGGGGGCGATACATATAGCGCATTACCACACGCGTATTAACGAGAGGTGGGAAACGTGGATTGGAAAGGGCCAGACTCATAGGTTTGCCTGTGAGCCTGGTGACCGCTTTGAAGACATCGAGTTTTATCACGGAGATACTGGCCCTGACTTTGAGGTAGTTCGAAGCATGCAATTAATAAAGGTAGACAGCTCGGCTCGAGGAATATCCAATGATGGCAATGGCGTTTGGACTGTCGGAAAGTACTAGGTGAATGTGAGTTTCAAATGGACTGAGTCTAGTGGCATTTAGGCCCTAGGGAATCATAAAAAAGGAATGTGAGAAGAAATGAAAGAGCTAAGCAGAAGACTAATGACAATCATGATTTTAACTGTGTCGGTAGCGCTTTTCGGTTGCGGTGGAGATGATGATGAGGGGGGAGGAAGTGACGATCAAGACTGGGTTGTTGGGTCTTGGAAGTCAACAAATGAGGCTCAGCCAGGCGATAATACGGGGTGGTATGTTTTAAACACATTTAGATTTGGAGGGACTTTCACTTTCAACGAATTTGAACGGGGTTATATGGAAGAGAGCGGTTCTGGCACATACAAAACATCAGGCGACCAGTTGATCGTGACATTAGATGGTGGCCGCACCATGAGCTGGACGATTTTAAATGATGACACTATGACATGGGTTGATTATGGAGTCACCTATACCGCACGAAGATATTGATTGCGGAACCAGAGTGTGAAGCAGTCAAGGTGCGACGTACGGAGTTGAAGGCAATATTTATGCCTCGTGTTGACTGATTTAAGGTGTCAACGAATCCCATTCGCCATCCTGAACAGCTCGCCCCGAATCGTGGGTATGGTTATTAGAACGGTTCTATTCGATTGAATTACTCCTCCTGGAGTTGAAGGATACGATCCCCCTGTTTCAACCGGGGAATAGAACGCCACGAACAGCTGCATGGCCCGGCCTTCGCACATCTTTACGTTGCATAGGATACGCGAAGGCCACGGCCGACTTGAAACACCCCACTGCCCTCTTCAGTTTTGGCAATGCCCCATGGTTGCATCAGCACCCCGCTTGCGTATGATGGTTCCATGAATGTGCAGACGGTTGAAGAGTTGAACGAGGTGATCCGGACGGGGCGGATCGGGGAATACATCCACGCAGAGGAAGAGCGCAAGCTGGCGGAAATCCGGGCAATCGCGGATCGGGTTGCGCAGAAGAACCACCAGCTAAAGTGGATCTGGCTGGCGGGGCCTTCGTCGGCGGGCAAAACCACCTTCACCAGGCGGTTGGCGGCGGAGCTGAACCACCAGGGCGTGAAGACGCACGTGATCAGCCTGGACAACTATTTCGTCAACCGCGAGCTGACGCCCAAGAATCCCAAGGGCGAATACGACTATGAGCATATCGAGGCGATCGACCTCCCCCTGCTGGAGCGCCATCTGGACAAGCTGGGCAATGGCAACCCTATCGAGATGCCGCATTTCAAATTCCTGCATGGCAAAAGGGAGTTCCGAGGGGAAATCATCCGCCTCGAACCGGATGAGCTGGCGCTGATCGAGGGCATCCACGGGTTGAACCCGCGCATCACGTCGTTCGTGAACCCGGCCCAGGCTTTCAAGGTTTATATCGGCGCACGCACGACGTTGATGAAGGATGTCGACACACGGATCTCCAGCACGAACCACCGCATGATGCGCCGCATGATCCGCGACCACAACTACCGCGGCAACCCGGTGGAAAAAACTTTTACGCTGTGGCCCTCGGTACGGGCCGGCGAAGACCAGTGGATCTTTCCGTTCCAGCCCTTGGCCGACCAGGAATACAACTCGGCGCTGGGCTACGAAATCCCCGTGCTGAAGCCCCTGGTGGAACCCTTGCTCCACTCCCTTCCAACCTCGCACCCCGGGCAAAACAAAGCCCAGGAACTGCTGGAGTTCCTGGGTCATTTCGAAGCAATCGATGCGTCACTCGTCCCGGAGGATTCCATCCTCCAGGAATTTATCGAGACACCGCATTAGTCGTCTTCGATGGTGGCGACGACGAAGCGGGAGCTGCGGCCGTCGGTTACGAGGAAGAGGATTTTTCCTGATTCGGATTGGGCGAGCATTTCCTTGAATTCGCGGACGCTTTCAACGGGCTGGCGGTCGACGCTGGTGATGACCTGCCCGGGTTGCAGGCCGGCGCGCCACGCGGGGCTACCCTGTTCCACTTCCGTAACGAGCACCCCTTCGAGATCCTCATAGCCGAGCCTGCGGGCGGCTTCGCTTTCAAGGCTTTCAACGGTGGCCCCCAGCTTGTCGTAACGTTCCGACCCGCCCTCCGCAGCAACGGCCCCCTCTTCGCCTTCCATCTCCTTGGTGATGGCGGAAATATTCTTGTATTTCCCGTTGCGGAAAACCTTCAGGTCGAGCTTGGAGTTCGGCGGAGTGGAGGCCACGCGGCTGCGGAACACACTGAGTTTTTCCACCTTGCTGCCATTCATTTCGACGACGATGTCGCCCTCTTTGAGGCCGGCTTCGGCGGCGGCGGATTCCTCGAGCACCTGGTTGATCAGGATGCCGCCGGTCTCCTCGAGCCCGAAGCTCTTGGCGAGGTCTTCGTCCACTTCCTGGATGTAGACGCCGAGCACGCTGCGCGACACCTTGCCATGCTTGATGAGCTGGTCCTTGATCGTGATGGCCTGGTTGATCGGAATGGCGAAACCGATCCCCATGTAGCCGCCGGTGCGGGTATAGATCGCGGTATTGATGCCGATGGCCTTGCCATCGATGTCCAGCAAGGGGCCGCCGGAGTTGCCGGGGTTGATGGCGGCGTCGGTCTGGATGAAACTGCCGTATTCGGCAATGCCCACTTCATCGCGCCCCTTGGCGCTGACGATGCCGGCGGTGATGGTTTGCGAGAGGCCGAACGGATTGCCGGCGGCCAGCACCCACTCGCCCACGTCGAGCGCGTCGGAGTCGCCCAGCTCGATGACCGGAAGCTCGTCGCCATCCTCGATCTTGATGAGCGCCACCTCCGTCTTGGGATCGGCCCCGATCAGCTTGGCATCGAACTCGCGGCCGTCACCGAGGGTGACGGTGATGCGGTCGGCATCGTTGACCACATGGTTGTTGGTGAGGATGTAGCCATCCTTGGAAATGATGAAACCAGAGCCCTGCCCCTGCTGGTGGTATTTCTGAGTTTCGGGTTCTTCCTGCTGATAGCCCCGGTAGCCGCGGCCAAAGAATTGTTCCAAGGGATTCCGGGAATGGTAGCGGGGCACCTCGACCGTGGTCTCCACATCGATGAACACAACGGCGGGCAAGGCCTGCTTCGCAATCTCCGAAAATGCGCTGCCGGTCTCCCGCAGCACATCGCTCTTCCCGGCATCGACCGGGACGGTCGCAAACAGGGACACCGACAGCAAACCAACCAAAACATATCTACCACCACACATTTTTCCTACTCCTGGTTAATGTTCGTTAAACAATAAATACGGGAACTTAGAGTATCGGCAACGGATTATGTTCAAAGAATGGAAAAATAAATCACAACCGGCTCCGCGGGCAATCCGGAGGGCGATGCCCTCTCACCAACTCGTGATAATATCGCTCTCGGTTGGCTCTTTTTTCAAGTTGTATAGACCGACCGAAAGGATGGCCAGCTTACGGCGGACAACCAGATCCAGCTCCCCGAAACCCACGGGAAGCTCTCCATCGTAGTTGGTGTCCATGAAGATGAGATATTGCTCGCCCCACGGATCCTGGAAGACCCCGTTCGAGGAAACACCCTGGGGTTCAAGGAAGACGATCCCCGCAGGATTCATCGTGGTATCCCCGCCGAGCGCCAGGATGGTATCGGTGCTGAAAACGGCATCGAACTCCACATCCTCTTCATCCGCGCCTTGGTTTTCAACGGGAACCGGAAGCTTTCCGTATTTGCTTTGGTAGGCCATGATGGCGGTTTCGATGGCCTTCATCTCCACCATAGCCTGCGCCTTCTTGGCACTCAGGCGGGCATTGCGGATCCCTTTTGAACCGAGGGTGACGAGGATGCCGAGGATAACGATCACCACCAGCAACTCGATCAACGTGAATGCATGCTTTTTCATCGCCCCGAAAGTCGCAGGTCTGCGGGTTGAAAGTCAATAGCCGGATTGGGCGGGATTGATGTCGTCGGCCGCGGAATTGGTATCCTGCCCCATCGACCAGATGCTGTAACGGAAGCGGTTGGTTGGCTCGCTATCGCGGTAATACATGTAGGGATGCTGCCACGGGTCCACATAAGGCAACTCGCCGACGGCATCGGCCATCACCTTTTGCTGTTCGGCCCTGAGTGCGGCCACCATGTTGGAGAAGGTGTCGTCGGCCTCGGGATAGAAGCCAAACTCCACGCGGTATTCGTTGAGGGCGTTGCGCAGGGTTTCGATATCGGCCTTGGCGCGGCTCTCCTTGGCCTGGCGGCGCGCCAGGCGCATGCCCGTTGCGCCGATGCCGGCCAGGACGGCGATGATGGCCATCACCGCCAGCAGCTCGAGAATGGTGAAACCTTTGCGGGAAGCTCCAAGTCCGCGCTCTGCCCTTCCGGGGTGTTTGACCGCAAAGACGCCAAGAAACAAAGAAAACAAATCTTCGCGACGTGGTGTCCTAGCGGTCATTAATTCCCCACAGAGTACTAGCGGGCGATTCCGTTCTCGGAGGCGCGGCAGAATTCGAGCAGATGCTTGATCTCCGCCGTCTGTTCAACCTCGGCCTCGATCTTGTCGAGGGCGTCGGCAACGGGGCCTTCCTGGCGGTAGAGGATGCGGTAGGCTTCCTTGATGGCCTTGCGCCCGGCCTCGTCCACGCCGCGGCGCTCCATGCCGATGCGGTTGAAGCTGCGGATTTCGAGCGGATCGCCATGGCCAATCATGTAGGGCGGAACGTCCTTGGTGATCTTCGACATGGCCCCCACATAGGCCATGGAACCAACGCGGATGAACTGGACAATGCCGACCGATCCCTCGATCGTGGCCATATCCTCGATCACCACATGCCCGGCAATCTGGCAGGCGTTGACAATGACCACGCTGTTGCCAATGTGGCAGCAATGGGCGATATGCGAATAGGCCAGAATATGGCAATCATTGCCGACCGTGGTGTAGTCGCCATCGTTGGTTGCCGCGTTGATGGTGACATATTCACGGATGGTGTTGTTGTTGCCAATCCTAACGCCCGGGGTTCCGCCCTTGAACTTAAGGTCCTGCGTCTTTCCGCCAAGCACGGCGAACGGGGAAACGCGGTTTCCGCAACCGAGCGTCGTGTTGCCTTCGATCACCACGTGCGAGACCAGCTCGGTGCCCGAGCCAATCACCGCCTGGTCGCTTACCGTGCAGAACGGGCCGACGATCACGTCGTCCGCAAGTTGCGCGCCTTCTGCCACAATGGCCGTTGGGTGGATTTTCGCCATGGTTCTATGCAACGTATCCGAAGGTGAGCTCTGCTTCGCTGACAACGGCGCCATCCACATAGGCCTTGCCCTGCACCGTAGCGATTTTCGAACGCATGCGGATGACCTCGATCTCGATGCGCAGTTGGTCGCCGGGAATCACCATCTTGCGGAACTTCACCTTGTTCATCGACATGAAGTAGGCGGTCTTGCCTTCGTTGCCTTCACGGGAATTGAGCATGATGCCCGCCACCTGGGCCATGGCTTCCATCTGCAATACGCCGGGCATGACCGGGTTGCCGGGGAAATGGCCCTGGAAGAATTCCTCGTTCATGGTGAGATTCTTGATGCCCACCACCGTGCAGGCCTCCATATCCATCTCGACGATGCGGTCGACCATCAGGAACGGATAGCGGTGGGGAAGAATCTTCATAATTTCATTTACGTTCATTACAGACATGTCTCTACTCCTTAGTATTTGTGAAAAAGGCTGGAAAAAGCTAGGGGTTCCCGGCGTGTTGTTCAATGTTTTTCTGTTCGGCCAGGAGTTTGTCGAGCTCGGGGCATCCCTCGCGCACGCTCCAGGCGAAGGGGAAGGTTCGGCACTGTTCGGGTCGGGCCTCGTAGATCGAGCAACGATCCCCTTGCAGGAATGCACAGCTTCCATCGGATTGGTCCAGCAAGGCCAATTGCTTCCGGTTGGGTGCCAAACGGGTATGCGCATCGATGAACTCCTGTTCGGACGTCCCCAACAGGGACGCCATTCTGGGAATGTCGGCCTTGGTCAGCAGCACCGATCCGGTCCATCGACAGCATTCGCCGCAGCCGGAGCATTTGAAACGATCTAGGATTTCCTGGTTTACCATTGAACACACGTCCTTTAAAACCGTCTGAATGCGTTGACATTTGCCCCCGTTGGGCACACTATCTGCCCTTCATATGCATTCACACAGGTGCGGTGTAATTAGTTGAAACCTGAAGAAAGGATCAAGAACGATGTTCCACAAATTTTCGAACAAGAAGTCACTCATGGTGCTTCCCGTTGCGGTAATGATCATGCTGGTCGGCTGCAAGGAAGACGAAGCAACCGCCGCCCCCGCCCCGGAACCCGTAGACTTGGCGGCGACCGAGGATCTCTTCGCGGAGCCGGTTAAGGCCAACCCGCTGACCTCCGATCCAAGCGCAGTCGTTGTACGCGTTAATGGCGAAGACATCACCCGCGGCGAAATCCTGGAAATGATGAATATCGCCATGCAGCAGCTGGGCGGACGTGTCCCCCCGCAGCAGATGCAGCAGATCCAGGGTCAGATGTACGAACAGATCAAGAACGACCTCATCACCAAGAAGCTCA
Organism: Pontiella desulfatans; assembly: GCF_900890425.1. NCBI lineage: Bacteria > Pseudomonadati > Kiritimatiellota > Kiritimatiellia > Kiritimatiellales > Pontiellaceae > Pontiella > Pontiella desulfatans. The sequence continues at coordinate 260,276 of NZ_CAAHFG010000003.1, read as the reverse complement.
TCGACGCGGCGGTTGCCAAGGCCGACGTTGTGGTTGAAGATGCCAAGGTTACCGAAACCATCGAGCAGATCAAAACCCGCATCCCCGAAGGGCAGACGCTCGACAGTGCCCTGGCCGCACAGGGAACCACGCTTGCGGAACTAACCGAAAACATCAAGAACGACCTGGCCACCCGCCAATTCCTCGACACCAAGACGACCGGCATCCCGGAAGCCACCGAAGCGGAGGCCAAGGAATACTACGATGCCAACCCCGACCGCTTCCAGAAGCCGGAGGCCGTTACGGCAAGCCACATTCTGCTGAACTTCGAAGAAGGCGAAACCGACGAAGCAAAAGCAAAGAAGAAGACCGAACTCGAAGCCATCCGTGCAAACATCATCGCCGGCACCATCACCTTCGAAGATGCGGCCACCCAGCACTCTGGCTGCCCGAGCAAGGAGCAGGGCGGCTCACTCGGCACCTTCGGCAAAGGCCGTATGGTTCCCGAGTTTGAAGTGGCCGCCTTCACCCAGGAAATCGGCGAAGTCGGCGACGTGGTGGAAACCCAGTTCGGCTTCCACATCATCAAGGTAACCGAGCGCACCGAAGAAGGCGTTGTTTCCTACGACGAAGCCAAGGAACAGATTGTTGCCTTCCTGAGCGGGCAGAAAAAGCAACAGGCCGTTGCCGACTTCATCAAGAGCCTGCGCGACAGTGCCACCATCGAAGAAATCGCAATGTAGCCCGTTGCAGCCCTCTTCGTTGCAAAACACCCCGTTCACTACGGGGTGTTTTTTTTATGGCGATTCCTCGCCAAGCAACAACTGGCGGTATCGCCGCGGAGGGATCCCCGCCACCCGGTGGAACAGGCGGGAAAAATAGGCCGAGCTATTGATGCCAACCGCATCGGCAACCTCCTGGACGGTCATCCGGGTGGAACCCAGCAGGAGCTGCGCTCGTTCGATGCGCCGCCGGTTAATGAACTCCACCGGGCGCACGCCGATGGTCTTGACAAAGAGGTCGGAAAAATAGGTGGGAGTCAGGCCGGCCAGCTCGGCCAGGGTTTCGAGCGCGATGTCGCGCTGGAGGTTTTCATCCACAAACTGGAGGATCGGGGCAAAGCGCCCCTCCCGCTCCAGCTCAACATCCGTTGGCTCGTGGGCCGTCCGCAGAAACGCCGCTGCCAGCTGGAGCACCAAACCGCGCACTTCCACACTGACGGCCAGGGGAATCTCCACGTGGGCAAGGCGCCCATACCCCCCCGCCAAGGGCTCCAGCAACCCGACCAACCGCTTGAAGATTTCCCAATGCGTCCCATCCGCCTTGAGCGTCGGATCGCATCGGCGCAGGGCAAACAGGTCGGCGCCAATCTCGAGCTTGGTCGTGAAGCCCACGAAATACTGGGTTTGGAAATCCGGGCATTGGTAATCCGCCGTCACATGGCACGGAACCAAATGCAGGTCGCCTTTTTTCAAATGATGCGTCAGCCCCGAATGGCGGATCACCGCCTCGCCTTCCTCGATCAGGTAAATCCGGGAAAAGGGACTCGCGAGCCGTGGATAGTTCCACTCGCGGGAGAGCCGGCAATGCCCTGCTTCATAAAGCCCCAGACGCAGGGTGTCGATTTTTAGATTCCTGTTCCAACCCATCGATCTGTGTTTTGTTCAAGTTTAAGAAACAATGCACCTTTCGCATATTGCCTTAGGAATGTCCATGGCAATAATGCGTAATGCGTAAATTGGTCATGCAATCCGAAAGCCCAATCAATTACGGATTACCCGTTACGAATTAAACCACCAAAGGGAAATCGGATATGAAAATGGATGGGCGGCAATCAACCTTGAGATGCCCCCGAAAGTGCCGCGGACGGAGTATTCACCGCAGTTCCTCTGGGAATTGCTCAATGCAGTGACCGGATCCCGCATCACCGCGGAGTCCTCGCAGACGGAACGCGAAACCGCCGGGAACCGGTTCGTCAAGGAGTGGGACTATGGCATGTTTTGGTCGATCCTCACCCATAGCCAGGTCCTGGAGGAATGCCGCACCAAGATGGGGCATGCGGAATATGCCTCTGAAGGGAGCGACCGGTGCGACGAGGTGGAATGCCCGTTCGAGGATCCCGACGACGTTCTCGCGCTTGATCCGTGGGCGGTCTATGGCGAGCGCAACCACGCCACGCTGGTGGAGGAATACAACGATCACTATGCCACGCTCCGCCAGCGCTATCCCGACACGGTCAACATGACTGGAATCTATGTTTCGCTCATGTCCGGCCTGATTGAAATCTTGGCCGGGACATGATGCTTATGGCCATGGCCGAGGCCTTCGGCGAAATGCCCCATCGCTATGCCTCCTGGATCCAGCAATATTTCGATGCGCTGACCGACTCCGATGCGCCATGCGTGATGATCCACGACGACATCGCCAAAGTCGGCGTCGATGGCTTAATCATGGAACCGACGACCGACATGGCCTACATCGCCGAAAACTACGGCAAGCCCCACGCCTTCGTCGGCAATGCCGACACCCGCATCCTGCTAGGCGGAACCAAGGAGGAAATCCGCGCCGAGGTGCAGCGATGCATGGATATCGGTAAAAAATACCCCGGCTTCATCATGGCCATCGGCAACCACATCCCCGCCAACACCCCGGTCGAAAACGCCCTATACCACAACGAGGCCCACGAGGAACTCGCCAAACGCTAACGAAAGGGGTCAAACGCAAAATCTAAATATCGATGTAGTATCTTAATATTTTGCGTTTGACCCCTTTTTTGAAACAGAAACGAAGGAGTTTGATATGAGCAGGGAAAAAGCCAAAGCCGCGTTCAACGGCGAAATGACCGACCGCATTCCGCAGTGGGATGTCCCCGGCTGCCCCGCCTTGGCGGAGCAGCTTTTCGACTACGACGTCCAGGCCGAAGAGGTGCTGGAATTCCAGCCAAAGGATTACTTTTACCAAAACAAGGAGGAACGCTCGGCGTTCTTCAAGAACCACTATGCACAAAAGCAGACCCTGCTCGGCGATTCGACGATGGTGATGGGCTGGTACAACCACACCCTGTTCATGTGGCCGGTCGAACTCTTCGGCTGGGAAAACTTCATGATGGCGGCCATGGACGATCCAGGGCGGTTCGAGGAAATCCTTCAGCAGTTCCTCGAAACCGTACTCGATGTCTGGAGGGGAAAAACCATCTTCGCCTGCATGAAGAATCCGAAAATCATCAACTTTGGCTCAAAGGAAGAGATCCGCGACATGGTGCGCGAAACCGTAAAACTCGCAATCAAGGAACCCGGCTACTTTTTCTCCACCGACACCATGACCGGCAAGACCCCGCCCGAGAACATCCTAGCCTATCAGGAAGCCGTCCGCGAATTCGGCAAGAGGTGAAAGGGGTCAAACGCAAAATATAAAGATTAGTCTCGGTTCATTGTCATCCCATAGATATTGAAAAAAAAGGCTGGCATGTGCCGTTGAAATCCTCCACTCGGAGGGTATGAAAAAACAACATAAACACAAGCCAGCCGGACATAGGTATACAACCTTGAAACAATTGTGCAATCTGATTCCCGGACACATGGTGTCGAGCCTTGCGCAGAAGCATGGCGTGGACATTCAAAGCCGGACGTACACGCCGTGGAGCCATGTGGTTTCTTTGCTGTACGCCCACTTCTCCCATGCACTCGGACTCAACGATGTGTGCGACGCGCTCCAGATGAACGCGGCGGCGCTCTCTACCATCCGCGGCGCGGTTCCTCCGTCGCGTAACAACCTGAGCCACGCGAACAAGATCCGCAACGCGGACATGGCCGAAGAGCTCTACTGGTGCATGATGAAGCATCTGATGGATACAGTCCCGGGCTTCGCGAAGGGCAAGGTTCGGCGCGGATACCTCCGGCGCTTCAGCAAGACGATCCATGCGCTGGACTCGACCACGATCCAGCTCGTCGCCAACTGCATGGACTGGGCGAAGCATCGCCGCCGCAAGGCTGCGGCCAAGTGCCACCTGCGCCTCGACCTGCAAAGCTTCCTGCCCCGGTGCGCCATCATCGACACGGCGAAGCACCATGACAGCACGATGACCCAAAGCCTGTGCGCCGAGCTCAAACCCGGTGAAATCGCCGTGTTCGACAAGGCCTACAACAAGTTCAAGCATCTTTTCGAGCTGACGGTGCGCGGTGTCTGGTGGGTTGGCCGGGCGAAGGACAACATGCAGTACAAGGTGGTGCGCACCCTCGAAACCACCGGGCACAAGCGCATCCTGCGCGACGAGGTCATCGAGATGGTGGTCGAAGCATCGAAGAAAGCCTATCCGTGCGAGTTGCGCCGGGTCGTGGCGCTGGTCGAGATTAACGGCAAGGATGTCGAAATCGCCTTCATCACCAATCACCTGGAGTGGAGCGCGTGGACGGTCGCCGAACTCTACCGTTGCCGCTGGGACATCGAGGTGTTCTTCAAGGAGATCAAGCAGACGCTCCAACTCTCCGACTTCCTGGGCTACAGCGCCAACGCCGTGCGCTGGCAGATCTGGATGGGGCTGCTGGTCCACCTGCTGATGCGCTGCCTCGCGTTCATGCACGGATGGGAGCACAGCTTCAAGCGGCAGTTCACTGTTGTGCGCGCGGTGCTTTGGCGCCGGTGGAACCTGCCCGCCTTGCTGGATTCCTATGGGACAGCCAAACCGCCCGGCCGCATACGGGGTGCGCCGGAACAGGCGTATCTGCCGGGGTTTGTCTAAGAGCTGTGGGACAGCCATATGCACAAAGCGCGGAACCATGGTTAACCTTCAACAAAAAATCGGAATTGACTAAATGAATCGGACATCAGAAACCTTAACAAAAACGGGGTTTTACTCTCCGTCAGCACCACCTATGGGATGAATGTGGTCTCGGTTCACTAAATTGCTGACATAGTTTGGATGCCCCATGCATAAACGATCCGCGATCCATTGATTCCGCGCCGTGGTTTCCCTGCGCAGACGCTTTGCGATCTCCACTTTCCATGCGGCACCTTTCGAATCAGCGATCACAAACGCTTCGCTCTTGCCAGCCCGCGTCAGTTCTTCTTGAACCAACCTTTCCCATCGCAATTCGTTAAGCTCGCGCATATCGGCACCATCCCAAACCGCAAAGGGATTGGCATCTTCGAGTTCACTTGCCAACTTTTGCTTTGCCTCATTGGTTCCGACGAACCACCCTTTGCAGTATTCCTTGCTCATGAGGTCGTGTTTTTCCGGGTCGCCCTCATCTACAAGCTTTAATCGCTGTTCATATAACTCCATACCGGCCGGCGTATCGGGCATACCGCAAAAAGAAAGCATCCTGGAACGCTGCAATCCAGAGCGAAGCGAACGCTCCCAATACTTCGGATAACTTGAAAATGCATGGTTTCGCAACTGGTCGATGGAACACAATCGGGCACGAACAGGATTCAGATGTATATAATCGATCAATCCAAGCAATGGTCGATCCTCGCTTACAATGATCGATTTGTAGCGTCCCTGGAAAACATGGCCGGATTCATTCATAAAGCGATTGAAACGGGTGGCGAAGGTACTCTGAAGCCAGCGCATCCCATCGACAAGATTCGCCTCCGGAGTTTCCACGGCCAAATGATAGTGGTTGCGCATGATCACATAGGCGAAAAGCTTCCACCCGCACCGGTCCGCCGTCTCGAAGATCGCACTTTCGAAGGACTCGCAGGTACCCCGATCCCCGAACAAATCCTTTCGGTAGTTCCCCCGGCTGATCACGTGATAGGTCGCTCCAGGATATTCGATTCGTAGCTTGCGAGGCATGGAAAACGTTTATCGGCATTCAGACTCACCGTCAATCTTTATATTTTGCGTTTGACCCCTTTTTCTCTCTTCGAAGGCGGAATGCCGCGGTGCTTTTTGTACGCGCGTGAAAAGTATAGGGGATCCTCGAAACCGCAGGCTTCGGCAATGCGTGCCATGCGCCAGTCGGGGTGCGACTGCATCAACCGGTCGGCCGTCTCCAGACGCAGTTGCATTTGAAAGCGTTTGAAATTTACGCCCATCATCGAAGTGAAGAGGTGCGATAGGCGGGAAGCGCTCAAACCAATGAACCGCGCCGCCTCGGAAAGGGAAAGCGCCACCTCGGGGCTGCTCCGCATGCGCTCGACCAGCGGATGGAGCAGGTCGAAATCGCGCCGGCCAACCAGGGCATGGTTTGCAATGTAGTGGATCAGCACCTCGAACATGCCTAGCAGATCATCCACCTTCTCGCGCTCAAAGACGGGCATGTTTCCCATGGCGGCCGCTTCGTGCCCGTTGCGGATGCTCTCCGCCGCCCCCGCCAGCCGAAACTGGCCGATCATGACATAGCCGATCGGCGTTTCCCCAACACGCACCGCCATAACCGCCTCGCACAGCCCGGCATGGCATTGGTAGAAATGCGCCCCCTCCCGATCCAGTGCGGCCTCCCGTCCCTGCCGGTCATTCGCTAGGCAGGCGTTATCGAACCCCCTTTCCCGCCGCCGCATGGCGCAATAGCCACAGATGCTCCGGTTCCGGCCGATGCACAGTTCTTCGCCGCTCATTGAAAAAAAGGCAATGCGCACCCCGGTCAAGGAGGTGAACTGCCCCAGCAACTTGAGCATTTCATCGCTGAAAATATAGTCCATCTGCGGGTTCATGGACTTCTTTTATGCAACAACAGCATGTTTGTCCATTTTATTAGCATCTGTGTCTATGGGCATTCTTGGGGGTGGTGATACATTCGTGATGCGTGATGCGTGATGCGTAATGCGTAATGCGTAATGCGTAATGCGTAATGCGTAAATTGGCCATACCATCCACAAGCCAAGTCAATTACGAATTACCCGTTACGCATTAAAACCAACGGTGTTAACGATGGAGAGAATGATGACTAAACGAGAAGTAGTTAGGGCCGTGCTCAACGGCGAAAAGCCGCCATATGTACCGTGGTCGTATAAATTCACGGAAGAACCCGAAAAGGCCCTGCAGGAATACCTGGGCTGCGACGACCTGGAGAAGACGCTCGGCAACCATATTGTCCGGGTCGGCAGCGACATTGGTTTTTTCGATGATATTGGCAACGACCGCCTGAGGGATGTCTTCGGCGTGATTTGGGACCGGAGCGTCGACAAGGATATCGGTGTGGTTGAAAACTGCCTGATCCCGGAACCGACCATGGAAGGCTTTGAATTCCCCGACCCGCTCGATCAACGCTTTTTTGAGAACATTGAGCCAAAGCTTTCAACCTATTCCGACTGCTTCCGCGTGTTTGAAATCGGCTTTTCGCTCTACGAACGCGCCTGGACGGTCCGCGGCATGGAAAACTTCATGATCGACATGATCGAGGAGCCGGAGTTCGTGCATGAACTGTTGACGGCCATTGCCGACTACAACCTCGCGCAGGTGGAAGAGGCGCTCAAGTATGACATCGACGCCGTCTACTTTGGCGACGACTGGGGGCAGCAACACGGTCTCATCATGGGCCCGAAGTTCTGGCGCGAATATATCCTCCCCCAGCTTAAGCGCATGTATGGCCACGTCCGCGAAGCGGGCAAGTTTGTCATGATCCACTCCTGCGGCGATGTGGATGAACTGTTCGACGATCTGGTTGATGCCGGTCTCAACTGCTTCAACCCCTTCCAGCCGGAAGTCATGGACATTCATTCCATCCTGCCGGCCTACCGCGGCCGCCTGGCCTTCCACGGCGGACTCAGCATGCAGAAGACCCTCCCCTTCGGCACGGCGGAGGATGTCCGCAACGAATCGCGCAGCCTGCTCAAGCTTGGCGCCGACGGCGGCTATATCTTTTCGCCGTCCCACTCGGTTGAAAGCGACACCTCCATTGAAAACATGGTCGCCTTCATCGAGGAAGCGTTCGCGCAGGAGAGCTACCAGGCGCTTTATCCGGGTGCGAAACTGAAACTGCCGGCGACGGCATAGCGTTAACAAATGGAGGGGCGAGTTCCACCTCGCCTGCGGCCCGGGTGAAACCGGGCCCTCCGCTTGGGTTGGGGTTTAACGGAACCGGGGGAAGAGGATGTTAAACAGGAGACATAACCATGACCAACCCGCACAACCTCATTATCGAGGAAGAATGGTATAAGGCGGATATCGACCGGCGCGAGTTCAAGACACTCATGCAAAAGGACGATATCCATGGAATCATCAACACCACGCTGTGGATTGCATCCCTGCTGCTTACCGGAGCCCTCGCCTGGCTGGCGATTCCACACGGCCTGCTTTTTGCCATTCCCGCATTCCTGATCTATGGAATGTTTTACTGCGCCTGCGATGCGCGGTGGCACGAAAGCTCGCACAACACCGTGTTCAAGACCCAGTGGATGAACACGGCGCTCAACTTTTTTGCCACGGCCATGCAGCAGCGCGATATTGTATTCACCACCTGGTCGCACGCCCGGCACCATTCCTACACGGTGATCACCGAGGTGGATCCGGAAATCACCGTTACGCGCCCACCGAAATTCTGGCCGCACTTCCTCGATTTTTTCAGCCTGAAGGAATGCACCTACTATTTCCCCATCCTCATCCAGCACACGCTGGGCATCCCCAGCAAAGCCGCGAAGGAATTCGTGCCCGAAGAAGAATATGGCCGGATGTTTTTCTGGGCCCGGCTCTCCTTCGCCCTCAACCTGGTTCCTGTTGCGCTCGCGGTGGTCTACCAGAGCTGGATTCCCCTGCTCTACTTCATTGGCCCAAAGTTCTATGCCAACGGCGTGCAACGCGCATTTGTGCTGGCGCAGCATGCGGGGCTGGATGAAAACGTGTGGGACCACCGCGCCAATTCGCGCACCATCAAGGTCAATCCCCTGCTCGGCTTTCTCTACATGAACATGCAGTACCACATCGAGCACCACATGCATCCGCTCATGCCGTTCCATGCGCTGCCCAAATTCCACGAACGCGTAAAAGAGCAGCTCCCTGCGCCCTACAAAGGCATGTGGGCCGTCTATAAGGAAATGCTGCCGGCGCTAAAACAGCAGGCGAAGGATACGACGTTCTTCATCAAGCGCGAAATCCAAGGTGCCTTACCCGAGCGCCGGATCGTAAAGCGCAAGGATGGCTCCGAAGAAGCCGGAACAGCCACCAACATCCCGCAGTGCGAAACGCCGGGCAAGGAACTGATTTGGCATCCGGCCTTGAAGGTTGGCGAGCTGGATGAAAACGATTCAATCGATGTCGTGATCGGCGAGGAGCACTATGCGGTCTATCAACTGGCGGCGGGCGACTACCGCGCCACCGAAGGCGTCTGCACCCACGAGTTCGCCCTGCTGGCCAACGGCGTACTGCAGGACGGCTGCATCTCCTGCCCGAAGCACAATGCAAAATATGATGTATGCTCAGGCAAGGTGCTCACCCGCCCCGGCAAGCGCGACCTCGCAACCTATCCCGTCCGCCTCAAGGAGGGCATGCTCGAACTCGGACTGCCGAAACCAGCGGAAGTTTAATATGAACTTAACTTGAATAATCTCACCACAGAGGACCTAGCGCGGCATAGCCGCAACCCAATTGTTTAGAACCACTGATGAACACCGAAGACACGGATTTTTTTACCACAGAGAACACAGAGACACAGAGCATCCTAATCCTCTGAGCCTCAGTGTCCTCTAGCGCAGCGGGTGGTGAAAACTTGTCAGGAAAATAAGAAATTGACGGATAGTAGTACGAAGGCACAGAGGAGCGGGAATGTTCAATTGCTCTGTGTCTCGGTGACCTCTGTGGTAAAAAAACAAAGCTGTTTAATTGGGTATAATACCCTAAAACCGCAGCCCCACAACCGTCGATCGACCGGGAAAATCAGTCGATGCTTTTGAGGTATTTGAACAGGTCGCTGTCGGTGGAGAGGATCAGGCGGGTTTTGCTATCCAGCCCGGTCTTGTAGGTCTCGAGGATTTGTACAAACTCGTACAGGTTCGCGGCCTGGGGAGACTGGTTGTAGGCGCTGGCATAGATTTCGGTGGAGCGGGCCTCCGCCTCTCCCTTCAGGATCTGAATCTTTTTGTAGGCTTCCGATTCGATCTCCTGCAGGTCTTTTTCCATATCCCCCAGAATCATCTCCGCTTCACCTTCGCCCTCGGAGCGGAAGCGACTGGCAATCTGCAGGCGCTCGGAAATCATCCGGTCATAGATTTTGGCCCGCACACTTTCATTATAGTTAATCCGTTTGAAGCGGATATCCATCAGCTCGATTCCGAAGTCCGTCAGCTTGTCGGCGGCCTTGGCGAAGATCTCCTGCTCAATCGTGTTGCGCCCTTTGCGAATCGGAAGCAGCTGCGTGGACGCCTGCACCCCTTCGGCCAAGGTATCGTCGACCATCGGCTGACGATTCTGCGTCGTGCGCACAATCTCGATCAGCTCATGCTTGGCCACGGCATTGCGCGTTTCGCTGCCAAGGATGTCGTCGAGGCGCGACTGGGCACTGCGCTCATCGCGCAGGCGCAGGAAATACTGCAGCGGATCCTTGATCCGCCAGCGCCCGAAGGTATCGACCGTGATATAGAGCTTGTCCTTCGTCGGCATGTCATTGGGTTGGCCATCCCAGGCGAGAATCCGTTTTTCGATCCGGTTCGCTTTCTGGATGAACGGCGTCCGCAGATGCAGCCCCGCCTCGACGACCGGATCGCCGACCGGTTTCCCAAAGGCGGTGATAATGACCTGTTCGGTCATGTCCAAAACATAGAGGCTTTTTGCCAGCAGAACAACTCCGCCCAAAATGACGACCGCCACGCCAACACTCGTTACTTTATTTAGCGCTTTCATTTATTGCCCCTTTCCCGAGTCGAGCTGCAGCAGCGGCAAAATTCCTTTTGCGCTTTCATCAATAATGATTTTGGACTCCAGCTGCGGAAGCACCTCGGCCATGGATTCCAGATAAAGCCGGCGGCGGGTAATTTCCGGCGCCTTGATGTATTCCGCCAGTAGCGCATTAAACCGGTCCGTATCCCCCTGGGCCTCGTTGATCCGCTTGGTTTTGTAGCCTTCCGCCTCCAAAACCAGACGGTTGGCCTTGCCCCGCGCCCGGGGAACGGCTTTGTTGTATTCGCCGTTCGCCATGTTGATCAGCTTTTCCCGCTCCTGCTGCGCTTTGTTCACCTCATCAAACGAGGATTGCACGGCACGCGGCGGGTTGACATTTTTCAGCTGCACTTGGTCGATCATCAGGCCCATGGCATACCGGTTCACCACTTCCTGCATTTTCACCAGCGCCTCCGCCTCGATCTCCTGGCGCCCGATGGTGATGACTTCATCGACCGTGCGGTCGCCGACGACCTCGCGCATGACCGACTCCGAAACATTGCGCAGCGTTTCCGCCGGGTCGCGAACATTGAAAAGATATTCGGTCGGTTTCACGATGCGGTACTGAATAATCCATTCAACCAGAGCCGCGTTGAGATCGCCCGTAACCATGGCGGTTTCCCGGATGGATTCGCGGGAGGTTTGTGCCGGGTTGGTCGCCCCCGGCGTACTGAACCCGAACTCCTGCTTCAGTTGCCGCTTCACCGGCACTTTCTGAATGCGGTCGATTCCGAAGGGCAGCTTGAAGCGCAACCCGGATTCCACCTCCGCCACGGCCTCCCCGAACCGCAGCACCACGGCGATCGACTCCGCCGGAACCGTATAGATGCTGGTTATCACGGTGCCGACCGCAAGCACCCCAACAGCGGCAAAGGCAATCATCCGCGGTGTAATCGCCAGATTCGGCGGCTTGGGAAATTCGACTCCTTGGAAGTTGGTGGGCATCGTTTGGTTCCTCCGTTCCTAACACGTTAATACGTTATGGGTGCAAATGTGCCCTATCTCGCGCGCAGAAGCAAGGGCCGGCCCCATAACATGCATAGCCGTCGAGTTGCCTCAAATTAAATGACACCGAAGCATCCGATAGGATGCGGGCGGAAAGGATTCGTTGACTCACAAAAAATCACACCCTGTATACAGGGAGGATGAAAGAGATGAGTTGCGAAACCAGAATGGAATACATCGCGGTACAAAAACGCCGCTATAGGCGCGCGGAAAAGGCCTACAAGACCCGGTTGCTCGATGAAGTATGCGCGGTATGCGGCTATGATCGCAAGCATGCCACCAAGCTGCTCAACGACTCGTTTACGCCCTCCAGGGGCAAACGCGGCCGCAAAGGCGAGTACGACTCTGCTGAATTGCGCAAGACCCTCAAAACTCTGTGGCTTCGTTCTGGACAACTGTGCGGGAAGCGCCTCAAGCCTGCTATGCCACATTGGCTGAAGCACTATGAAAAACATTACGAACCGCTATCGACCGAATGCCGTGAAAAGCTACTGAGAATCAGCCCGGCAAGCATCGACCGGGTGCTCAAACCCTTCAAAGCGCAGTACCAGCGAAGGCGCAATACCGGTACCAAGCCCGGCTCGCTGCTCAAGAATCAGATCCCAATCCGCACCTCCACCGAGGACATCGACCGGCCCGGCTATCTCGAAGCCGACACAGTAGCCCACTGTGGCGGATCGATGAGCGGGGACTTCATCTGGTCGATCACCTATACGGACATCATAAGCACCTGGACGGTAACCCGCGCGGTCTGGAACAAAGGCGCTGAAGGCGTGATGCACCAAACCCACGACGTGGAAAACAAGCTGCCCTTCGCCATCCTGGGCTTCGACTGCGACAACGGCAGCGAGTTCCTCAACCACCATCTCACGCGCTACTTCCTGCAACGCAAACAGCCCGTCTGTTTTACACGCAGCAGACCGTACCACAAGAACGACAACGCCCATGTCGAACAAAAGAACTGGACGCACGTGCGCGAGTTGCTCGGCTACGACCGGCTCGACAACCCGGCCATGATCAGAGAGCTCAACGCACTCTACCGCGACTGGGAACGGCTCAACAACTTCTTCAAACCCTCGTTCAAGCTAAAAAGCAAGGTTCGCGTCAAAAGCCGGTACAAAAAGAAATACGATGCCCCCGCCACGCCCTTTGACCGCCTGAAGGTCAGCGGCATCCTTGGCGAACAACAGGAGGCTGCTCTGCAACGCGAATACGAAACGCTCGACCCTTTCGAGCTGGGCAATCGCATCCAGCGCCGACGTCGCAAGATCGAAAAAATGAAGAAAACCGGCGAGTCCGCCGCAGTCGGGGAACCCGGGTTCCCCGACTGCCTCCCCACCTTGACAACCCCCGAATTAGAGGGTACCCATTAATGCAGTCAAACGACTCCTCATCCGCACCTCTACGGTGTCATTTATTTTTGAGGCAACGCGGCCGTTCCGCAGGCGCCCCGCCTGCCCCAAACGCTTCGGCTAGACTCTTTTTGACACGACAACCGAATGGACAGGATCGATGGCTGGCTCCAACGGAGCGGGGGCTTTCTTGCCCCCGTCGGGGACAGGAATGTCCCCGCTCCCGTAAAAGCCATTCCCGACGGGGAAATTCAAGATAACGAATTAGGCGGCCTGACCCTTCTTATCTCTTCCTCTATTGTTTGGGAAATTTTAGTTATCCGCCTTCAGTTGCATTTTCTAATTTTACTCGATTGATAATTACCGTTTCACTTTTGGGGGTTTGTGGTGAATGAATATATGGAAATTCAATTGTTTCAGATTCAGACCAAAATGAAATGGCATCTTTTTCTGCTTGTCTCCAATTGTGATCTGCAGGGATTCGCTTCCAAACAAAAACAATGGGCTTGAGGTTTTGTTCTAATAATTCCCTGATCCATTTATAAACGGGTCTTTGGTCGTTCTCTTCTGCATGTTCGATATGCTCTGCCAACCTCCACTCTCTCCGTTTGTGGGTCTTCCCGATGTACCGTAATGAATTGTCTCTGGGATCAAGCAAACCGTAAATTAAATAACGACCGACTCTTGGCATAATCTATTGCCCTATATTTTCTATCCCAGCCCTTGTATGGCTGAAGTGGATTGAGCCTCTGTCGGATTCCCTTGTTAGAATAGAGGCATCCATGAAGAAAGCATACCTAGGAATCGCCGCGCTTAAAGACGCAAATGCACTCGGATGCGCTTTCGTTGGACGCGCGGCTCGGATGGAACCTCGCCTCCAATGAAGCCGGGCGGCAGGATGCGCAGCGCGAAGCGGCGGGTGGAGGGGCGCACGCCGTGCGCCCGGGCGGACAGCGTCCGCCCCTCCACGAAAGAACGTTGCGGCGGGTGGCTCGGATGGAACCTCGCTCCGCACATGGATCGTGGACGCACCTGTATCCAAATCCCTACTGCGCGGTCGCCCTGGCCGCAAGCGGTGTGTTTTCGTATGAGGGATTGGCCGTGCGGCCCATCACCTCGACCTCGGCGAAGCCGCACCATTTGTTTTCGTGCGGGACCGGGTTGGTGAATTTGATCCAGCGGATCGGCTGCGGTGGCCAGTGCTTGGCCGGGAGCCGGACCACCTGCATGTCGGCGGTCTTATCGAGTTTGAACGTAATTTTCTTTCCGTTGGAAAGCTCGACGGTGCCGGACTTCCTTCGGCTGTCGTGCTCCTTCCCGAGATCGGCGGGGATGGAAATATTGATCCGGTCGGCATAGACGTCTTCCTCCCACTCCAACTTGAGCCAGAGTTCGGCGCTCTTCTCGTCGTTGGCGGAGGTCTTGGCTTCGGGCGCCAGGTTGCGGTAGCGGTTTTCGCCGGTCGGTGCTGAAAAGTCGCCGGCGAGCAATCGCTGCACATTGAGGTCGTCGAGTGCGGCGAAGCGTTCGCGCTTGGCCTGGAAGCGATCATAGAAGGCCTTCTCGGCATCCGACCAGGCACCGGCTTCGTAATAGTCGCCGCCGAACGGGACGCCGAGGTCGATCCAGGCGATGATCTTATCCAGCTCTTCCCGGTCGAGTTTGCCGTGCCCCTTGAGCAACCGGTCGATGAGCGGGCTGGCCACCGAGCCCACGGAACGAGGGGAAATCATGTCCGGCACCGACTGCGAGGAAACCCAGACGCAGAGCCCTTCGGCATCGGCGCCGCGGTAGGCCGCGTCGGCCCGGCCCGGCTTCGCCTGGGTCAGGTTGAGGTAGGAGCGCGTCCAGTTGCGCTTGGCCTCGGGATCCGGCACCGGCGTGCCGGAGAGATCCAGCTTGCCTTTCTTCTGGTGGCAGGCCACGCACTTGACATCGAGGATGGGCTGCACCTCCTTGAGGAAACTGAAACCGCGCGTTTCGCCGTGGAACGGGGCGAGCGGTTGCGCGCCGGCCTTGAGCGCCATGCTGGTGGGCCGCTGCAACGGCGCCGCGTTCTTGTCCTCATGGCACCCGATGCAGGAAAAGGTTTCGCCGGGCTGTAGCGTGCTCCAGCTGCGCATGGTTTGCACGGCGCGGTTGTTTTCGTCGAGGCACTGGAAATAGACCGGTTTGCGCGCGGGCACCTTGAAATAGGCCGAGCCGTCCGGATGGACCGTGGCATCGCCCAGCACCCGCTTCACGTCCCACGTTCCATTGGCAATGGAAACCGGCGTGCTGGCGCGCGCGCCCCCCGCCGGGCCCTGGCTATAGTTGCAGCCCACGCCCGCCGCGCGGAACTCGATTTCCACCACGCGCAGTTTCTTGACCGCTCCGCGTTCCACGCCTTCGAGGCCGGGGCCATAGTAGACATCCTGCACATAGTATTCGCCGGAATCCTGGGTGTAGTCGACCAGGCTGGGCCGGGCGGCCGGACGTTCGCGCGGCGCCAGCGGCGCGGGGTGCTGGCAGGAGATCGACGGATCGGAAACGAGCAGCTCGCGGTGGCCGTCGATGTCCATATGGTAGATCGAAAAGCGGCCGGGACGACCGCCCAGCGGGGAATAGGCCACGAGCACTTCGCGTTCGTTGAGGGGATAGGGATATTGGAACAGGTCGCCCTGCTGTCCATACCGGTCTTGCCGCACCGCCTCGGTTTCGCGCACCGGCGCAACCAATTGAACGCCGGCGTTTTCCTGCCGCCCCTTGGAGACATCGAGCAGCATCAGCTTGCCGGCCTGCCAGGTGTGGTGGCCCATGGCAACGGCCACCACCAGCGGCGAACCGGGAATGCCGCGCGCATGGGCGATGGTTGTCGGGAAGTAGGAATTGTTGCCATAGAACTCGGTCTGGGCGGTGCCGTCGGGATTCATCTGGAACAGGCCTTGCGGATAGATTTGGCCGCGGTCGTTGTAGTCCCAGCGCGTGTATATAACGCGCCCGTCGGGCAGCAGCGCGGGCTTGACGGTATGCACCTGGTCGAACCCGAGCCGGCGCAGATGTTCGCCGTTGGGGCCGCAGGTGTAGAGGTTGCTCGTTTCGGTCAGCCAGCAATCGATGGTCTGCACGCAGCGCGACGAGGAAAAAACAAGTTCGCCGTTGGGCAGGTAGCACGGCTCGAAGTCGGCCACACCCAGGCCGAAGGTGAGCTGGCGGATGGCCCCCGTCTTCGCATCAAGCTCGTAGAGATGGTAGTCGTCCAGCCGATCCGACTTTTTCCAGGCGAAAAGAATCTTGCTTCCATCGAACGAAACCTCGGGATCGCGGATGCGGCCGAGGGGATCGTCGACCAGCTCCGTCACCTTGGCAAAGTCGCCCTCCCATTCCATCAGGCAGAGCGACGTTCCCGGCGTGAAGTGGCGCTCGGCCTGCGCGTCCGACTGCCCTTCGGTGTAGGCGAAAAACGAAGGCATGATGGTGTGGTTTTTGGTGAACACGATTTGCGGATAGTCGGTTTTAAGCGTTGCAAGCCGTTGTGTCCGGCGCATCGCGGCGGCCTGGGCATAGAGCGCCAACCAAGCGGGATCGTCCGTGCCGCCCGCCGGTTTTCCCAGGCCCTTGAACCGGTCGCCGAATGGGCGGAACCCTTTGAGCAGCGCCTTCTCGATGACGGCATCGTCCGTCTGGCCAAGCCACGCCTCCAGGTCGTTGAGGTTGTCCTGCAGGAACCAGTCGGTGCGGTATGGGTATTCGTCCAGCATTTGGCCGAATACGCGGCCGGTCAGCGATGGCTCAACATGCCGCTTTGCCTTGGCCTCGAATTTAGCAGCGCCGTTCTCGCGGAATTCCGCGCGCACACGCAGCATCGCCTCCGCCCATTCGCGATCGAGGCCATCGGCGCAAACCATCGAAACCGCCCAGGCCGCACCACAAACCATCATCCATCTTTTCATCGTAAATCCTTTGGGATGCAACGTACCCGCACCGGGAAAACGGACATGCTTCAAAATTTACATCCGGCGCAATCCCGAGCATATTAGCCCACGATCCGTACATGGAGGACTACATTATGGCAGAAACAGTAAAGGCCGGCATCATCGGATGCGGCAACATTAGCCCGGCCTATTTCGCTGCGGCGAAAAAACTCGAGCTTCTCGAAATCGTTTCGTGCGCCGACCTCATCGGGCAAAAGGCCGAGGACAAGGCGGAGGAGAATGGAGTCAAGGCCGTCTCCGTGCAGGAGCTGCTGGCCGATCCGGAGATCGGCATCGTCATCAACCTCACGACCCCGCAGGCGCACGCCGAGGTCAATCTGCAGGCGCTCCATGCCGGCAAGCATGTGCATTGCGAAAAGCCCTTCGCCATCACCCGCGAGGATGGGCAGAAGGTTTTGGCACTCGCCCAGGAAAAGGGTCTGCTGACCGGCTGCGCACCGGACACCTTCCTCGGCGGCGGCCTGCAGACCTGCCGCAAGCTGGTCGATGACGGATGGATCGGCAAGCCCGTTGCCGGCACCGCGTTCATGTGCTGCCCCGGCCACGAAAGCTGGCACCCGAACCCCGGCTTCTACTACCTGCGCGGCGGCGGTCCGATGCTCGACATGGGGCCGTACTATCTCACCGCGCTCGTCAACCTGCTGGGCCCCGTCAAGCGCGTGGCCGCGATTGCCGGGCGCAAGGCCAACGAGCGACTGGCCACCAGCGAAGAGGCCAGCGGGCAGGTGCTGCCGGTCGAGGTCAACACGCATGCCGCGGGTACGCTCGAATTCCGGAACGGGGCGATCATTACACTGGTGATGAGCTTCGATGTCTGGAAACACGGCAACCACCCGATCGAACTCCACGGCACGTCCGGCAGCCTGCGCATACCCGACCCGAATTGCTTCGATGGCGAGGTGTCGGTTTTCCGCGCGGGCATGGACGATTGGGAAACGGTGCCCCTCTCCCACGGCTACACCGACAACATGCGCAGCATCGGCGCCGCCGACATGGCCTACGCCATCCAGTCCGGCCGCCCCAACCGCTGCTCCGGCGAGATGGCCTACCACATCCTCGACGTGATGCTGGCCTTCGACGAATCGTCCGAAACCGGCCAACACATCGACATTGCAAGCACCTGCGAACAACCCGCGCCCTTGCCGCTCGATCTGCCCGCCGGCAAACTGGATGAATGATTTTCAACAGAAGAACGCAAAGGCCGCGAAGATCTGGAATGACTGGACTTCGCGAACTTTGCGCTCTTGGTGTTTAAACGGTGCTGAATGGCACGACGGAGGAGTGAGTTATGAAAAAGGTGTTGATTGTATGGGGCGGATGGGAGGGCCATGTGCCGGAACAGATGGCGAAGCTGTTCGAGGAAATGCTGCTGGCCGAAAATTTCGACGTGGAAGTGACGAACGACTACACCGTCTTTGCCGACACCGACAATTTAAAACAGCTCGACTTGATCGTCCCGTGCATCACGATGGACAAGACCGAAGACGCCTATATTGAAAACGTTTCGCAGGCGGTGATGGCCGGCACCGGCCTGGCGGGCTGCCACGGCGGCATGGGCGACTCCTTCCGCGAAAACACCACCTGGCAGTTCATGGTGGGCGGCCAGTTCGTGGCGCACCCCGGCGATGCCGGAAACGAATACCGCGTAAACATCAAGAACAGCTCGAGTCCGTTGACGGAAGGGCTGGAGGATTTCACGGTCACGACCGAGCAATACTACATGCACGTCGATCCCGCCATCGAGGTGCTGGCCACCACCCGCTTCCCGACCGCCGACGGCCCGCATGTCCCCAACGGTGCTTTCGAGATGCCGGTGGCCTGGACGAAGCACTGGGGCGAAGGGCGCGTCTACTACAACGCCCTCGGCCACGTTCCGGCCAATCTTGAATCCGGAACAACCGCCCGCGAGATGGTGCGCCGCGGCCTGCTCTGGGCGGCCAACGCATAATAATTACCCTAAACAGCCAACACTAGAAGTCGAGCTCCAGAAAATCCTCCAGGCTGATTGCATCCACCTGCTCCGACAGGGGAAACCGATCGCCATGCGGCATCGTATAGAATCCTTTTGAAGCACCTATGGTTTTCATACTCTCACGAAATGCCGGCATCAGTTTGGGTGTGAGCGTCCGCTTGATCTCAACAGCCAGCACCTCACCGGATGGAGCCTCAAGAACCAGATCAATTTCAGCGCCAGCGTGTGTTCGATAGTGACTTGCCGAATAGCCCGGTGGTAGACGGTCAAGTATTTGCTCAATGCAGTACCCCTCCCAGGAATGTCCACAAAGAGGATGCCCCAGCACATGCTCAAGCGAGTGAAGTCCCGCCAGGGTATGGAGAACGCCCGTATCACGCAAATAGACCTTCGGAGCCTTAACTAGGCGCTTCCCGGCATTTCGACTCCAAGCAGGCAGACTGCGCAGGATGAATAATCCCTGAAGCAAATCAATGTAGTGGCGAACCGTTTTCCCATCGATCGCAAGCGAATTCCCGAGCCTGCTCAAATTCAGCGTTGCACCCTGCTGATGCGCCAACATGGAGCAAAACCGCCGTAGCTGAACCGGTGTTGCCATGACCCCCATTTGCGGAAGATAGCGCTCAACATAACTCGCAATGAAATCCTCGCACCACTGCACTGCGGTTGCGTCGTCGGAACTAAGAAAACCATCCGGATACCCTCCCCGGAACCAATGCCGTTCCAGGCCGCCCGCTTCCTGCGACACCTCCCGCAGGCTTAAAGGATTCAGTTCAATGAAGCTGACCCTTCCAGCGAGCGTTTCCGAACTTTGCTGCAGCAACTCCGGCGAGGCCGAACCCAGGATCAAGAACTGGGCACTCCGCTCACCGGCCCTGCGTCGTTCATCAACCAAACTCCTCAAAACGGGGAACAAACCGGGAATACGTTGAATTTCATCCAAAATGACCAGTTGGCCGGAATGCCTGCTCAAATAAAGTTCCGGATCCGCAAGCTTGGCAATATCGGATGGGCGTTCCAAATCCAGATAATGCGTTGGTTTGTCGATCGCCAAGGCATGGGCCAGCGTAGTTTTGCCAACCTGACGCGAACCGATCAAGGCCACGACCGGCACTTGGCTAAACCGCTTTTCCAGAACCTTAACTGCATCTCTAACGATCATTTGCATGGAAAATACGGAATCTATTCCGTATTTTCAAGTCAAAACACTGCCGTCAGCCACCCCCAATCCCGGATCGGATATCCATGCCGCGAAAAAAGGCGCCCCGCGAGGAGCGCCTTTTTGCGTTTCCGCTGAAACAGCGGCTACCAGAAGATGACGTAGAGCGCGACGGTCATTACGCACACGACAATCCCCGCATACATCGCGCCTTTGGAGGGCGTGAGATCCATGGTGGTATTGGATGCGAATACGACTTTCTCTTTGTTCTTGAAGATTAACCCGTAAACAACGAGGAGTGCCAGAACCACGCCCAGACAGACCGACATACTGTGGAGGAAGTGCATGTCCGAGTGCTTCTTGAGCATGTAGTGGTAGATGCCGGCGTTGGCCACGATGCCGATAACGCCCGCCCATTTGCCGCCTGTGCGGTTGAGCAGACCATAGATGAACACCGCGAGAATACCGGTGGAAACGTAGCCCTGAATCGACTGGATGTAATCGAAGATACTCTGGAAATTAACCAGCATCGGCGCCAGAACACAGCCAATCACCACGAATACACCGATGCAGACACGCCCAAAGGTGACGAATTCGAACTGCTTCGCTTCAGGCCGGATATAGCGTTGGTAGACGTCCATGGTAAACAACGTCGAAGCCGCGTTCAAAATCGCAGCGAGCGAAGAAACAATCGCGCCAATGAGCGCCGCGAAGACAAAACCAAGCAATCCTTTGTTTCTAGGAATGAGCTTGGAAATCAACAGCCCCATCGCATCGTCGTATTTGTAGGCGTTGATCGCCTTCTTCGTCACACCGGCCGCGCCAAGACGCTCGACGACGGATTCGTTGAACGCGGTGATCTCCGCGGCTTTCTCCGGATTGGCCACCGCGTATTTAACGTCGAGGTCGAAGACAAAGGTGTTGTCCGGGTTCGCTTGGGCCTCCTCGTACATAGCGAAGACGTTTCCGCCTGCGTCAATGTTCGCGCCCTCGGCCATCTCATTGGAGTATAGGTTGAACGCGATGATACCCGGAATGACGATAACGAACGGGATGAGCAGCTTCAGGAAGCCCGCGAACACGAGGCCTTTCTGGCCTTCCGCGAGCGACGCGGAGCCGAGAATGCGCTGCGTGATGTATTGGTTGAGGCCCCAGTAGTAGAAGTTCGGGATCCAGATACCTATAATGAGAACAGGCCACGGCATCGCCGGGGTGTCCATGTGCAGGGCGGTTTCATTCAAGGTGCCGAACTTTTCCATGGCACCCGCGCCCGCATCGACCGATGCCGCCGCGCCGGAGGCGTCGACCAATTCAGAGACATTCGTGATGCCCAGCTTCTGGAATGCGAAATAGGTGATCAGGCCGCCGCCGACGATCAGGGCGGTTCCCTGCAGCAAGTCGGCCCAGGCACAGGCCTTAAGTCCACCCACCGCAACGTATCCTGCGGCCATGCCACCAAGAATCCAGCAGGCCACCGGCAAGGGGATGTCCGTTCCGAACTCGGAAAACAGCTTCGTCATCGCGATGGCACCCGCGTAAATCACGCCGATCAAGCTCACGAAGATCAAGATGAGCGTCATCGACAAGGTCATGACCAGTCGCGCCCAGTGGTTATAACGGACTTCGAGGAATTCCGGAATCGTCGTGATACCGGTACGCAAGAAGTAGGGCAGCAACACAAAGGCGACGACCACCAAGGTGATTGCGGCGATCCATTCCCAGCTCGAAACGGAAAGGCCTTGCAGCCCCGCGCCCTGGCCGGACATGCCGACAAACTGCTCGGCGGAAATATTCGCGGCGATCAAGGAAATACCGATCAACCACCACGTCAGCCCACGGCCGGCCAAAAAGTAGTCTTCCGCACCTTGTTCTCCGTGCGTTTCCTCGCCCTTGGACTTATACAGCCCCACAAAAAGTACTGCCGCGATAAACGCGAAGAATACAATGATATCAATAATTCCCATCTCTTACCTCCTTGGAGTTTCCTCAACACAACTTTCATTGGCACCAACCCACCGGGAGCCGGTTCCCACTACCTTGCCAACTGTTCGAGTATAGATATCCAACTAAACAATGCCAGCAGAGACTGCATCCTCTGTCGATTAACTATGAACGAACTATCCCATAATAGATGCCCTGCGAGAAAGAACCATGGGAAAAAGGGGCAAACAGATGGATAAATCGGTCAGCGGATGCTCTTTTTGAACATGCGCCGCACCCCATTGCGGCGACTGGGTTGCTGGTTTTGCCATCGAAGCCGGAAGCTCGGCGATTCTGGAAATATGTTTCCACCGGCGTTTAGGGCTTGGAAAAAAATGTCGGAAATCCACACAACCCATTGATTGGGGCACGGTTGGCGAAGCACCGCCTCCATGGCTTAATGCAACCGGAAATTTTTTTCCGGTTATGCCGCAGCCCTCCCAACCATCCACCGCCCTTCCGCAAACTTTTCTAACCCCTTGTAACCAGAAGCTTACAACTTCGGCACCTTCCCGAAACAGGCCGATGGCACACCTGTTGCAATAGGGGCTGTCACCATTTGGGAAGTAGAAATCAAACATTCAGTTAACCAACCAAGGAGAAAGACCATGAGAAAAATCGCAATCTACGGTAAAGGCGGAATCGGAAAATCCACCACCACGCAAAACACCGTGGCCGGCCTGGCGGAAGCAGGCAACAAGGTGATGGTGGTAGGCTGCGACCCGAAGGCCGACTCGACCCGCCTGCTGCTCGGCGGCCTGGCACAGAAGACGGTTCTCGACACCCTTCGTGAAGAGGGCGAAGACGTGGAACTCGATGATGTCATCAAGGATGGCTTCGGCGCCACCCGCTGCGTTGAGTCCGGCGGACCGGAACCGGGTGTCGGCTGCGCCGGCCGCGGTATCATCACCTCGATCAACCTGCTCGAACAGCTGGGCGCCTACGAAGAAGACCAGAACCTCGACTACGTCTTCTACGACGTACTCGGCGACGTGGTTTGCGGCGGATTCGCCATGCCGATCCGCGAGGGCAAGGCTGAAGAGATCTACATTGTGGTTTCCGGCGAAATGATGGCCATGTATGCGGCCAACAACATCTGCAAAGGTATCGTGAAGTTCGCCGATGCCGGTGGCGTTCGCCTCGGCGGCCTCATCTGCAACAGCCGCAAGTGCGACAACGAGCTGGAACTGATCACCGAGCTGGCCAACCGCCTCGGAACGCAGATGATCCACTTCGTACCGCGCGACAACATTGTTCAGCACGCCGAGCTCAACCGTAAAACCGTGATCGACTTCGCTCCGGAATCCGGACAGGCCGACGAATACCGCGCCCTCTCCAAGAAGATCAACGACAACACCATGCGCGTCATCCCGACCCCGCTGGAAATCGAGGATCTCGAAGATCTGATGGTGAAATACGGATTCGATGCATAGGCGGCAAAGCCTCCGGTCGAAAGTCTCAAGGTCAAAGGTCGAAAGTCCGAGACCTTCAGACCTTCGACCATTAGACCTCTGACTAAAGAAAAACTACCAGGAGAAAATAATGTCCAAACTACTCGTACGCTCCATCGTCCGCCCGGAAAAGGCCGACGCCGTCATGAAATGCCTGCTCGAAGCCGGCTATCCCGCCGTCACCAAGGTGCCCGTCTTCGGACGCGGCAAGCAACGCGGCCTGAAGGTCGGCGAAGTGACCTACGACGAGCTGCCCAAGGAAATGCTGATGACCGTTGTTCCGGTAGCCGACAAGGAATTCGTCGTGAAGACGGTACTCGCCGCAGCCAAGACCAGCGAAACCGGCAACTTTGGCGATGGCAAGATCTTCATCTCCCCCGTGGATGAAATCTACACCATCAGCTCCGGCGTCAAGGAAGACTAAGGAGACCTCCCATGAAAGAAGTAATGGCAGTCATTCGAATGAACAAGATCAACGACACCAAGCGTGCGTTGAACGATGCGGGCATCAGCTCCTTCACCGCAACCGGGCGTGTCCAGGGCCGCGGCAAGGGATTGGTCGATTTCCGCATCCTGCACGGCGCCGAAGATGGTGCCGAGGAGGCCATCGCCCAGCTCGGCGAAGGCCCCCGCCTCGTCCCCAAGCGTTTGATCACCGTGGTGGTGTCCGACGACTGGGTGGAAAAAACCGTGAACACCATCATTGAAACCAACCAGACCGGCAGCTCGGGCGATGGAAAGATCTTTGTCCTGCCGATTCTGGAAGCAACCCGCGTTAGAACCGGAGAAACCGTCGAAGGCCCCTGTGGCGGCGACGTACTCGACTCCTCAGGAGGTTTAGCATGAGCGAAGAAATGAAACTGCCGGATCCTTCTACCCTGAAGGACGAAATCCTTGCCAAGTACCCACCGAAGATTGCGCGCAAGCGCGCGAAATCGATGGTGATCAACGACACCAAGCTGGACCAGGAAGTCCAGTCCAACGTCCGCACCATCCCGGGCATCATCACCCAGCGCGGCTGCACCTATGCCGGCTGCAAAGGGGTGGTACTCGGCCCGACGCGCGACATCATCAACCTGGTGCACGGCCCGATCGGCTGTAGCTTCTATGCCTGGCTGACGCGCCGCAACCAGACCGATCCCGGCCCGGAGGGTCCCGACGGCGAAAACTTCATCAACTACTGCTTCTCCACCGACATGCAGGATGAAAACATCGTCTTCGGGGGCGAAAAGAAGCTGAAGCAGGCGATCCAGGAAGCCTACGACATCTTCAAGCCCAAGGCGATCGGCGTGTTCTCCACCTGCCCGGTCGGCCTGATTGGCGACGATGTGCACGCCGTCTCCCGCGAGATGAAGGAAAAGCTTGGCGACTGCAACGTGTTCGGCTTCAGCTGCGAGGGCTACAAGGGCGTGTCCCAGTCCGCAGGCCACCACATTGCCAACAACCAGCTCTTCCGCCACGTGGTCGGCAACGACGACACCAAACCGGAAGGCAAGTTCAACATCAACCTGCTCGGTGAGTATAACATTGGTGGCGACGGCTTCGAGATCGACCGCATCTTCAAGGCGTGCGGCATCGATGTGATCTGCACCTTCTCAGGCAACTCCACCATGGGCGCGTTCGAGAAATCGCACACGGCCGACCTCAACCTGGTGATGTGCCATCGTTCGATCAACTACATGGCCGAAATGATGGAAACCAAGTTCGGCATTCCGTGGATGAAGGTCAACTTCATCGGAGGCGACTCCACCGCGAAGGCCCTGCGCAAGATCGGCGAATATTTCGAGGACGAAGCCCTCCAGGCCAAGATCGAGGAAGTGATTGCCGAAGAGCTGCCGAAGGTTGAAGCCCGCGCCGCGGAAGCCCGCAAGCGCACCGAAGGCAAGATGGCCATGCTGTTCGTCGGCGGCTCCCGCGCCCACCACTACCAGGAGCTCTTCAAGGAGCTGGGCATGGAAACCGTTTCCGCCGGATACGAGTTCGGACATCGCGACGACTACGAAGGCCGCAAGGTGCTGCCGACCATCAAGGTCGATGCCGACAGCCGCAACATCGAGGAACTCAAGATCGAGGCCGATCCAGAGCGCTTCAATCCGCGGGCCTCCGAGATCAAGCTCGAAACCCTCCAGGAAAAAGGGCTGGAAGTCAGCGACTACAAGGGTATGAAATCCGACATGTCGGACAACTCCCTGATCGTCGACGACATCACCCACTGGGAGACCGAAAAGCTGATCGAGTTCTACAAACCCGACATCTTCTGCGCCGGCATCAAGGAAAAATATGTCGTCCAGAAATCGGGGATTCCGCTGAAGCAGCTGCACTCCTACGACTACGGCGGCCCGTACGCCGGCTTCGAAGGAGCCGTCAACTTCTACACGGATATCGAAACCATGCTGAGCACGACCATCTGGAAGAAGCTGAAAGCCCCGTGGCTCGCCACGTCAGCAACGGATCCCTGCATCTGCGCGGAATATGTAGCCTAAAAGGAATGGATTTCTGGATGGATGGATTATTGGATGAAAGTCTGAAACGCATCCCCAGGGCCCGATTCCAATAATCCAGAAATCCTATCGTCCAATCATCCAGGAGAAAAACAATGTTACTAAGACACACACCCAAAGAAATTACGGAACGCAAGGCGTTAACCATTAACCCGGCAAAAACGTGCCAGCCCGTTGGTGCCATGTATGCGGCGCTGGGCGTCCACGGCTGCCTGCCGCACTCGCACGGTTCGCAGGGCTGCTGCTCCTACCACCGCAGCGTGCTGACCCGCCACTACAAGGATCCGGTCATGGCCGGAACCAGCTCCTTCACGGAAGGTTCCTCGGTGTTCGGCGGACAGGCCAACCTGATGCAGGCCATCACCAACATGTTCACCATCTACGATCCCGATATCATCGCGATCCACTCCACCTGCCTCTCGGAAACGATCGGCGACGACCTCAACCAGATCGTCGACAAGGCCACGACCGATGGCAAGGTGCCCGAAGGCAAGAACGTGATCTTCTGCAACACGCCCTCCTATGTCGGCTCGCACGTCACCGGTTTCGCCAACATGTGCACCGGCATCGTGAAAGGGCTGGCCAAGCACACCGGCGTCGCCAAGGACCAGGTCAACATCCTGCCCGGCTGGGTTGAACCCTCCGACATGCGCGAAATCAAGCGCATCGCCGCCGAGATGGCCGCCCAGATCGTGATGTATCCCGACACCTCCGACGTGGTCGACTCGCCGCAGACCGGCAAGTTCGAAATGTATCCGGCCGGCGGTGCAACCGTGGAAGACATCGCCTCCTCCGGCGACAGCATCAAGACGCTGGCGCTCGGCGCCTGGGCTTCGACCGACGCCGCCAAGCTGCTCGACAGCAAGTTCAAGGTGCCGTTCGAAGTGCTCGACATTCCAGTTGGCCTCTCCGCCACCGACCGCTTCGTTGAAGCGCTCAGCAATGCGGCCAAGGTTCCGGTGCCAGCCTCCTTCGTGGCCGAACGCGGCCGCCTGGTGGACGTGGTTTCCGACATGTCGCAGTATCTCTACGGCAAGAAGGTTGCGCTCTTCGGCGACCCCGACCAGCTCATCCCGCTCACCGAGTTCCTGCTCGACCTCGACATGGTTCCCACGCACATCGTATCCGGAACGCCCGGCAAAAAGTTCACCGAAAAGATCAAGGAACTTTGCGCCGAGAAGGCCCCGAACGTGAACGTGATGAACGGGGCGCAGGCCGACATCTTCCAGCTGCATCAGTGGATCAAGAACGAGCCGGTCGACCTGCTCATGGGCAACACCTATGGCAAATACATCGCCCGCGATGAGGGAATCCCGTTCGTTCGCTACGGCTTCCCGATCATCGATCGCATCGGCCACAGCTACTTCCCGACCGTGGGCTATACCGGAGGTATCCGCCTGCTCGAGAAAATGCTCGGGGCCATCATGGACAAGATGGATGCCACCGCCGACGAAACCAAGGTTGAGTTGGTGATGTAATGGAGTGAAACATGATGATTGAGGCGTGATACATGCGAAACGGTGTTCACGTCTCAATCGTCACTCATCACTTGTTTTGGAATCAAAACAATGCTTTGGAACCGGGGCGCGGGTTATGACATTGCCTCATAACAGAAAACTCTCTCCTCCTCTGTTTGCACCCCGCGCCCCGGTTCCATCTTTCAAATTCCCACCGCAATATTAATGAACAGAAGAACGCAAAGAACGCGAAGCATATAAATAAACAACCAACTACCCACCCTTTGCGAACTTAGCGATCTTGGTGTTAATAAATCTGTAGAATCAGGAGAAAACTATGAGTGGACATTTGGAAATTGACTACAAAGCCTTCATGACCGAAGGCGATAAATATCTTAAGACCGCGAGGGGCGGGGTTAAGCGCCC
Organism: Pontiella desulfatans; assembly: GCF_900890425.1. NCBI lineage: Bacteria > Pseudomonadati > Kiritimatiellota > Kiritimatiellia > Kiritimatiellales > Pontiellaceae > Pontiella > Pontiella desulfatans. The sequence continues at coordinate 232,207 of NZ_CAAHFG010000003.1, read as the reverse complement.
GGCCATCTTTACGGCCGAGATCCTCTACAACATTATCGGCCTCGCCATCGAAAAGCACGTCATGGGCGCACTCATGGCCAAGGGCAAGCTGGCCGACAACCATACCTTCACCGACCTCATCGACGCCGCCAACCAGGTGGGGGGCATCGATGAATCCATCGCCGACCAGCTGCGCAAGTTCGAGTCGTACCAAAACATTTGCCCCGTCTTCGCCGGCTACCACCGCACCGAGCCGCCCGCCGAAGCCATCCCCGAAATGATCGCCACGGCCGAGGCCGTCCAAGCCTGGGCCGAAAACCTCATCGCCGCCTAAAAAGCCAACCACAAAGGCACGAAGTACACAAAGAAGAGCACGAAGGAAAACTTCGAGTCCTTAGTGCCTTAGTGGTTAAAAAATGTAGGAAAAGAAATGACTGCATCAATTGAAAAACCTCTCGGGAAAATCACCGCCGTGCTGGCCGACCTCGGTCTGGAAGTCACCTATGCCTACGACGACCTCGTCTTCGTGCAGCACTCCGCCTTCCTGCTGCAGTTCACCAACGACCCCACCGTGCTCAAGCTGTTCACCAACACCGAATGCATCCCCGAAGAAGCAAATTCGGTCGCATCCAGCATGGTCCTCGAGTTCGACAAGTCGGGCTTCATCCTCGAGCCCACCGGAAAATACACCCTCTCCCAAAACGACGACGAAACCCTGAACCTCGAATTCGCCAACCTCTAAACGCCGTGGTTTAGCGGGCGTTGCCCGATCGTTCTGGAAAAGCCCGGGCGTTCGCAACCCGGATGCCGTGCACACGACCTCTTGCGCGGAACCTGGATTCATTATCAGCGGGGTTTAAGCAACGCTTCCCGGTCGAGCGGTTCGGGTACAATCCCCGCCAGCACCTCGAACCATTTTTCCCTATCCTCGCTGTAGGGATAGGTTGCCAGCACCGCGCTAGTCACCGAACTCCATTTCATATGATTGAGCGTGTTGATCTCTCCGCTTGCCTTGTACCGGGTGAGGGCCGCACAGAATTGTTCCAGCACGTCCTTCATCTTCTCCGGATCGGCATCGCCGTCCTGAAGCCCCGCGAACAGGGTGAACACCGGAAACGTCGTGCTTGCCCGCCCCACTCCCCGTCGGTGGAATTTCCTGAATTCGCCAGGCCGCCCGGAAAGGATACTCGCAACGAGATAGGGCGCGCCGACCACATTGGAATCCCATTTGTCGGGAGTGCTCGTTGCGTGCAACCGATCGGTTAACTTGAGCAGTTCGAACCACCGTTCGATATCGACCGGGTTGAACCTTCCCGGGGCGGTCACCGGCTGTCCTTTGGACAACTGAAAACGCAACGCCTCGGTGCGGAGGGAAGGTAGTTCAACCAATCGGTTCGCCAAGTTTGCCCAGTAGGTTTGCTTGCATAGCTTTTCGTAGATGGCGCACACCTCGCCGATGCGACCGCTATCGAGCAGGGCATTGATGTAGGTCTCGAACGCCACGAACTCCAGCGAGGATAAATCCTTAATGCGCCCGAGCACCGCATCGAGTCCGGTGTCGTCCACCCATGCACAGGCATACCGCTCCAACTCGGCGGCGCCAACCAAGCCCCGGTTCTCCAGCACGTGGTACACCTGCACCGCGCAAAGCGGATCCGCAAACTCCATTTCGCCAAGCGCCTCGATATCAACATCCAATCGATCCTTGCTACTGCTTCTACGAGCCATTTCCCAGAACATCAGACGGGCCGCAAGCCGCAGGGCGGGATCGGAAACGGACTCGGCCAGCTCCAGCAGGGCGGGGCTTTCCTCCACAGCCGGCCGGCGCCCACTTAACGGGGAGAAAGAAACAACGAACCCCTCCACATACTCCTTGCACCACTCCAGCTCCCCCTCCCGAAGCGCCTTCAGGAACACACCGTCGGAAACCTTCTTCCCGGCAGTCCCCCCCTGCACGAGCGAGGGGAACAGGTCGGGAAAGGTTTCCACGAGGAAGCGCGACCAATGGGTCTTGTTCTTGCTGTAGGGAAAATAGTTCAAAACATCAGCCGCCACTTCCGGCCAGGGTTGCCGCCCCGGTTCATTAGTCCCGCCCCTCGCCTTGGCCGCCTGGAGCGCGGAAACATATCCCGAAAGCGCCCGTTCCATTTTCGCATAGTTGGCGTAATCCCAATGCGCGCCCGAATAAAGCGTGAAGGCGGGGAACAGCAGGGCCGGGCGCGATACGCGGTTGATCTTTAAGCTTTCCAGAAACTTCGGATCCTCAAGCAGGGCACTAATGCAGAATGCCGCCCGGGCCACATCGTTGGACAGCCAACGTCTGGACTCGCTGTTCCGGTGTATCCGATCCATGGCCTCCAGCAACACCTTCCACGATTCAACATCCACATCCTTGAACCGGGCGGGAGCCTTGATTGCGCGTCCCCGGTACATGCTGTAGCAATAGGTGCCGTTGCGCGTCACGGGGAGATCGACAAGCCAGTCGGCCGTGGGAACATCAAACGTTTCCGCCGCCAGCCTTTCGTACATCGCGCAAACCCGCGCCATCTGGCCACCCTCGAACAACCCATAGACAAAACGTTCGAACGCCTCCCGTTCAAGGAGGGTGAACTTCTCCACCAGCTGCGGCAGCTCATCCAGGTTGACCGATGCAATCCACGCGGCGGTGCACGGGTCGGGATCGGTCGGATCGGCCATTCCGCGGGACTCCAGGAGGCGGCGCACCTGGATGCCGCAAAGCGGGTTCGAGAAAACGTGGCCGACCGGATCAACCCCGTCGAAAACCATTTTGTCGCGGCTACTGGTCTTTCGCGCCAATTCCCAGAAAAGAACGCGTGCCGCCAGTTGGATGTCGGGATCGTCCACCGAATCGATCAAGCGTTGCACCGCCGGACTGTCGGGCACAAGTTCCCGGTGGCCTCCGGGCGGCGCATAGGAAAGCACCAACTCCTCCACCCGCTGTTCGCACCATTCCACCTGCCCGTTTTCGAGCGCCAAGGCGAAGGCCTTCGGCTCCAGGTATAGTTGAAAGCCTTCGTCGTTCATCAAGCCAAGGGCATCGTCCGTCCGCCCCAAAGCAAACAGCGTTTCCAGCAAAAGCAGGGCCGATTCCCGCGTATCCTTGTCTCGTTTTTCTTCGTCTTCCAACAGGGCCAGCCTTCTGAACCGACCGTTGGCAATGCGTTGGTAGAGCGGGTAGTCCTCCAGGCCAGGCGGAACCGGGGCAGACGGCAAAACGGTATACCCGTGGCTCATGGCAAGCGCATCCGACTCCGCCAACGCGCCAAGCACAACCGGCACCAACGCCTTGCGCTGCTTCGACGAGAGATCGCTGGTGATCTTCACGCAAACGCGAACTTTTTCGGCTACGTCCAGATCCGGACGGCCAAGATAGCGGGACACATCAGACAGCAGGGCTTGCTCTTCCCCCCCGCCCTTTTGCAACCGCACCATGGCCAGAATGGCCTTGACCTGATCCTGCATAAGCGATTCCCCGCCCTGCCCATCAAGCCAAGCGGAATGTGCGGCAAGCTCCTCTTGGGTTGTCCCGTAGTTCCAGAGGAACATGTATAGGGTTTTTCTAAGCGGGGCAAAACCAGTCCGCCCGGCGCGCTCGATCCAATCCGCCAAGATCGCCCGCTGCCCCCGGCTCCGATCCGGGGCTTTGTCTGGATCCAGGCCGAGCAGGGTGAACCGGTGCTGGATCGTCTTCATGATTTCGACATCGAACCGATCGAATGCATCAAGGCGTTCCGAATCATCCACCAAGTCCAGTCCGTAGACCGAGGGATCGAACTCAACCCATCCGTGCTTCCGCAAGACATCGCCGCGTTTCGGTTCCTGATCAGGATTCGCCAGCCCCTCCACCTGCATGCCGAGTCCAATACCTTTGGGCACCAGCGAATCGTTGCCGGAATAGAGGGCATAGCGAACCAGCCGGTCGCAAAACCGGCGACTCCCCGGACTCTCCAGGTCGGCTGCAGAGATTCCGCCGTTGAGCCGATCCACGATTTCACTCAACCGCGCATAATCGCGGGAAGCGGCGAGCTCATCGACATAGCGCCCATAGGCATCCAGCAAATGGCCGGTGGAAACGTGTAAAACAACGTCGGCAGGCATTTTCCGGGTGAAGAATTGGTCGAACTCCGGCACGGCCTCTTTTGTGGCCCCGTAGATGAAGGTATTCACCACCCAGCGAATCTGCTCCGGATCGGTCAACTCGCACGCCGCACGCGCCAGCAACGGTTCAAGGGTCTCGGCATCCACCAGGAAGCGGTCCCCCTCCGTCCGGGTGGGTAGGATGGCAACAAACAACTCCACCAGCAAACGCATCGCCGCATCGTCCACCGGCAGCGCAATGGCCTCGCGACGTTCCGCCGCCTCCTGCGGAATCCAAACACGCTGCGGCGCATAGTTGTTTTCCAGCGCCAACAAATGGTCTGGCAACCGATCCGCCACAAAGGCATCGAGCCCCGCCCGCAAGGCAACGGCATAGGTTTCCGGACAGGCCAACAACTCCGGCACCGCCAGCAATGCGGCCGCCGGATCCTTCATGCCCATGGAGGCCGCCTTCCCAACGAACCAATAGCAGGATTGCCGATCCCCGACCCAGCCAGCCGCCCGTTCCTGAGCCCACAACCCAAAGCCGATGGCCATGCCCGTTTCCATCAACGCTTGGTCGCCCGACTCAACCGTGTATTTCACAAGGGCGTTGCAAACGCTTTTGCGGTGGGCGTGGCGAACGTCGTCCGCGCCCACATTCCCGACCAATTGATCCGCAAGTTCCCCTAGGCGGACGAGGTTGGTTTCTGCGGCGAGCTCGCCGAGGTAGCGCAGGTAGATATTGCTCATGGCGCGATCATTCTTGCGCAGAACGGTCGACACGCTCATTGTTTCGGCATAGAGCCGGTTGATGGGCTCCAGGCCTTGCTTGATCCGGTTGTGCTCCATGGTGGTGGCCACCCACTCAACATGTTCCGGTTTTGTTAATTCCTCGGCGGCGCGCTTGAGCAGCGGAACGAGGGTTTTATGGTCTACCAGATATTTATTCTGGCCCGCCTTCACCGGCAGCACGGCGATGAACAGCTCCACCAGCAGACGCAGTTCCGGATCGGCAACCTGCGCGGCGATGGCTTCGCGCCGCCCGGCGGCCTCCTTGTTGATCCACACTTCCGCGGCCCGATAGGCGTTCTCCAGGCCGAGCAACTTGCGCGGCAGCTGTTCCGCCACGAAGGCATCCAGCCCATGGCGCAGGGCCACGGCATAGGTCTGCGGGCTCTCCGCCAGCTCCGGCGTTGAAAGGAATGCAACCGCCTCTTCAACGAGCCCCACCTCGGCGGCCAATCCCGCCAGCAGGCGCAGGCTGTTGGCATCGGCGCCCGACAGGTTGACCTTTCCCCCCTTCCACAACACGAACAACCGCTGCGCCAGGGCCAGGCGGTCCTTCACCGGTTCCATGCCCCGCACATGATGGACTAGGGTCAGGTAGGCGTTGCCCGGAATAGGGTCGGTTGGCCCATCGCCGCCCAGCTCGAGCAGTCCCAGCACCAGCTCCGGCTCATCCAGCACCGCCAGCTTGTCCGCGCCCGTTCCAACAAGCCAGGAATAGGCCTGCAACCGCTCCCCGGGTGGTTTGGATTCATCGGAAAGATAGGCCTTCACCCATGCGGCATCGCCCTCCCGGCCGGCCAGGTAGGTTTCCAGCAGGCGCTTCATGTCGGACTCGGGCAGTTGCGCCTCCGCCAGCCATGCCGCCAGCTTCGGGAAATCGTTGCGGTCGATGCGGGCCACGCAGCTCTGCACCCCCTCCAGCGCGGTACCGTGGCCATCGAGCAGCACGGCCAGGATTTCGCAGCACGCCCCGAACCGGGCCGTGCGCTGGTCGGCGCCTTCCGCACGCAACCGCCGCTCCACCCGCTCGAACATGCGGTAGCTGAGCATGCGCCGGTATTCCCGCAACCAGGCGCGCGCCGGATCGTCGGCCAACGCATCGACCATGCGCTCGGCCAACCGGGCTTCCGCCTCCGTATACGACGCCTGGCCAAACATGCTCCGCAACACCTGCGCACCATCCATCGCGCGCCCCCCCGCCAGCGCTTCGAGCCGTTGCACGTGCGCCAGGTGCACCGACATCGCCAGCAGCTCCTCCGGATGGGTGGCGGAGAGCGCCTTCACCACCTCGCCCCACTCCTGCTTCCAATGGTTCCAGTTGGCCAGCGCATCCGCCGCATCCAAGGCCAGCAACCGTTCGCAGCGCCGCAGGCCATGCTCCACCTTCCAGCGGTTGTAGAGCGCAAGCACGTCCCCGCCGCCGGCCGGATCAACCGAGGAGCGCGAGGCCCGCACGAGCGCATCGAACCAGCGGAACAGGTCGTTGTGCCGGGCCGGATCCGCCACAATGGTTTCCGCCTGCCCCTCGAGATAGTCCAGCATCCTGGAGGGGCGCTCCGAAGTACTGCGCGTATCCAGCAGCACCCGCAGCACCCCTTCGCCAAAGGTGGGGGTTTCGAGAGCCATCAACCGTTCGCGGCTGGCCGTGCCTGCGGCCCCGCGCAGGCGGATCAGCACCAGGTCCAGCATCGGTTGGCGCGCGTTTGGCAGGGTGCGGAAGGGATAGTCCGCCCAATCGGCGAACAGCCCGAACTGCTCCAGCCAGGCATCGCGCACCGCCTCCGACGAATGGCTACGGAACAGGTCGGCCGCCGCGCGCCCTTCCTGGATGGAATGGTCATACCCGGCCAGCAGATCCACCAGCCCCGGCACCGTATCCGGGCGATACCCAACCTGGTTCAGCACCTGAACCACCTGCTGGTATTTCGCGTAGGCCGAGGGATGGGTCTGCCGCCCGATTCCCCCCTCGGCCACCGACCCCAACAGTTCCCGCTCGGACTGCGAGAACGAAACCTCCAGCAGGCGTTGCACGAAACCGACCGTCGCCTGCGGATCGGCCTCCTCCTGCTTCGCATCGATCCACGCCGCAATGGCGCTGCTTCTGGCACTCGCGCCATAGTTGCCGTTCCAGCCGCGCACGCGCTCCCAGAAGACGGCGTCGAGATCGGTCGTGCGCCCGTCCATATCGTGCAGCTTCAGCAACGCCTCATGGAAACCGTAGCCCCAATTCCGCGAGGCCAACGTTTCGCCCACCGCCGCGGCATAGTCCGGCCCGTCCTCCATGGCCTGGATGCGCAGCAGGGCGGCCAGGGCATCGCGGTAGATGTTCGATTCCGCCAACTCGCCGAGCAACGCCTCCACCGCGTCCAGCCGGCCGGCCCGCCGCTGCTCCAGCAGATAGAACGTCATGGGCGAAACCGTGCGGCCGCGGCCGGACCCGCGCGAATAGCTCCAGGCGGTTCCCTTGCCCTCGCGCAGGATATGCTCGGCCAGCGGAAGGAGCTCGCCGGGATCGGGCGCCAGGCCCACATGGTCGAGGTAGCGCATCAGCTGCGTGAACCCCTCCAGCCTCAACGCATCGATGCGCGCCATGGTCTTGCACATGTCCAGATAGAGCTCGCGCCGCCGCTGCTGGATCGCGGCCAACGCGGCATCTTGCGCAAAGTCGTCCGGAGGTTGCCAGCCTTCGGCGAAGGCCCCCTTTTCCTGAACGGAAAAAAGCCCGGGCAGCGAGCCGCGCCGGTGCTCGTGCCAATCGTTCGCGGCCACGGCCTGCTGCAGCTGCATGGAGGCATTGGAAAATTCGTTCCGCGCCGGGGCCGGGGTGTCGACCAACCCCTTCGCCACCAGCCCGCACAAGGCCAGCCGCTGCTCGTGGGTTACGCTCCGGTCCTGCAGCGTGGCTTGCAACATGCCAACCAACGCCGCCAGCATCCGCGGCGAGAACCCGGCGACCACCTTGGCGGCCGCCTCCGGATCGGCCAAGGCCAGCAAATGGACATAGCGCACGGTGGCGCCGCGCCATTCGGGACGCAGGGCATACAACCGTTGGTAGCTCGCCAGCGCACGGTCGCGCTCCCCCAGCATTTCGCACGAGAAGGCATGCTCGAAGACGCGCCGCGGATGCGGGGCGTCATCCTTCGGCGCCAACCCGCCCAGCAGCTCCGGCCCCAGCTTGTTGCGCTGGATTTCGCGAACGCTGTTCACCAGGTGGTGGCTGGATGGCGCGGCGGCCTGCGGCGAAAAGAGGTGCGACTGCGCCTCCTTCCGGAGCATGCCGGCCACGAGCTCGAGCGCGGCGGCGGTCTGCTTTTTCTGGATCAGCTCGCGGACCTGCTGGTAGGGATCGGGCACCCGGTGCACCGTGCGCGCGGGCCGGGCCGCCACGGCCGCCCCCGGGGCAGGGAAGAAGGATTCGACCGGCAGTCCCAGCCGTTCAGCCAAGGCCAGCAATTGAAACCGCTCCTTCTGCCCCAGGTGCGTCGCCGGTTTCATCCGCTCCAACTGCCCGCACAATTCCGGCTTCAGGTTTTCGGGAACCGGATCCATCGGCGCGGCCAAGGCCAACAACATCGCCTCGACCCATGCGCGATGGCCGGACGCGGCATCGGCTTCGGCCAGCTCCAGCATCAACCGCAGCGCCTGCTCCGGCTTCCGTTCCGCATGCCAACAGACGAGCGCAAAACGCTCGTCGTCCGTCGGCGCCGCCTGCGCCCCGATGGCCTCCATGCGCGCGGCAACCTCTTCCTCGGGCGCATTCAAATGGGCGAGGGCCAAGGCGCAATACAAGCGGGCATCGTCCCGCCCGCGCAACGCCTCCATCAGCCCGTCGCGAAAGAACACCTCCCCGGCCAGCCCTTGCAGAATCAGCGCATCGGCATCGAACAGCCCGTCGGGAGGGAAGCGGGTGCTTGCGGTCGTCCGTGGCGGTACCGGCTTCGGATCCACCTCGCGGTCGAACCGTTGCCGGAGCAGCTCCGCCACGGCGGCATAATCCCCGTCCAGCAGCGCCTGCTGCATGCGCAGCTGATGCAGCGCCCCCGGGGGAAAGCCTTCGGTCGCCTCGGCCTTTTCCAGGATCGGCGCCACCAGCGCGGCCAGCCCGGGCGGAACCTCCCGCAACGGGTCGCGGGGCATGGCGCGCCGCCCGACCGCCTTCGCCAGTTTTTCGAGGTCGGCGGTTCGTTGCATCATCCGCCCGGCCACCCCGGGCAACTGGTCGATCAGGGCCGGATACTTTTCGAGGAACCGCATCAGCACATCCAAGGCCACGCCCGGCTCCCCTTCCGGAACGTGCGCCAACGCGGCGCGAACCGCCGCCTCGGATTCCAGCGTTTGCGGGGCGATGGACAGGCGCTTCAGGGCCAGCTCGTCCGAATCGGGATAAAGGCGAAGCGCCTCGTTCCACCACTCCGGACTCGACAGGGGCCAGCGAGCGTCGATGAGCAACAACCGTCCATACGGAACCGGAGGCGCCTTGCGCTGCCCCTGCGGCAATGCGGCAAGCAGCTGGCCGAGGTGGGCCAGCGCATAGCGCTTTGCCGTTGGAACATCGCGCGGCTTCCAGCCCCCCGAAGGACCCAAACGGCCGTTTTGGCGATAGGCATAGGCCGCGTCGCCGGCCCGCATGGAATCGAGCACCCGCTCCAACTCGTTGCCGGAATCGGCATCGGCCAAGGCCAGCACCCGCCCAAAGGCTTCCACCGCGCGGGCGGGTTGGCCGCCCTCTTCCAGCGAGAGGGCATACAGGTAGAGGAGGTCGAAATCCGCATCCGCCGTGGCCTGCTCCCGCAGGAAACCGGTCAGCAGCGGAAGGCAGCCTTTTTCCAGGAGCGTTTCCGCCAGCGCCACCACGTCGGCCGTCTCCAGCCGCGGATCGTCCAGCAGCCGGGCCGCCTGCTGCTCATCGCCGAACAGCAGTTCATATTCCGCCACCTTGCGCAAGGCGTCGCCGGGGGCATCGGATTGGGCAATGCGCAGCATCAGGTCGCGCGCGGCGGCATGGTTGCCGAGCTCCTCCTCGAGCCGCGCCTTTTCGCGCAGGACGCGGAGATCGTTCGGGCGCAGTTCGAGCACGCGCTCCAGCGCCTCGCTACGGGCGGCGACATTGCGGTCGGCCCGGTGGCACTCGACCAAGCCCAGCAAGGGGAACAACGCCTCGCCCGACTTTTCGGAACGACGCTCCAGCTCCTCGACCAACAGATCCAGGCGGTCGCCCGCCTGCGCCACGCGGATCAGGTCGGCGAGCAGCGACAACCGTTCGCGCAGCTCTTCCTCGGCATTGAGCATCCGCCAGTAGAGTTGCTCCGCCTCCCGGGCGCGGCCGGTCTTTTCATAGAGCAAACCCAACCCGCGCCTCAGCTCCTTCGAATCGTCGAAGCGCGCCACCGCGCGGCGCAGGGCGGCCACCGCTTCATCGGGACGGTTGGCCTCCAGCAGCACGTCGCGCTCCAGTTCGTAGGGCCGCGTTGAATTGGGCGACACCCCCTTCCATACCGCAATCCACTCCAGGGCCTCACCGGTCTTGCCGGCGCGGTGGAGCACGTCCACCAGCTCCCGCAGCCACTTGGACTTCGACGCCGGATCGTCCTCGACCAGTTCGAGCAACAGCTGCTCCAGCAATTCCAGGTTCCGCGTATGCCGGGCGAGCATCAGGCGGCACGGCCTGAGTGCCGGATTGCCGATGAGCAGCGCGTCGGCCTGGCCGGGCTCGCCCGCGTCGAGATAGAGCGAAGCGAGCAGCCATGTGCGCCCGATGCCACGCCCCTGCTCGTTTTCCAGGCGCTCGCTCCAGGCCTTGGTTTTCTTTTCCATCTTAAGCAGATAGAGCAGCTCCGCCACCGAGCGTTCGAGTTCGGCCGGCGCCTGGGCCAGGTCTACGCGAACCCACCCAAGCTCCAGCGCCTGGTCCAGCTCGCCAGCGGCGAAGGCCGCCTCGTAGCGCGCCGCCGCAAAACGATACTCGTTCGCGAAATCGTCCGTGCGCAGGGCCAGCAGGTGCGCGGCGGCGGGGGCATCGTTCACCGCCAGCAGGGTCTTCGAAAGCCGGACCAGCGTCTCGAGGTCGCAGCGAACCGCGAGCCACTCATAGTGCTTCATGGCCAGCTTCAACTGCACGCCGCCCTGCCGCGCCAGGTGCAGCGCAACGGCCTCGCGGCCGTCGAACGACTCCGGCCAACGGGCCAGCATTTCCATGTAGACCGAGGTGGCTTCGTTATCCAACCCGAAGCGCTTGAGTTCCCGCGCCGCCCGCAGATAGTCCGATTCGCGGGCGGCCGAATGTTCAAGGTATTGCCAAATCCAGTGCGTGCGTTTTGCTTCGTCGAGCGCGGCCATGCGCAGGCGCAGGTCGTTGTCGTCCGGGAAGCGGTCAAGGAACTCCACCATGAGGCGGATGGCCTCCTGCGTCTCGCCGAGGTTGAGCAGGAACCCGGCATACCATTCGCGCACCTCGCGCTCGCCGGGCATCGCCGCCACCAGCGCGCGCGCGGTTTCGAGCGCCTCGGCATCCTTCCCGGTCGCCGCCAGCGTTTCGGCATATCGCTGTTGCAGCTGCTGCGACCGGGGCCACACCTTCCGCATCTCGGCGAGGCACATGCGCAGGCCGTCCAGATTGTCGGCGCCGCGATAGAGCCGATCGATACGCGCGAGCAGGTCGCGCCGCAACCACGAGCCCTGCCCCGCCTTCCCGAAGGCTTCGCGCAGGCAGGCCACCGCATCGTCGCGCCGGTCGAGCCGGACGAGGATGATCGCCTTGCGCATACGCAGCTCAACACCGCGAAACGCATCGGTGGTTCCGGCCAGCATCCGGTTGCAAAGCTCCAGCGCCTTTTCGTGGAGCCCTTCGGCAAGCAGCAGGTCGAGCAGATCGTCGGCGACGCCGGAATCCAACCCTTCGTCGGCGAGCATGCGCTCCCAGGTTTGCACGCCCTCTTCCGTCCGCCCCGCACGCACCTGGCAACGCCCCAGCAATGCCAGCGCCTTGCGCCGCAGCTCGGCATCGGGCTCCTGCGCCAACAGCTTTTCCACCTGCTTCCCGGCGATCGGATAGTGGCCGAGCCGCGCGTGGGCGGATGCGCTGTAGAACAGCACCTGCGGCCAGTCGGGACGGGCTTCGAGCAGGCGGCCGTAGACCTCGACCGCGCGCTGGGGTTCGCCGCCGGCCTCATAGTGGAACGCAAGCAGGAGATCCATCTCCTCCTCGGCCAGGAACGTCTCAAGCTCCGCCAGGTCGTGCTGCTCCAGCCAGGCATCGCGGAAGCGTTCGAAGAGATAGCCCGGTCGTGGATTCCGTTCCAGTATCCGGTAATAGTCCGCCGCCTTCCCCTCCGGTTGCGACAGGATCGGCATGGATTGGCCACAAAAAAGCACAAGAAGCACGAAGACCTTCCCTACCGGCGCCCTTGTGCTTCTTGTGCCTCTTCGTGGCAATCCTATGTTAGCCATGGTCGATTCCGAGGTATTGCTCGGCCTTTTCTCCGTACCGTTGTATTCCAGCGAATGGGCATCCGTTGAAGTTAATGCAAAAACAACGATGCGCAACCTCAAACAACGAAGACGGGCGCATTTCGAGGGTCATTCGCGTTTCCGCATCAGCGGGGGGATGCATAAACCTGGAAACGTAAATGAACCACAGATGAACCTAGCGCGGCATTGCCGCAACCCAATTGTTTAGAACCACTGATGAACACCGAAGACACGGATTTTTTTACCACAGAGAACCTGGCGCGGCATAGCCGCAACCAAATTGTTTAGAACCACTGATTAACACCGAAGACTCAGATTTTTTTACCACAGAGAACTCAGAGACACAGAGCATCCTAATCCTCTGAGCCTCAGTGTCCTCTAGCGCAGCGGGTGGTGAAAACTTGTCATGAAAATAAGAAATTGACGGATAGTAGTACGGATAAGCACAGATGCCCAAACAGGATATGCTTAACCGACATCTATCCCTCGGGGAGGGTGGGACAAATTTCGTATCTTCTTGAATATCAGCGTCCATCTGTGTTCATCCGTGGTTCCATTCCCGGGTTAAGGATAAAAAACGTAGGTTTGACTCACGCGATTGCCCACCTTGGAGGGCGAGGCTCTTGAATGGTCCCACCACAGAGGACACCGAGACACAGAGAACCATGGCAACCCCGCTCCTCTGTGCCTCAGTGCCCTCCGTGGTAAAAAACGAATCAGTTTAATTTGAGACAATCCGGCCTTGGGACAATCCGGCCTTAAACATTCAAAACAAAAGGACTTGCCCGACGGGGATGAAGCTACTACCTTCTTGCTCTTCGTAGATTTTCCTACGTTTCGGAGGGGTGGCTGAGTGGTTGAAGGCGCGCGATTCGAAATCGTGTGGGCCGAAAGGTCTCGGGGGTTCGAATCCCCCCTCCTCCGCCAGCCTTTGCTTGCCACAACCCCGAATTTCCATCTTCTTGAACCACTAATGAACACGAATCAAGAGCATCTGGAACTTAGCTGGATGAATTAGTGACGATTAGTGCGAATTAGTTCCTTACATCCTCAACCTCTTATCGTGCATTTTGTTTAACAAATAATTAGGACAAAATAATTCATGGCTACGGCATAAAAGAAACCTCATTTTGTCCTAATTATCCTTCCTCAATTCATTCATTTTTTCAGGATTTCTAGATGCCAATATATTTCTACATCCAGCAGGACATTTCATAAACTACTGTTCACCTGTTAGTGCGAATGTGGACTGAGTTTGAAGGGGGCTGTTGTATGAGTAATGCCCTCCGAAGCAAAGGAGATAACTACTTCAGCCACGAAATCCTTGCCGACGAGAAATGACGCATCGGCTTTGGTGTCGCCAGGGAATATGAAGTAGTTTGTCTTTTTGTTGCGGATATTGCCCTTGCCGTCTTCATCCTCATTCTGCTGGTCGTTGCGGACCTGAAGCTCAACGGTTTTCCCGCCTAGCTGCGGAAACAATACCGCGACCATAGAGTCGAGAGGTAGGTCAAAGGGAGTGGCCCCCGCTTTGTCCTTGGTAAGCCAGAGTTCAAGGTCGCCCTTGTCGTCATGGAGCTTGAGTTCGAGGAAACCAGCCTGTGATTGTCCGGTGCGGAAGGGTACGATGATGCCATCGTGAGGGGTGTGGTCATGGCCATGACCTTGATCGTCGTCAAAATCTGCAAACTCAGGTTGCCAATCCGTGTCGTGAGCATGCGACTCAGCGTCTTCAGCATGCGCATGCCCGTCCGGGTGATCATGACCATGGTCATCGTCATGTTCTGCACATCCGATAAATAGGCTGGATATAAGGGCCAGTGCCGCGAAGTAATATTTTTGTTTATTCATGTTCTTCTCCTTGGTTTAGGTTGCGTCTTGTTTAACAGAAGTCATGCCTTTTTTCGCCATCCAGATATAGGCCGCAGGCAGGATAAACAGGGTGACAATAGTGGATGTGAAGAGGCCGAAAACCACCACAATGGCCAATGGGCGCTGAACTTCCGAGCCCGTGCCTGATGCGATGATCAACGGCAAAAGGCCGAGTGCTGTGGTCACGGTGGTCATAAGCACCGGCCTGAATTTGGTCCGACAGGCCGATATGATGGCATCCAGCATTTCTGCGCCCTCTTTTCTCAGGGTTTCTATGCGCGAAACAAGAACCACTCCATCGGTGAGGGCGATCCCGAACAGGGCGATAAAACCGATGGATGACGGGATGCTGATATTTTCCCTGAATGCAGCCAGGGAAAGTATGCCTCCGACGAGGGCCAACGGAACGTTAAGCATGATCAATAACGCGAGGGGGATCGAATTGAACAGGGCATACAGCATGCACAAGACCAGCACGAGTGTAATGGGAACGACAATGGCGAGTCGCCGATTGGCGGCCTGCTGCAGCTCGAACTGTCCTCCCCATGCGATTCGGTATCCAGATGGAAGAATGGCTGCATTATCCACTGCGCGCTGTGCTTCCTGCACAAATGACCCCACATCACGTCCGCGTACGTTGCACTGTACTGAAATATAGCGCTGCGTATTCTCGCGGCTGATCTGGCGTAAGCCGGTTAAGGTTTTGACGCTCGCAAGATTTCCGAGCGGCACGTATGAACCAGCAGGTGTCAGGATCGGCAGGTTGACGATTTTGTCCCGATTTTCCTGATAGCGTTTGTCCAGTCGGACAAGGATGCGAGACGAACGCTCGCCCTCAAAAATTTCTCCGGCAATCTCGCCGGTGAGAGCCTGGTGGACAACGGACTGAACTTCATGTTTGTTCAATCCGTAGCGGGCCAGCTTGATGGCGTCTAACTGCAACTGCATCTGTGTTTGGCCATCGGTTTGTTCAACCTGGAGATCCGCAACTCCATCGACTCCGGAAACGACCTGTTCAACTTTTGCACCCAATGCGCCCAGTTTTGCCATGTCGTCGCCGAATATTTTCATCACCACCTGAGCACCCGCTCCGGATATTAAACCGTCCACTTCGTGGGCGATGGGTTGAGAGAATCCAACGGTCACGCCCAGAATGTTGTTCAGCTTTTCGTCGAGTGCCGCGACCACTTCCTGTTGGCTGCGCTGTTTCTGCCCAAACCGGCGGGGCTTGAGTGTGATCGTGATGCAGCCATAGTTGGTGTGGTGCATGTGCGGCCCCACTTCACCATAGCCAATATCGGCGATAATGTTCTCGATCTCCGGTATTTCTTTTGCGGTTCGCGATATCTGTGTACACACCTTTTGAATCTCATCGAGCGAAACATTCGGATTCATGTATGCGTAGCAGTTGATCGTCCCTTCCTGAAGCACAGGAACAAATTCCCTTCCCAGCTGCATGAACCCGAAAACACCACTGCCCAGCAGAGCAATCAGGATGATAACCAGCCGATACGGATGGCCGAGCGTTTTCCGAATCAGGATCTCATATCGATCCAGCAAGGGCTCAAGCATACGTCCCGGCCCATGACCGGAACGTTTATGGTCAAAGCGGTGCATGATCCGGAAAAAGATGGGGGCAACCAACAGAGCGTATAAAAGAGAGCCGATCATCGTTGCCACAACGGCAAAGGCCAATGGACGAAACATTTTTCCTTCCACTTCTCCCAGCGTGAAGATCGGGAGGAATACAACGCAGATCACCGCAACGGCAAACACAATGGGGCGACCCACTTCCTGAGCCGCTTTGAGGATAGCATTTTCACTCTCCTCCCGGGTTGCGGGTTTACCGGCTGCCGTCTGAAGCTTCTCGACCATAATGATCGTTGCATCGATAATCATGCCGAGCGCGATAGCCATACCCCCCAGAGAAATCAGATCGCCGGGGATACCGTTCCATTCCATGAGCGTGATGCCGAAAAGAAGGGCAAAGGGCAACGAACAAACCATGATTAAGGCATTACGCACATTCCCGAGGAAAAGGAATGCAATGAGAGAGACCAGTACCAGTCCAAGAATTAAGGCGTTGCGAACCGTTTTTATGCTGCTCGATACCAGGTCTGACTGATCATAATAAGGAACAACCCGAATTCCTGTAGGCAATGATTCGTTAATCTCATCAATTCGTTCCTGCAAGGCCTGGATCACCTCAAAGGAATTGGCTCGGTGGATCTTGTAGATCCCGCCCAAAACAACTTCCTGCTGGCCATTCATCACAGCCACCCCGCGCCGGAAAGCGCCGCCCAGCTGCACACGGCCAAGATCCTTCACCAGAACCGGCTTGCCATCAACCGTTTTGACGACGGTGTTGGATATCTCATCCACCGTGCTCACCCGCCCAAGTGTGCGGACAATTAATTCCTCGCTTCCACTCGTAATCAGTCCCGCACCGGAATTCGCATTGTTCAGACGAATGGCATCGCCGACTTCGCTGGCTGTTAGACGGTGGGACAGGAGCTTTTCAGGTGAGAGTTCAACCTCATACTGGCGCATGAAGCCGCCCTGGCTGACGACCTTGGCCACCCCGGGAACCGTTTCTACCCCGCGTTTGACCACCCACTCATGAAGCGTGCGCACTTCGGTAATGTCGTGGCCGTCGGCCTGAAGGTAGTAGGCAAGAATTTTGCCCATGCCACTGGCGACCGGCCCCATTTCGAGCCCGTGTGGCATATCGATTCCTTTGGGAATTCCTTCCTCTGCCAACTTGAGACGTTCCGAAACAAGCTGGCGGGCGAGAAAGATGTCTACATCGTCTTCAAAGTAGATGTTGACCGTGGAAAGTCCCAACGAGGAGAGCGATCGGATTTTCTGTACGCCGGGAATATTGCGCATGGCGGTTTCCGTGGGCCGGGTCACCAATTGCTCCACTTCTTCCGGAGCCATTCCATCGACTTCAGCAAATACCTGAACCAGATTCGGACTGATGTCCGGAAAGGCGTCAATGGAGAGCCGCGACAGCGAATACACTCCAAGGGCGCAGACGGATACTGCGATAATAAACGCCAGCAGTTTGTGCCGGAGTCCAATGTGGATAATGTTATCAATCATGTATCGAGCTCCGGGGTTTAGTGGGCGTGTCCATGGCCGCTGACAATATCACCGGCGGCAGCCTTGATGACCTCAGCCTTTAAATGGAATGCATTTACTGATGCGACGAGCTCCTCTTCAGAAACTCCGTAGAGGATTTCGATATTTTTTCCATCGGAAATTCCGGTTGAAACTTCACGTTGCTCAAAAGACCCGTTATTCCACACAAAAACAGTGGGATGGTCGAAGACCAGCTGCACCGCATCTTTAGGCACAACAATAGCCTGCCGGTCGGATGGAATCTGGATGATGGCCTCCACAAAAGTTCCGGGGCGCAGGTGGCCGTTCGCATTATCCAGCGTAAGTCTCACTGCTGCTGTTCGGGTTTGCGGATCGACCACCGGAGAAATAAAGCCGACCGCTGCGGATACGTCCAATGCTCCAGGCAACTGAATCGTAACAGGATAGCCTTTTTTGATTAACGGGATGTCGTTCTGCCCAATCGCCAGATCCACCCATACCGATGATAGGTCGGCAACAACAAACAGATTTTCACCCTCCTGGATCACCTCACCCTGAATCAGGTCTTTTTGAATGATAGTGCCCTGAATCGGAGCAGCAACCCGGTATGAAGAAAAGTCCTCCTCCGTTTCCTGATCCAGTTTTTTCAACTCATCCTGTGTTAAACCGAAAGACAGCAGGTTTTGACGACAGTTCCGTTCGGTGATGCGGGCCTCGCTTAAAGCCAGTTCAGCTTCATGATAAGCATGTTCCGCCGAGATTTTTTTGCTAAACAGTTTTTCTTCGCGCTTAAAGCTCTCCTCCCTCAAAGCGGTCACCTCAACCGCTGCAAGGTATTCTGATTTTGCAGTGGCCAGCTCTCGGCTGTTAATGACGGCAAGAACGGCGCCTTTTTCAACCCACTCACCCGGTTTCCCATTGACCTGTTTGGCCACACCGGTGATTTGAGGGGCCACATGGGCGACCCAGTTTTCATCCATTCGGATTTCTCCTGGCGTCCGGATTTCGTTCGGTACATTGCCGGTCTTTGCCTTCGAGATTTTTATGCCCAGCTGTTTTACCTGTTCCTGCGTTACGACCAGCCGTTTTACTTGATCATCATGCGTGACATTATCTGCATGTTCTCCGGCGGCATGTGTCTCCAGGGTTGAAAACCCTGCAAATAACAGGGCGATGCTCATGATAGTTATCTTGTGGTTCGTTACGGTTTTCATTCTACGTTCTCCAAATCTTTTTCGGTCAAATCTTCAAGGTTGATGCCAATGATTCTCTGAATGGCTGCGACAGAGGTGTGGTAATCTGCCAACGCATCGATCAGATCGCCTTTGCTTTTCATCAGGCTTCGCTGCGCATCGAGCATGTCCAGCACATCAAATTTACCTTCCTGGTATCCTTCATGGGCCATGGTATAAGCTTCTTCCATTGCGGGAATCATTTTGGAACGAAGAATCAACACCCGCCGATGAGCCCGGCTGAGTTCTCCGTATTGCCGATCAAGTTCTACAATCAGCTTGTTTTTTGCGGAAATCTGTCCGGCTTCCGCTTTGGCCAATTCATAATTACTGGCTGCAATATTACCCTGATTCCGGTTAAACAAAGGAAGCGGAACCCCGATGCCAAACGAGAGAGCGTCCGTCCCATCCGATTCGAAACGTTTCACACCAATAGCAGCCTCTATATCCGGAACTTTTCTTGAATTTTCCAGAGAGAGAGAGGCGTTTTTCAGGCGCAGTTCAGCGTTGTATCGCTCGAGCTCGGGATTGCTTGCAAGCTGTTGTTCCAGTTGCTCCCGCTCGGGAATGGATTTCAACACACGATCAAGGTTTCCGGACAAACTCTGAAACCGGGCCGTATCAGCTCCCCACTTAGATGCCAGTCCTTTTCGGGCGGTCTCCAGCTCACTCTCGGCTTCCATCTTTTTTAAGCGGGCAAATTCAACTTCGGCTGTGGTTTTTGTCGCCTGCAACGGCACTTCTTTTCCAACATTTACCCGTTCGACAACGGCTTCATTGCTCTTCACCGCCAACGCAACCAGCGTCTCTGCAATCTCCAGGCGGCGTGTGGCCGCCAAAACATCAATAAAAGCCAGAGTGGTTTCGGTGAAGACATCCAACCGCTTTCGCTCATAGTCCCATCCGGCGATTTCACCCTGTATAGCCGCCACCCGGGATCGCTTGCGGCGCTGGCCACCGAGCTCAAACTGCTGGCTCAACAGGATAGACGTCTCCGCAGAGTCGAACCCGGCCCCGTCGCGGTTGTACTCATCCACAAGAACCGTGATTTCCGGATTAGACCACAACCCAGCCTGCAATGCCTGTGCTTCCGCCACTCGAATATCGTATGAGAAAGCACGAAGCTCGGGATTATGCAGAAGGGCAGAAGCCAGCGACTCCTGAAGCGTTAAAACACCTGTCGGGTCGGCAAGAGGTTTGGATTGACCACCCGGCTCTTCAGCCTCTTGTTCTGTAAACTCGTATTTTGCTGCGAGAGGGCGTGGCGGAGGCGTTTTGACCTGCTCCGTACTGACGCACCCCCCTAAGAATAAAGGTATGACTAAGCTTAAAAGAATAACTCTCCGGTCCATAAAGGGCTCCTTGGATAGTTAGATGGTGATGGAAGATGCCACATGGTCTGCAAACCACAGGGCGATAGCGAAAGTAACTTCGTCAAGTCGCATCAAAACCATTCGGCTTATGAACGGAAATCGATGCAGCATGATGTTTGACTTCCACGGTCAACTCGCTACCCGGCTCAACCGGCACTAACGCCGAAAAACGGGGTTTCACGACGGAGCGTCGGAAAAACATCCCGGGGGTAGGTTTAACGTGGACGATTTGCAGAGTCTTTCCTGAGCCATCAAGAATGTGAACATCCACGTGTCCAGTACTTTGACTTTTTGGAAAAGATTTCCGATGAAGTTTGCCGGTGATACGGAGGCCGTCTGGCTCCCGGCTGGCCGTAACATTGTAGAATCCTGCCGTTCGACTGGATTCTGTTTGGATTGCCACTGTTGGTTTTATCGCTGTGCTTGTTGAACAGGAACAAATGACCTGTGAAATTATAAGAGATGAAACTAAAGAGATGTACTTACCACACATATGAAGTGCTCCTGTGGTAGAAATTTTAAGATATGCCGAATGGGGTTATAAACTCCATGGCACTAGGAAAAGATACGATATCAGATCCGTATCAAATCAGGAGCACAACTGTCCTGTCCGGACGCACTAAGGTGCCCAGCAGGCGGCATGAATTTGCATAAGCTGAGATTACATCAAGTTTAGGAGGAGGTACCCCCGAGATGCAATTTGCTGCCAGACCATAAGCGGCTAAGGTTTTTGAGCTGTTAGGGCTGTGGACAGAACAAAAAGAAGCGGGTTTTGACGACGGAGGAAACTGATTCCCGCTCAAACAGCAGGGTTTTATAGGATGAGGGACATCTGCGCCATGTACTTCGCCAGAGTGGTGTTCGTGATCACTGTGATCCAGGGCTATGCCTTCAAAGTGGTCATCGTGGTGATGATGGTGATGTCCCGCATGCGGCAAAAACTCCGCCATGCCCGAAATTGCAAATATCAAACATAACCACAGTGTTAATATTGTGGCCGGAGCTTTATTTGAAGTTTGCCTCGGAATAGTCATCTCAGTTCAAAAAAAAAATCGGGTCGAAGTATTTCATGAGTAAAACAATATGACAAGTTCTCTATTTCGAAAATGAGTGGTTGCGAGTTGCCGAGTTGCCTCATATTAAATGACCCGCCTCAATCAGATATTCTGCTTCTATTAGTCGGAAAAATAAATTGTCAAACGGTGCTCCAGCATGGATGGTTCGCCGCCATTGAGGTTTTGCAATAGATAATCAAGGGAGTTCTGATGTTGAAGATAAAGGTTTTTCCGGTCGCGGTTTGTTTAATAATTTGCGGGTTTTGGGCGAGTCCGTCCTGTTTTTCACAGCAAGTCCATGACCATGACGATCACGGCCATGATACAAGCGGGCTGGAAATTGGCCTTTCGGTCGGCTTTGTGCACCTCAAGGAAGAAGGCGAAGACGCTGCCGGATTTCACGGCCATGTGATGAAGCGGCTGGGAAGCGAGGGTGTGTGGAATAAATTGGCGATCGGTCTGGGCGCAGAATATATCGCCGCCGAAGAACAACACTATGCCGCCATGGTGCCGATTGCGGTTTATCCCTGGCGTGGTCTGATGCTGTCTGTTGCTCCAGGTGTGCTGTGGGCTGAACATGAGGGCAGTATGGAAACCGAGTATACAACGCATCTTGAAGCGGCCTACCTATTCGAGGTGGGGAAGTATGACCTCGGCCCGGTCGTCGGCTATTCAAAAACCAGCGAGGAATCGCATCACATGATAGGTCTGCATTTCGGCATTCACCTATAGTGCTTTGAGTTTGCGAATGAATACCCAATGCAAAACCATTGAAACGAACAGAGCATCCCGACGAAACCTATTTCAAAAACTATCCAGCTAAAATAAGCGCATAGGATTAATCAAAGACCTTTAGGACAATTTTCCCAATAAATCCTACCGCTCAAGCAAAGCGCCCGTCATCATTGGCCATTCGCGTCTATTGGCGTTGATTTGCGGTTGGTTCATTTCCGTTTCAGGAAGAGACGCAAAAGGCCAGACCCGTGGGTGGGTCTGGCCCTACTGATAGGAACTTAGTTTGAATGGTCTCACCACAGAGGGCACCGAGACACAGAGAACCATAGCAATCCCGCTCCTCTGTGCCTCAGTGCCCTCTGTGGTAAAAGTTTAATTTGGTATGACAACGCGTGCGTTATCGATGATGCTTTATTCGGAAGGCGACAACGTGAATGCCCAGACGTAATGCCCTGCCGGAACCTGGTAGTGCTCCATCGGGAGGGCCTTGATGGTCCACGAGTCGGTTCCGCCGACGCCCATGTGCCGGTGGTCGATGTTGAGGGTGAAGAACCCTTGGTCGACGAGGTCGTAGGTATGCTTCGCGGCAGACAGGTTTTCGAACGACCAGGGCCAGATGGAGAAGCCGAAGGGCTCGGCGCCATCGACCCGCATTTTGCCGGCGTTGCCCGCCAGCTCGATCCAGCGCGTTTGGGTGCGGTGGCCGTTTTCCTGCGGCTTGGCATATTCATAATACAGGTTGGCGGTCGGGCTTTCGTACAGGCCCACCTCCGCTGCGGCATTGCGGTCGCAATAGTTTTCCCACGGCCCCTTGCCGAAATAGCGGGTCTGCCCGAATCCACCGGAAATCCCCATGGAGAACCCGAGGCGCGGCATCGGCGGCAACGAAGGATCGGCGTCGAGTTCCGCTGCCACTTCCACGACCCCGTTGTCCCCGAAGGTGTAGGTGATGGTTAGGTCGGTTTTCTCCGCCGTCTTTTTCACAACCACCCGGTTCGGCTTTTCCAGCTTAACCGACTCCGTGGCCAGCTTGCCGTCGATATCCTTCCAATGCGTCATGCGCTTATGGGTGCTTCCGCCCCGCGCGTCGTTGTCGGTCTGCGGGCGCCAGAAGGCGGGGCGCAGCGGACTCTTGATCCACTCTTCGCCCTTGACCGCATAGCTGACGAGTTCACCGCTGGCCTTGTCCACCGAGGCCGAGAAGCCCTTGCCGTTGAAGACGACCGCCTTCGCACCGTCCTTGGCCACCAGTTTTGCACCGGACGACGGACGGCTCGGTGAGCCATCGCCACCCTTCACCAGGAACTGCTCCTTGGCGATTTCGAAGCCGGCCTTGCACCAGGGCTTGGCCGTGGTTTCGTGCACGCCCAGGCGCAACCAGACCTCCTTGCCGGACTGAGTTGGTTTGAACGGAACCTTGATTTCGCGGCTTTGACCGGCGGGCAGATCGATGGCATCCAGCTTGCCATCCTGAACAACCGTTCCTTCCTCGGAGAGGCTCCAGCGGATGGAATAGTTTTTCAGGTTGGCGAAATTGAAGCGGTTGGCGATCTTGACCTTGCCGGCCTTCAGGTCAACGGCCTCGAAAACGACCGGCTGGAAGATATATTTGCATTCCCACGTTTTCGGCCCCGGCGTACGGTCGGAGTTGATGACGCCGTTCATGCAGAAGTTCGCGCTGTTGGGTTTGTCGCCGAAGTCGCCGCCGTAGGCATAGTATTCGACCCCGTCCTTGTTTTTGGCCAGGACGCCCTGGTCGATCCAGTCCCAGATATAGCCGCCCATCAGGTTGGGCTTGGAGCGGATCAGGTCCCAATAGTCGGTCATGTTGCCGAGCGAGTTGCCCATGGCGTGGGCATATTCGCACATGACGACCGGGCGCTTGATATGCTCCGCTTCGGCGAGAGCCTTCAACTGGGCGACGGAGGGATACATGCGGCTGACGCAATCGACACAGGGAGGATCGTCGGGATTGGCCAGCAGCGGATGCGTCTGCCCCGCCATCATCGCCATCTTCGGATCGTAGCCGGGCAAATTCGGATCGCCCTGCGCACCTTCGTAGTGGATGAAGCGGGTCGGGTCGTAATCCTTGATCCAGCCTGCGGCGGCGGCGTGGATGGGGCCATAGCCCGACTCGTTGCCGAGCGACCACGAGACGATGCTCGGGTGGTTCTTGTCGCGCTCGACCATGCGCAGGACGCGGTCGTTGACGGCATAGTGCCAGGAGGCGCGGTTGACCAGCTGCCCGCGGACATCGTGCGATTCAATGTTGGCCTCGTCCATGACGTAGATTCCGTATTCATCGCACAGGTCGTAGAAATAGGGATCGTTCGGGTAGTGCGAGGTGCGCACGGCATTGAAGTTGAACTGCTTCATCAGCTCGACGTCCTTGCGGATGTCCTCGCGGGTCAGCGCCTTGCCCTCGATATGGTCGTGGTCGTGGCGGTTGACGCCCATCATCTTGACCGGCACGCCGTTCACCAGCACTTCGGCCTTGTTGCTGATTGTGATGGTGCGGAAACCGACCCTGCAGCTACGCACCTCCATCAGTTCGCCCCCATTGCCCGTTACGTTGAAGACGAGGGTGTAGAGATAGGGGTCCTCCGCCGACCAGAGGCGCGGATTGGAAACCTGGGCCTCCAGCAGGCCGAACGGCACGTTGTCGCGCTGCGGATAGGATTCGTTCAGGATCTTATGCAGGCCGTGCTGCATCGGTTTTCCGAGCACGGCGTTGCCGTCGGCATCGTACAACTGCGCGGAAAGGTTCCAGCCCTTGGAATTGTTCAACGCATCCGAGAGGATGCGCGGGCGCACCTGCAGCCGCCCGTCGGCGGAGGCCTTGACGAAGAAATCGTTCAACGCGATTTTCGGTTGCGCCAGCAGCAGCACTTCGCGGTGGATACCGCTCAGGCGCCACATGTCCTGGTCTTCGAGGTAGGAGCCGTCCGACCAGCGGAACACCTGCACCGCCAGGCGGTTCTTGCCGGCCTTGAGCTGCTGGGTGACATCGAACTCCGCCGGGAGGCGGCTGCCCTGGCTGTAGCCAACCAGTTCGCCGTTCAGCCAAACGTAGAAGGCCGAAGAGACGCCACCGAAATGGAGGATGATCCGCTGGTCTTTCCAGTCGGCGGGAACTTCGAAGTCGCGGAGGTAGGAGCCAACGGGATTCGTGCGGTCGATGAACGGCTCGTTCGCCGTGAACGGGTATTTGGAGTTGGTGTAGATGGGTTGGCCGTGGCCTTTCATCTCCCAGCTCGAAGGAACCGGGATGGTTCCCCAGCCCGCGGCATTGAAGCCGGCCTGGAAGAAATCCAACGGCCGGTCCTTGGAATCGGGGGTGAAGTTGAATTTCCACTCGCCGTCGAGCGACTTCAACCGGGCGAGCGAACGGTCGCCACCGAGCGCATCCGCCACCGATTGGTAGGAATACGAAGTTGCGCGCGTGGGCATCTTGCCCTTTTCAATCATCCGTTCGTTTTCCCAATCGTTCTGGAAGCCGAGGGACGTTGCGGCGATGGCCGCCCATAGAAACAAGGTGGTGGTTTTCAGCATGCTATTCTCCTTTGAATTGCTTTTGCCCGAAGGTGAAGATGTCGGAATGGGTGCGGGCGTTTTTCATGATGGCCATGATTTGCTCAACGGTTTCCGGGTGCCCGTCGGCCACATTCGTCTGTTCGCCGGGGTCGGCCGACAGGTCGAACAGCTTCATCGGCTCGTTCGGATTCTTGAGCACGTTGTAGCGCACCCCTTTCCACTTGCCCATGCGCACGGCGATGCGTCCGCCCTTTTCATGGAACTCCCAATAGAGATATTTATGCTCCGGCTGGTCGCCCTTGCCGAACAGGGAAGGCACCATGGAAATGCCGTCGGTGTTTTCCGGCGTTGGCACGCCGGCGAGCTCGGTGAAGGTGGGCACCATGTCCCAGAAGGCGGAGATGTGCCCCGAGGTGCTTCCGGCGGGGATTTTTCCCGGCCAGTAGGCCATCATGGGCACATGCACGCCGCCATCGAACAGGTCGCGCTTATGGCCGCGGAACGGCCCGTTGCTGTTGAAGAACGCGGGGTCCGCCCCGCCCTCCTGGTGTGCGCCGTTGTCGGAGGTGAAAATAATCAGGGTGTTGTCGGCGATGCCCAGCTTTTCGGTCAGGGCCACAATCTCGCCCACCTGGTCGTCGAGCAGCGTGATCATCGCCGCGAAGGCCGCGCGCGGCTCGGCCTGCGACTGGTAGCGGCCGAGGCGCAGCTCCGGCCCTTCGTCGCACCCTTCGAACGGCTTGGGTTCCTCGAACCTGCCGCGGAACTGCTGCATGTATGCCGACGGCGCCACCAGTTCGGCGTGGGGGATGATGGAGGCCACATAGGCGAAGAACGGTTTATCCTTGTTGTCCTCGATAAACTGCAGCGTTCGCGCGTGGATCAGCTCCGGGCCGTATTCGCCCTTGGCGGTTCCGGCGTTCCCCTCGAGGATCACCTTTTGATCCTGGTCCCAGAGGTGGTACGGATAGTAGTGGTGGCCGAGGCGCTGGCAGTTGTAGCCGTAGAAGACATCGAAGCCCTGCTTGAGGGGATCGCCTTCGGAACCGGGATAGCCCAGCCCCCACTTGCCGAACGCGCCGCTCACATAGCCGGCGTCCTTGAGCATTTCCGGCAGCAGCACGACCTCCGCGGGAATCGGGTGCTGCCCTTCCGGCATGATTTCCTTGTTGCCGCGAACGAAGGTGTGCCCGGTGTGCTGGCCGGTCAGCAGCGCCGAGCGCGACGGTGCGCAGACCGTGCTGCCCGAATAGTGGTTCTCGAAAAACATGCCCTTCGCCTTGAGCGCATCGATGTGCGGCGTCTTGAAATGCTCCTGCCCGAGGCAGCTCAAGTCGCCGTAGCCGAGATCGTCGGCCAGAATATAGATCAGGTTGGGCTTTTCCGCCCTTGCCGCCGCGCCAAGAAGCAGCGCGGCGAGTATATGTTTAAACATGGCATCTCCTATTGCTTGTTTTCATCATGCCTTCTTCCGTTCCTTCTGGATCGCGGCGGCCTCGGCCTTCGCGTCGTAGCCCGGGTTCGGGCCGGTCGGTTCCGGCGCGTTCGTTTCGTTGCGCCACTCCTTCAGCAAACGGTGCAGCTCCGCCACCTTTTCCGGATGGCTCGCCGCGATATTTTTCCGTTCCCCGACATCGGCTTCAAGATCGTAGAGTTCAATGCGGCCGTCCTCGAAATATTCATGCAGCTTCCATTTGCCCTGCCGAAGCGAGGAGCCCGGCCGCGTGCGGAACAGGGGATCGTGCGACTCATCGTCAACGCCGCTGTATTTCTGGAGGTAGACCGGGAAATGCCAAAACAGGGTGCGCTCCGGAATCGGAGCGGCGCCGGTCAGGAGCGGTACAAGGCTCACGCCGTCGAGCTGCTTGCCCTCCGGCGCCGGCAGCCCGGCGGCGTCGAGGAAGGTGGGATAGAAATCAATTCCAATGACGGGAACCTGGCAGGTCGAATTCGGCTTCACCTTTCCCGGCCAGCGCACCACCAGCGGCTCGCGGGTGCCGCCTTCGAAATAGGACCCTTTGCCCGCGCGGAAGGGCTGCTGGCTGGAGGTCTTGCAGATGCCGCCGTTATCGGAACAGAACAGCACCAGCGTGTTTTCCTTCAGCCCCAGCGCCTCCAGCTCATCCAGGATTCGGCCGATGCCCTGATCCATCTTCTCGATCATCGAGGCATAGACGGCATCCACCTCCTTGCCCCGATACTTTTCGATGAACTCCGGCACCGCCTCCAGTTTCGAGTGGACGGAATAATAGGCCATGTGCAGGAAGAAGGGGCCCTCCTTGTTTTCGCGCATGAACCGGATCGCCTGGTCCGCGAAAATGTCCACCCGGTGCGTGCCCTTGGGGTAGAGGTCGCTGAACGGTTGCATCGGCCCGCTTTGGAAGGGCGAAAAATATCCGCCGCCCGATGGCCCGCCTTCCTTGCCCCCGCCAATGTTCACATCGAACCCCTGCTCCAAGGGGTCCTTGCTCACATGCCACTTCCCGAGATGGATCGACCTATAGCCCGCCGCCTTCAGCGCCTGCGGGATGGCCAGGTTATGCGGGGGAAGGAATAGGCGGTTTTCCACCGGAACGATTTTGCGGTGCTTTGCGCTGCCGCGGTCGGAATTGCCCACCGTGTAGACGCCGTGGCGCGGGCCATACTGGCCGCTGAACACACAGACCCGGCTGGGGGCGCAGTTGGCCGCCGGCGCATAGGCCTCGGTGAACAGCATGCCTTCCGCCCGGAGGCGGTCAATGTTGGGCGTGTGGTAACGCTCCGAGTTGAACCCCACATCCATCACGCCGAGATCGTCGGCATTGAAGTAGACGATGTTGGGTTGGCCCACGCAGGTTATCGCGGCCAGCAAAAAAACGGAAAACATTCGTTTCATCTTGGTAGTCCCTTCCGCTGAAAAATATTGATGGCGGGCGGAACAATCCCCCCACCGAAACAAATCAGCAATTTTTTCATTAGAATTCATACCACCCCCCTAAACGCCCGATCGGCGCGGGGGGTGACAAAAAAAACAAACTCCCCGATGCTGCCCCCTAATTCAGCCAGAAGCTGAAGTAGAGATACATGCCGACGATCAGGACAACGGCAACCGCCGTCAGGACGATATCGAACCGTTCGACCGAGGCGCGGACCTCCTTCTTGTCGAGCGAGGCGTAGGTGAGCCCGGCAATGGATGCTTCGTCCTGGGCGGGATGGGCGAACGAGACGCCGATCACGACCGCGATGCTGATGAGGAACAGCACACCGGAGGCATAGAGGAAATTGAAGTCGCCGATGGCGGCGAGGAAGGCGGGATCGGCCACCTTGGTTGGATCGAGCGTTCCGAACTTGGCCTGGATGGTGAGCTTGGCCATGCCGAGCAGGAAGCCGACCAGCAAGCCCCACATGGCGCCCTGCGCGTTGATGCGCTTCCAGAAGAGGCCGAGCAGGAAGACGGCAGTGATCGGCGGGGCGAGATAGCCCTGCACGCTTTGCAAATATTGATAGAGCCCGCCGCCGGCCACCTTGTACATGACCGGAATCCAGGCCATGCCCAACAGCACGATGATCGAGGTCGCGAAGCGGCCAACCGTCACGAGGTGTTTTTCGGACTGGTTCGGCCGCAGCTTTTCATAGATGTCGACCGTGAAGAGCGAGGCGCAGGAGTTGAACAGCGAGGAGAGCGAGCTCATCAGGGCCGCCAGCAGGCCGCCGACCACCAGGCCGCGCAGGCCGGTCGGCAGCATGTTCATCACCATGGTTGCAAAGACCTGGTCGCCGTCGATCGGGGCCACCTCCACCCCGTTCACCAACTTGGCGGGGATGGCGATGATGCCCTTCTGGTGCAGCGCCCAGCCAATCATGCCGGGGACGAGGAAAATCATGACCGGCCACACCTTGAGGAACGCGCCCCAGATGGCGCCGCGCCGCGCCATGGTGAGGTTCTTGGCGGCGAGCGTGCGCTGGACGATGTATTGGTCGGTACACCAATACCAGATGCCGATGATCGGCGATGCCAGCATGATGCCGAGCCACGGGAAGTCGCCGTTTTTCCACCAGGGCAGCTCCGACCCGGCCTGGACCATCGGGCGCCACAAGGCGAGCTCGGTGGCGCGTTCGCCGCAAACCGCGCGCAGCTCGCCCCAGCCGCCCAGGGCCTTGAGGCCGAAGAAGGTGATGAAGAAGGAACCGATCAGCAGGATGATGGCCTGGGCGGTGTCGGTGTAGAGCACGGCGCGCAAGCCGCCGAAGATGGTGTAGATGCCGGTCAGCACCACGGTCGCGAAGGCACCGATCCAGAACGGGCCCCACACCTGGCCGAAGAGCGTCAGCTGCATTTCGGGCAGCAGGGTCTGGAACACCAGCGCCCCGGCATAGACCGTGACGGACACCTTGGTGAACACGTAGGCAACGAGCGACACGACCGAGAGAATCCAACGCACCTTCGCATTGAAGCGCTTTTCAAGGAACTCCGGCATCGTGAAGACGTTGGCGCGGTAGTAGAACGGAACAAAGACCCAACCGAGCAGCAGCATGACCCACGCATGCATTTCCCAGTGCGCCATCGCCATGCCGGTCGAAGCGCCGGAACCGGCGAGGCCGACAATGTGCTCCGAACCGATGTTCGAGGCGAACAGCGAGCTGCCGATGGCAAACCAGCCAATGTTGCGCCCCGCCAGGAAATAGTCCGCCGACGTATCCTGCTTGCGTGAAGACCACCACACCACGCCAATCAGCGCGGCAAAATAGATTCCGATTACTCCCCAGTCCAATCCCGTCATCCCACTCGCTCCCATTCGTTGCCCGTTGCAGGTTCTTTCTCCATATTGCGGAGATAATGCTGATCCAACAGGAATAGATCAACACTTCCGATGCACGGAATTTCCAAGGTCCGGCCGTCGAAGCACCGGCTAGTATCCGCAGAGACGCCGCAGCTCGGCGAGGTGGTTTTCGTAGACGCCGCGCGGGGTGGTGTTGTGCTCGATGCAGAGCGCGGCGGCGTTGCCGGTGGCAATGCCCATTTGCCCGGTGGTGTTCATGACGCGCGGGCCGCCCAGCCCGACATGCGAACAGCTGAAGCAGCGCCCGGCCATCATCAGGTTTTCGATGTTGCGGGAATAGAGGCAGCGGAACGGAATACGGTATTCGCCTTTGCGCAGGAAGAGCGCCTCGGAGAGGAAATCCACCGGCTTGCCCTTGAGCTTTTCCTGGTAGTGGACGTCGATGGCGCGCTTTTCCGTAACGACCGTATCGGGGAACGTCCGCTTTTCGGTCACATCCTTCATCGTGTAGACATAGTCGCCCACCAGGCGGCGCGATTCGCGCTTGCCGGCAATGTGCGCCACCCATTTGAGTTCCACGGTGGCGTTTTCGGGATTTTTCTTGGCGTTGCTGAACGAGCCGTAGATGGCGCGGAACAGGTGGTCGCGGATCTCCTCGGCATCGTTGATCTGGTGCAGGTCGTTATGCGAAAACTCCCACTGCCATTCGCCGTTGATGGCGGCATGGTCCTTCGCCACATCCATCGCCCACGGCACCTCGGGAAACGACGACGGCTTTTCGAGCCGGTGCGAATTCCAGAGCACCGAGGCCCCCATCACCCGGTTGTCGGGCGTTTCGGGCGACCACAAGTCGCCATGCTTCTCCCAGCCCTCGTCAAATTCGTTCCGGCTTTCCCGGCCGTAGCGGAAATCGGCGCCGGCCCAGAAACCAATCCAGCCGTCGCCCGTGCAATCGATGAAGACGGGGGCTTCGAACCGCAGTGCCGCTCCGCTTTCAATATGCCGCGCATCGACGCTTTTGATGCGGTGCCCATTCATTTGCACACCGTAGGCCCGCCAACAGAGGAATTGCCTAACGTCGCTGGCATCGAGCGTACGGTGCCTTTTTTCCGTGTCCTGAATGGCTTCGGCAGACCCGTTTTTCCAATGCTCGGAATCAATCCCGGAAAGAATCGCTTCGCCCTTCCCATGAATCCCGAGGGTATGCACCCGCACTTCGTCGCTGGCATTCCCGCCCAAACGGGGACGGTCGTGGATCAGCGCCACCTTGAGCCCTTGGCGCTCGGCGGCCAGGGCGGCGCCGCAACCGGCAATGCCGCCGCCGACCACCACCACGTCAAACCTACCGGCCGGGGCGGGTTCCGGCCCGGGTCTTTCCAGCGTATCGGAAGGCGCCGTTTCAAGATCGGTCGAAAACAGGATGGCATCGCAGCGCCCCTCGAAGCCGGTTAGATCCACCAGACGAAGCTCCACGTCCCCGCCGGGGAGTTCGACCGTTCCGCCGTCCTGCCATCCCCAGCCCGTGCGGGTGCCG
Source organism: Pontiella desulfatans (assembly GCF_900890425.1). Classification (NCBI taxonomy): domain Bacteria; kingdom Pseudomonadati; phylum Kiritimatiellota; class Kiritimatiellia; order Kiritimatiellales; family Pontiellaceae; genus Pontiella; species Pontiella desulfatans. Next base: position 200,671 of record NZ_CAAHFG010000003.1, on the reverse strand, counting down.
AATTCGGCGGGAAGCAGGCGGTCGCCGACCTTCACCTTGAAGCGCCCCGGGGCCGGCCAATCGCCGGGCACCCAGTTCCGGGTGCGCACCCAGACCCGGTAGGTTCCGGCAGCAGGGAACGTCGCTCTTCCCCGGGCATCGGCAACCGGTTTGCCCATGCCATGCGCCAGCAAATAGGGGGAGCCCATGGTATGGGTGAACTGCTGATCCACCACCCACCCCCCCTTTTCGGCAAAGGTTTCCACCTCAACCAACACATCCGCAGCCATCGCCGCACCGCCCAATAAAACCACAGCCAAACCCATCAAAATCTTCATCTTCCTCCTAAGCAAATCCACCTGATCCATAATAGGGGACGGATGGCCCCCTCCTCTTCTGACACGGTCGGCCCGGAAATGCAGACATTGGGTTTTCTTTCTGTCCAACGGCACATATGCGAAGCGTCTCATGGTTGAAGTCCGTTGCGGGAGGCGGCATAAAACGAAAGGAGTCTGGTATGTTAACTGCTACTAGAACATCAAAAGTGCCCTTCCAAAAGACCGGGCAAATGAAAGACACACTGAATATGGAAGAATCAATCATCAATCCGACCGACACCATGCAGATCGTGGAATTCCCCCACGATGGCGTAAAGGCCTACTTCACCACGGCGAACACCACCGAAGAAAACATGCACGATGTGTTTGACCGGGTTTCGGCCGAGATGGCCGAACGCGGTGCAAAAATCGCGTTCCAATACCTGTTTGGCGGGCGGCAGTTCTATCCGCAGGCCGTCTCCGCCATCAAGCAGCTCGACTGGCCCCTCACCCTTCTGCATGGCGATGCCTGCTCGGGTTCGACCATCACCGGAACCCAGTTCATCGCCCTTTCCGGCACCGATCTCCATCCCGTCATGGACGGCGACCGCAAGGTCGGCAACTGGTACGACACCGAAGACGCGCGCTATTGCCTGCTCGGCGACATCCGTGCCGACGACCTCACCCTGGGCCGCGAAGAACAGGCGCGGGCCGTCTTCGAAAAAATGGAAAACCTGCTCAAGCAGGCCGATATGGTCTTCACCGATATCGCCCGCACCTGGATCTACCTGAACAACCTGCTCGAGTGGTACGACGAATTCAATGTCGTCCGGACCCAGTTCTTCAAGGAACGCGGCACGTTCGAGAAAATGGTACCGGCCAGCACCGGCATCGGCGCAGGCTCCGCCGCTGGCGAAGAGATGGTTTGCGCGCTTTGGGCCGTTAAGCCCAAGCACGACGGCGTGAAGGTGTTTGCCGTCCCCTCCCCTTTGCAGTGCCCCGCACTGGACTACAAGAGCTCGTTTGCACGTGCGGTTGAAATTGACCAACCCGGCTCGCGGCTCTTAACCATTTCCGGCACCGCCAGCATCGAGCCCGGCGGAAAAACCGTCCACCTCGACGACTGCGAAAAGCAGATCGGGCTGACCATGGAAGTCGTTCACGAAATCCTCAAATCCCGCGGCATGGATTGGGGCGACACCTCCCGCGCCATCGCCTACTTCAAAAACTTCGACGAAGCGCACCTGCTCGCCGAATATTGCACCAAGAACAACCTGCCCGAACTTCCGGTGGCGATTTCGCATGCCGACGTCTGTCGGCACGACCTCCTCTTTGAGATCGAGCTCGACGCCGTCAAGGCCAACTGATCCCATCTCCTCCTAAAGCCCCGACAGCCGTTCGACTGTCGGGGCTTTTTTTTGCTCAGCGGATCGAGCGCCAAAACAGGGCGTTCGCGGATCGCCGTTCATGCGTGCCAACTTGGCGACGCGGACTTCCCAGATCGCGGCCACTTTCGACACCGGCATCTAAACAAGCATGCATATGCATAATTACCGATGCGCATATACGCGTATATCTTGGTACATATTTTACTGGGTTCCGGGCACTAAACTCATATACAATCTTTTAAATATTTCGCCTATCAAACCCAAGAGATTAAACCGGACAGGAATTATGATGACGTTTCAAAACATTAAACGAAGTCTCTTTACATTGGCATTGGGTGCAGTTTGCTCGACTCAAGCTAGCGAAACCTACTGGGTGAACATGAATAGTCCAGTCCAGAACCCACCCTATACCAACGGCTGGAACGAGGCGGCCCACACGCTTCAACAGGTATTGCCCTACGCCCAGGATGGGGATGTCATCTTTGTGATGCCCGGAACCTATTCGCTGGCCTCCTCCATCGTGATCACCAACAACCTGGAAATCCGCAGCTTTCTCCAACCGGAACCCGAACATGTGGTTTTCGATGGGCAGGGTCTGCACACCTGCTTCAATCTGGGCAATACCGACACCCGGCTGCATGCCTTCACGATCCGCAACGCAAAAACGGCGGGCATTCGATGCAGCGGCTCCCAGCCTGCAGTGTATAGTTGCATCGTTGAAGACACGGACGGCACCGGCATGGTTAACGGGCGCGCCTCGGACTGCATTTTTCGAAACAACACCGGCGCCTACTATGGCGGCGGCGCCAATAAAACGGTTGCAACCGGCTGCTCCTTTGTAGACAACGAGGCCTACCAGGGGGGGGGCGGCTACCAGGTTGCGGCCACGGATTGCACCTTCCAAAACAACACCTCTTCCGGAGAGGGCGGCGGGCTTTATTATGGCACGGCCACCAACTGTCTGTTTGTGGGCAACGTTGCGGCCGGAAGCGGCGGCGGATTGTGTTCGTCAACGGCGATCGGCTGCGCAATTAGTGGAAACCGTGCAGGCGGCTATGGCGGCGGGCTTTACTTGTCGACCGCCACCCACTGCACCATCACCGAAAACACGGCCAGCGTCGGCGGTGGAATGGCCTATGGCCAGGCCTACAACTCCATCCTCTGGAACAACACCGCCACCGACAACAGCGCAACGACATACAACACGACAATCCAATCCTGCTGCCTGCCGGACTACACCGCCAACGGCAGCATCACGAACAATCCCCAGCTGCTTTCCATCTCACACCTTGCCGCCACCTCGCCCTGTCTCGGTGCGGGCAACGCCGCCTACGCCGTGGGAACGGATATCGACGGTGAAGAGTGGCTGGCGGCTCCAGCCATCGGTTGCGACGAGATCATCCCCGGGGCTGTAGAGGGCGCGATCATTTGCCGCAACGATCTGCCGGAGAGAATTGCCGAAGGGCAGCCGATTTTCTTTACGGCCTATGTTGAAGGGGCCGTCACCCGAACCGTGCTTGATTTCGGCGACGGCAGTGCCGCCGTCACCAATGCAACCACACTCACTCATTCGCATGCCTGGACCTACGGAAACTATCATGTCGTTCTGACCGGCTATAACGATTCCTACCCCGGCGGCATCTCCACGACCAACACGGTTTTTGTGCGCAGGGATCTGACCACCACCATCTATGTTTCCGATGCGGACGGCAACGACAGCAATGACGGCGAAAGCTGGGCAACCGCCAAGAAAACCATCCAGGCCGGTGTCGATGTGCAGGATTATGCGGGAGGGCTCGTGCTCGTCTCGAACGGCACCTATTCGGTCACGGCCGAAATCATCGTGGAAAAAGACATACGCATCCAAAGCGTCAACGGCGCAACCCTCACCACCATTCAAGGCGACACCCAACATCAATGCCTCTACCTGAATAATCGGAATTGCCTCGTGGAAGGTTTCACCATTAAAAAAGCGGGCGGTTATTCCGTTCATGGAACGTCGGGCGGCGGGGCCATCTATTGCTCCGGCATCAATCCGGTCGTCTCCAACTGCATCATCACCGAAAACAACAGCGGCGGATACGGAGGCGGGGTGATGTGGCGCGGAACGGCCAATAACTGCACCTTTTCCAAGAACACCGCCTCCAATGGCCCGGGGGGCATGCAAAGCGGCAGCGCCAACGACTGCCTGTTTCTGGATAACACGACGGTTAATAATGGCGCGGGCGGGATGCAAGGCGGCATAGCCAACCGCTGCATCTTTAAGGAAAACGAAGGTCCCATTGGCGGCGGCGCACGAGATACCATCGCCAATGACTGCCAGTTTATTCAGAACCTTTCCACCACCCTCGGCGGCGGCATGTATAACGGAACGGCGAATAATTGCGTGTTCAACCAAAACAAAGCGTATCAGGGCGGCGGCGGCACCTATGGTACCAAAGCCACGCACTGCACCATCACCGCCAATCAGGCCGGCACTTCGGGTGGCGGCATGTATGGCGGCACGGCAGACCATTGCATCATCTGGCACAACACCGCGCTGGAGTCGGCGAATGATCTGTTTTCAACCACCGCCAACACCTCCTGTTCCGCCGAGCTGACCCACGGATCAAACGGCAACATCACCAACAACCCGCAGCTCGTTTCGGCCTCCCATATTGCATTGACCTCGCCCTGCGCCGGTTCGGGGACCATTCCCCGCGATACGCTGGATATCGACGGCGAACACTGGCGCAGCATCCCCGCCATGGGCTGCGACGAACCGGCCGATGCGCCGATCGGCGACCTGACCATCACCATCGACGGCCCCTCCGACCTGCCGGCGGGGTTCAAGACCTTCTTCACGGTGGATATACAAGGCGCGCTCTCCGGCGACACCATCGATTTCGGCGACGGAGAAACCGCAATACGAACCGGCATCATCCCCATTTGGCATACCTGGAACGCTCCGGGAACCTACGACATGGTCATCACGGCCTACAACGCCGACCATCCTGCCGGCTACTCCGTCACAAAAACCATCACCGTGTTCGCGGCGGATTTCAGCACCATCTATGTTTCGCCGAACGGCTCCGATGAAAACAACGGACACTCATGGGGCACGGCCAAGAAAACCATCCAGGCCGCCATCGACGAACAGGAATTTCCGGGCGGACGCGTTCTGCTGGCCGACGGAACCTATACGCTCGCCGCCACCATCAAGATCGACAAGGACATTCAGCTACTCAGCCAGAACGGAGCCGCGACCACCATTATTGATGCGGGGAGCCTTCCCGACTACCAGCACTCCCGCGCCATGGAGATCGGCGACAACCACAGCATCATCACCGGCTTAACCATCCGCAACGCCGATTTCACCTGGACCGGCGGCGCCGTCTTTTGCGACTACACCCGCTCCCCCATACTTTCCAACTGCATCCTTTCTGACAATCACGCGGGCACAGCCGGCGGCATGTGCTACGGCACGGCCATCGACTGCGTCTTTTCCAATAACACCGCCTCAACGGGTGCAGGACTCTATTTAAGCCACGCCACCCGATGCGAGTTCATTGCAAACACCGCCAGCGGCAGCGGCGGCGGCATGTATGGCGGAACGGCCGACGACTGCACCTTCATCAAAAACAGAATCTACACGACTGGTTCCAATTATGGCAATGGGGCCGGCATGAGCAAAGGCATCGCGAATAACTGCACCTTCACCCGAAACGATTCCAACGGCTACGGAGGCGGCATAAATGAAGGCACGGCCAACGATTGTCTGTTCATCGAAAATACAGCCGTACACGGAGGCGGCGGCATACGCGATAGCGTGGCCAATCGGTGTTCTTTCATCGAAAATTCAGCAGCAAGCTCTGGCGGCGCCATTCATAACGGAACCGCGACCCGTTGTGTCATCAGCGGAAACCGCGCTACTCTCGGGGGCGGCATGTATGCCGGCTTCGCTTACAACTGCGCCATCAGCGGCAACATTGCCGACGACATCGGCGGCGGCACCCACTCCACCAAACTTTTCAACTGCACCGTCACCGGCAACTCGGCCAGCGATGCGGGCGGGGTATACGGGCAGACCAAAAACTGCATCGTCTGGGGCAATACGGCCACCACCGGGAACAACGATATCAACGACGGAAACATTAACCTCAACTATATCGTCAACACCTGCTCGCCCGACGCGCCGCACGGCACCGATGGGTCCATCACCAACAATCCTTTGCTGGTTTCCGGCTCGCACATTGCAGTAAATTCACCCTGCATCGGCGCGGGTAATGCGGCCTATGCCACCGGAACCGACCTCGACGGGGAAACGTGGAATACGCCGCCCGCCATGGGCTGCGATGAAATCGGCGCCAGCCTTTCCGGCCCCATCGAAATGGCGTTTTACGGTCCATCGCCGATCGCAATCTATATCGAAGGCAACTATGTGGCTCAGTTCAACGGACAGGTCTCCAAAACCATCGTCGATTTTGGCGACGGCACCCGCATCACAAACACAACCGGCGTGCTCTCTCATTCATGGTCCGGACCAAATTCGGCCAACTATGACGTGGTGCTCACCGCCTTTAACGATACCTACCCGTCGGGCCTCTCCCGCACCCAAACGGTGCAAGTGGTCAGTAACGATGATTCGGATATCCATGTGAAACATTTCGGCAACGACAGCAACGACGGGACCAGCTGGGCCACCGCCAAGCAAACCATTCAGGCCGGAGTCGATGCCCAGAATATTCACGGAGGCCGCGTGCTGATCGATGCCGGCACCTACCATATCACCGAACCCATTGTCGTGAACAAAGCCGTTCATCTGAAGGGCGACAACGATGAGATCGTCGGAACTCTGCCGATCCCCGTGATTGATGCCGGCGGCAGCAACCGCTGCTTCCAGCTCGGCTACAGCGCTTGCGTGCTCGAAAACCTCGCCATCCAAAACGGAGCAACGGCTACCGGCGGATCGGGCGACAACATCGGCGGCGGGATTTATTGCCAAAACGGTGCGCCGCGCATCACCTACTCCACCATCTCCAACTGTGCGGCCTATTACGGCGGCGGAGCCTACAAAGGGACGCTCGAAAACTGCACGCTGGCCAACAACACCGCAACCTCCCAGGGCGGTGCGGCGTATCAAAGCATGCTGACCGGTTCAACCCTCAGCGGCAACACGGCTGGTTATGGCGGAGCGCTCTCCGGCGGCACGCTGAACGGATGCATCCTTTCCAACAACACCGCCACCACCCAGGGCGGCGCGGCCTATGACAGCACGGTCCTCTTTTCCACCATCACCAGCAACGCCGCCCCCTCCGGCGGCGGACTCGCCAGCTGCATGGCCGACCGGTGCGATATCAGCACCAATCGAGCCTCGGTCTCCGGCGGCGGGATATTTAACGGAACCGCTCACAACTGCACCTTCCATTTTAACTTCGCCACCCAATATGGGGGCGGAACATACAACACCACCCTCCGCAACTGCACCCTTGTGGAAAACGGCGCCGACACCGGCGGCGGGAGCTATTCCGGCTATGCCTACAACTCCATTATCTATAGCAACTTTGCCTGGACTGCCGGAATCGATCTAAAATATGTCACAGCTAAAAACTCGTGCAGCCCCGATCTAACGCATGGGCCATACGGCAACATCACCAATGCCCCGCTGTTTGTGGCCCATGCCCCGGACTTCCTCATCCGCGGCAGCGGCTACTACCTCAGCATCCTTTCCCCCTGCATCAATGCGGGCAGCAACAGCTATGTCGAATCCGACCGCGACTTCAACGGCTGGGCCCGGATCCTCAATGGAACCGTCGACATGGGCGCCAATGAAAGCTGGATCAGCGGCGGGGATTATGATTCCGATGGAATGGACGATGACTGGGAGCTTGAAAACTTCGGCGGCGTCACCAATGCCGTGGCCGATGAAAACTCCGACAGCGACATCTTCAACAACCGCGATGAATTCATTGCCGGAACCGATCCGCTCGACCCCGACTCCTACTTCCGCATCATCCAACAGGAAATGACCAGCAACACCATCGTGCTGCACTGGGATTCGGTCAACGACCGCTCCTATCAGGTTCTGTGGTCGGACAGCCTGACTAATGAATTCCAAGCCATAGACCCGGTCGTCAACTACCCCGGAAGCTCCTGCGCCGTCGAGAAAACCAACGGCGCCGCCTTCTACAAAATCAACGTTTGGACCGATTAGGGCATTTAACGATTACGAGGCCTTGCCGGAGGGGCGCACGCCGTGCGCCCGGGCGGCGCAAGGGGCCCATCCGCCCCGGAAAGAAGGCCGACTAACTATTTATGGTTTCAAAAAAAATATTAATCCTTGTGCCAAAGCCACCCGCCCCTTACAATTCTGTTCATTCAGGAGGGCGGTTTAAGCCGGCATAGTCCCCATGGGCGCGTGCCCACGCTTCCCGGAGAACTCCCGCCTGAGTTGAAGTAAGGAGTTCACCATGAGTAACGACAAGTTCACTCACATGAAGTTCACAACCGTCGCGTTGTCCCTTGCGACGGCCATGGTATTTCTATCCGGATGCCAAACGGCCAAAACCACCCCTGCGCCGGAAGACGCAGCTGAAGAAGGCGCAGTAACGCAAACGGAAGAAGCCGGCCCCGTCGGACGCTCGGAAATGACCGTGAAGGTGGAAGGCGCAACGTCATCGCAGTCCGGTGACACACTGACCATCAACTACCCGGTCATGAAGGACAAGAATGCCCTCATTCCCGACTGGGTCATCAACCCGGCCATCGGCGGCGTTGTTGGAGCCGTTGGGGTCTCCTCCCCGAAAGGGCTCGGCGTGCGTGAACAGCTGGACGAAGCGCGGCTTTCGGGCCGAATTGAACTGGCCAGCATGCTCGAAACCCGGCTGCAGACGGTCGGGCGCTCCGAACTCGAAGACAACGCCCTCGCAACCGGCGAAGGCCGCAGCGAAAACTCGCGCAGGAGTTCGCTCGCGGTGGATCGGGACATTATGGATATTGTCCTGGCGGGGAGCCGGCAGCGAGCCCTGTGGTTCGATCCGGTGAGCGATGAATGCTTTGTCTGGATGGTGCTGGATGGCGGAGTGCTAACGAAGTCCAAGCACTATGTGGTCGATGGACTCTCCGTCTTCATCTCCAACCAACCCATAAAATCGGAGTACAAGCCGGAGCGCAAGAAACCGGTTGTTCCCCAGGTTACCGTAGAGGCTCCGGAACCGCTTCCGCCTGAGGAAAAGGAACCGGTTGAAAAGCTTGAAGAAAGCCTGAAACCGATCCAGAACATTCCGATCAACCCCGAGGAATAACACAAGGCTGAAGACCATCAATTCAAAGAGGCATAGGTGATCATATGACAACACAACGAAGACCCTGGACTGGACGATGGATTCCCGGCCTCCTGTGCTGCACGGTGCTGCTGGCGGCCGCCGGCTGCCAGACGGCAACCGAAAACACGGAAAAACCCGTTGCAGCAGAAGAAGAACCCGAAGGGGCAACTTCAACGAAGGTAGCGGCGGTGGCCCCAGAAACACGGTCTGAAGCGGCGGTGGCCCCACCGGTCGAGTCGGCCGGGGAAACGCAGGCTCCGGCCACGCTCGCGGAGGAAAAGGGCCCAGGCGATGGGCCTCCGCCCCGTGAATATGTCAAGAGCAAGGTGGAGGCCATCGAAAGCAGCCTGGCACCGTTGAACGCGGTCCCGGCGGCTGCGGCTGAATAACGGATCGAAACCGTCCGACGCTTCCCGGCCTCGTGCCGCAGATAGGACAAAGGCAGTTACCCGCCGGTGCAATCCGGCGGGTTTTTCTCGTCTGCGTACCGCATTCTGGATGCAACCGAGCCTAGATGCGTGACTGGGGTTAAGACTGTTGGTCAAACCAGTTGTCCTTAACTCGGGAATGGAACCACGGATGAACACATAGGGACGCTGATATTCAAGAAGACACGAAATTTATCCCACCCTCCCTGTGGGTTGGATATCGGTTAAGCATATTCTGTTTGGGGTTCTGTACTACTATCCGTCAATTTCTTATTTTCCTGACAAGTTTTCACCACCCGCTGCGCTAGAGGACACTGAGGCTCAGAGGATTAGGATGCTCTGTGTCTCTGAGATCTCTGTGGTAAATAATCCGTGTCTTCGGTGTTCATCTGTAGCTTCAAATAATTTGGTTGCGGCACCGCTGCTCCAGGTTCTCTGTGGTAAAAAAATCCGTGTCTTCGGTGTTCATCAGTGGTTCTAAACAATTGGGTTGCGGCTATGCCGCGCTAGGTTCATCTGTGGTTCATTTACGTTTCCAGGGTTGCGGGAGGCACCCCGACCTGTTGTTCGATATCGAACTCGACACCGCTATTCCCCCGCTAGATTCATCAACCTCCCCATCAGACGAATGCCCGGTTTTCCAGGGCATTCGTTTTTTTTGTGGCAAACGGTACTGAAATCGTGCCATAAAGCCCCGCCTATGAATGATTCAACGCCCATGACCCACCGCGAACGCTTCCTGCGCGCCTGCCGTTGCGAAGCCACCGACCGCCCGCCCATTTGGATGATGCGCCAGGCCGGCCGCAGCCTGCCCGAATACCGCGAGCTCAAGCAAACACGCAAATTCACCGAGCTGGTGCAGGATCCGGCCCTGGCCGCCGAGGTCACCCTCCAGCCCATCCGCCGCTTCGGCTACGATGCCGCCGTCATTTTTTCCGACATCCTCGTGATTGCGGAGGCCATGGGCCAGAAATACGAGCTACTCGAACAGGGCGGCGTCAAGATGGACTTCCAGCTCAACTCGCGGGCCGATATCGACAGGCTCAACCCCTCGAATGTGCTCGACCACATTGGCTACACGCCCGAGGCCATCCGCGTCACCCGCAAGGAACTCGGCGACGAGCGCGCCATCATCGGCTTCGCCGGTTCCCCCTGGACGCTCGCCTCCTTCATGGTCGAGGGCGGCAGCTCGCGCGAAAACCTTCGCGCGCGCGCCATGGTCTACAACGAACCCAGGCTATTCTATACCCTGCTCGAAAAAATTACCGAAGCCACCATCACCTACCTCAAGGCGCAGATCGAAGCCGGGGCCGATGTCATCCAGATTTTCGATAGCCAGGGCGGCACCCTGGCCCCCGGCCTGTTCTGGAAAATCTCGGGACTCTGGATGCAGCAGATCATCGATGCCATCGGCGGAGAGGTGCCCACCATTGTCTTCGCGCGCAATGTGCACCACAACTGGAAAAAGGCCGTCCAGACCGGCGCGAACGTGCTGGGCATCGACTGGAGCATCGGCCTCCGCCAAACCGCCCGAACCATACCCGCCGATGTCGCCGTGCAGGGCAACATGGATCCGGCACTGTTGCTCGCCAAGCCCGAAGTGGCCGCGGCGGAAGCGGCCCGGATTTGCGAAGAAATGCGCCGACGCAATGGCTTCATCTTCAACCTCGGCCATGGCGTCCCGCCGGATGCCGACATCGCAGCCATCCTGGCCGTTGCCCAAACCGTACAGAATTTCGAATGAACCCAATCACGATCAACCTAGACCTGCTTCGGAAATACAACCAACCGGGGCCGCGCTACACCTCGTACCCGCCGGCCACCCACTTCACGGAGGGGTTTTCCGCCAAGCACACTTGCGCAAGTGTGCTTGCACCGCTCTCGCTCTACTTCCACCTCCCGTTCTGCTCCTCGCAATGCCTCTACTGCGGCTGTACCAACATTGTTACCGGCAACCTGGCCAGGAGCGCCGAATACCTGGGCTACCTGGAAGCTGAACTGGCCTTGCGGACGCCCTTCGTGGCCGAAGGGTCGAAGGTGGTGCAAATCCAACTCGGCGGGGGAACGCCCACCTTTTTCCAACCCAATGAACTCGAACGCCTCGGCCAACTGATCCGGGATCGCTTCCCAATGGCCGAAACCATCGAGGCCGGCGTCGAAACCGACCCCCGCTCGCTAACGCTCGAAAAGATCGAGGCACTGCGCGCCGCCGGTTTCAACCGGGCCTCGCTCGGCGTGCAGGACACCTGCCCCGAAGTGCAGCAAACCATTGGCCGCATCCAGCCGCTGGAACTGATCGGCGAGAGCACCCAGTGGCTGCGGGAGAGCGGGATGGAGTCGATCAACTTCGACCTGATCTATGGACTTCCCAACCAAACCGTGGAATCGTTCAACCGCACGCTGGATGAAGCCCTAACGTTTTCGCCCGATCGCTTCGCGGTCTACAGCTATGCGCACATCCCATGGATCAAGACGTTCCAGAAAAGCTTTGAAGACCGCCTGCCCGATGCGGAGATGAAGCTGAAACTGCTCCAGCTGACCATCGAAAAACTCACCGGGGCCGGCTATGTCTACATTGGCATGGACCACTTTGCGAAACCGGACGACGCCATGGCGCTGGCGCTGGCCAACGGAACCTTGCAACGCAACTTCCAAGGCTACAGCACCCATAAAGGCGTCGACATCCATGGCTTCGGCATGTCGTCGATTTCGCACGTCAACGGAAGCTATTTCCAAAACCACAAGGAAATCGAGCCCTACTACGCCGCACTCGATGCCGGCGAATTGCCGATCGTGCGCGGCTATGCCATGACCGAAGAGGACAAGATCCGCCATACCGCCATCATGCACATCATGTGCAACCTCTACATCGACTATGCCCAGCTCTCCGAAGAAATAGGCATCGACTTTGCCAAACACTTCAAGGCCGAGATTTCCTCGCTCGACGACCTCGAAGCCGACGGCCTTGTTAAGCGCGAACCCGGCGGCCTGCACGTCACCCCGCTCGGCCGCCTCTTCGTCCGCATCGTCGCCATGCGGTTCGATGCCTACCTCCAGGCCGAACAACGCAAAGGCCGCTATTCGCAGACCGTGTAGATACGTTCGTGGTCCTGCCTTTAAAAAATTCGTTGTCCCGCCTTTAGGCGGTTTCGGGGAATCGGTCTTGACCACAAGGAATCGGAAACACGACACATCGATTACGAATACGGAAGGATGGGAATGAACCATGGATGAGGTTTTTGATTTTAGTTCATTGGTTGCGCTGTGCCGCGAAACCCATACGACGATGCAGCAACGCGCGGCTCGCTCGGTCAACATCGAGCTGGTGGTGCGCAACTGGCTGTTTGGCTGGTATATTGTGGAGTATCAGCAGAACGGTGCGGATCGGGCGGAGTATGGCGAGGCTGTGCTGAAAAAGCTGTCGAGGGAACTAACGACTGGCTTGGGGCGTGGTTTTTCGGTGGATTCCTTGGAGCTAATGCGCCGTTTTTTCACGGTATATCAGGGGTTTGTCGCCGACGAACGAATTTCCGAGACACTGTCTCGGATTTCTCTTTTGCCAAATTCCGAGGCGGTGTCTCGGAAATCAGATATTCGGCAGACACTGTCTGCGGAATCTGCTGGTGGAATCTTGGAGCTGTTGGCCAACCAGTTTCAACTGAGCTGGTCGCACTATGTCAGCCTCCTGACGATCGAGCGTCCGGAGGAGCGCCGATTCTATGAGATCGAGGCGGCGGCCAACGGCTGGAGCGTGCGTGAACTGGAGCGGCAGATCGGGAGTTCCCTTTTTGAACGGTTGGCGCTAAGCCGCAATAAGGAGGAGATCCGCACGCTTTCCAAGGAGGGCTTGGTGTTGGAAAAAGCCGCCGACCTGATCAAGGATCCGCTGGTGCTGGAATTCCTGGAACTGGAGCAACGGGCATCCTATTCCGAGGATGAGTTGGAAGAAGCCATCATCGACAAGCTGGAGCAGTTCCTTCTGGAGCTGGGCAAGGGCTTCCTCTTCGAGGCGCGTCAGAAGCGCTTCACCTTCGACAACGACCATTTCTATGTTGACCTGGTTTTCTACAACCGCCTGCTGCGCTGCTATGTCCTGCTGGATCTCAAACGGGACAAACTCACCCACAAGGATCTCGGCCAGATGCAAATGTATGTCAACCATTTCGACCGCCATGTGAAAACCGAGGACGAGCAACCCACCATTGGCATCGTCCTTTGCCACCGAAAGAACGATGCGTTGGTCGAGCTGACCCTGCCGAAAGATGCCAATATTTTCGCCTCCAAGTATCAGCTATACCTGCCCTCCAAAGAAGAACTCAAAAAACAGATGCAACTTATTACCGAAGAGTTGGAGCGGGATACCAAACGATGAATACGTCCGAACAACCTGAGACAAAACCGGCATGAATCTACTACGAAAACTTCTGTTGGAACGAAAAGGCCGACGACCGCCGTTTTTGAAGGCGCCGTTGAATGCTCCGGGCGCTTCGCTACGGGAGCAACTGGACGAGAAGGTTGATTCGTTCGCAATGGGTCTTGTTTCGGGACCCGCCGCCTTGTTGGCTGCTACTGGATTGATTCCTTTACTGAAATCCATAACCAGCCTCTTCATTCTCTATACAGTTGTTCTGGCCGTATGGCTGGGCTGGCTCCTGTTCAAGGGACGGAAGCTGTTGGAGGAAATCCGAACAACACGTTTGGGTTATCTGGGCGAAGTCCTTGTAGGCCAGGAGCTGGAACGCACCCGCCTTAGGGGCTGCTCGGTCTACCACGACATCATCGATGACAAACCAAAATTCAACATCGACCATGTCCTAATCGGCGAGGTCGGGGTGATGGTGTTTGAAACGAAAGCGCGCTCCAAGCCTCTTAAAGGTGATGTGTCGATAAAATACCAGGATGGGCACCTTCTGTTTCCGAACGGGTATAAATCAACAAATGAACTGAACCAAGCCAAACGGAATGGGAAGCATATCCAGAAGCTGTTACTGCAACTCATCAACGACAGCAACAAAGCCTCGCTGAGGAAATTCACGGCCAAGAATCCAGTGCCGCTGGAAACCTGCCTTGTGTTTCCCGGATGGCATGCCGACTACCAATCCGCTTTCGGGTCGGGCGTCAACCTGAGCAACGACAAGATGCTGTTCAACTTTGTTTCGTCGCAATGCGCCCAACACCAGCGCCTGTCGCAAAAGGAAGCCGCCGATCTCAATGAAGTTTTTGATAAATACCTTCGGTCAAAAAAAGAGCACCTGATCGAGGTTTAAAGAGTTCACCAGCTATGAAACTGAGCGCGTCAAAGGCAGAACGGGATTTCTCTGAAGGTAGGTATTGCCTCTACTGCGAAGGGAAAGCTTCTGCCGGGATTCTTCCGTTCGTCCATTATCTGCGCGACCGCTACGGCATTGCTTTCTGCCTGCTGGCGGCCAGCACTCCGGCTTATGACGAATACACGACGCGTATGTTTGAACTGCTGCGGGACTGGTTCGGCAAGGATGTTTTCCATGAAGCCCAGGAGACGGTCGGCATCGACCCCGGCTGTTTTCCAAGATGGCCAGCGGCATTGGAGCATACCAGGATCCGAATGTTTGCCGACCATGGCTGTTGTCTTTGGGATCGAAACGGCTGCGGCACCTGGCTCGAATCCATTACCGGGACGGAGCAGGAACTGGACAACCGGCTGGAGGCCTGGGCAGATCGCTACAGTACGGTGGCCGACACGGATGACCACGGGAAATGGTTTGTCCCTTGTTCACCGGAGGAGTTGCGCTCCTATAACGAAGAAGGCCGGGCGCTGGCGCATGAAGTCTGTCAGTTGCTGCCGGACACAACCATCTTGACCTATGCGCGTGTGATGGAGAATGCCTTTTGGGGCGAATGCATGCGCATTGACCCGGCCACCATGGACAACGGGTAGCGCACCAGACCCCCACATCAGGGCGCGAAAGACCATCCACGAACAGGGTCTCGTTTCCGTCCTGATGCAAATCCACGACGATATCCTCGAGCGCCTCGTCGCCCTCAACGCCGCCCACGCCGCCGCCGAGGCGCAAGGCACCATCCGCTGGCTCCGCCCCGAATTCCAATGCCTGGAAGCCGTCCCGCAAAGGGCGAGCTGGACGTACGTGGGGCAGGCTTTCCAGCCTGCCCATCCGCGCAAGGGTAGGCAGGAAAGCCTGCCCCACATAAACAACCCTGGCAGAAAGCCCTGCGCGACCAGGTGCAGGCCTTGCGCATGGACGGCGGGCGGTATGCTTCAGTGTAGAGCAAGCGTCCCGCTTGCTTCAGACTGTTGACAAAGTAACACCGTCACGAACAGGCGATGATCCCACGAGTTTGGGAGACAGGATAATTTAGTGACAGAATAATTTAAAATCCTTCAGTAGGAAGGTGTAATGAAAATCATTCTGTCCACTCTCCCACGCAAAGCAGGTCGCTATACAGCACAGGGTTTCTCAACAAGCTGGAGCAAGCGTCCCGCTTGCTTATTCCCCAGCAATCCCCGCCATGCGGGAAACGAGCGGGATGCCCATTGTACATTGTTCGTGCGAACCAATGCCCATCCATGGTTTAATGGCTCCATGAAAACCATACTATCCCTATTGATCGCAGTTGCCGTGTGCGGCACGGCCTTGTCCAAAACGGACAGCGCGTTTGTTGAAACCGGTTCATTGAAGGAATTCCGCGAATACCTTGCCAAGGACAACGTCAAGGTGCGGATGAAGCCGGGGGTTTACCAGGTCGAGGATGCGCCGGATCACCATTTTTTCCGCTTCACGGGCAACGATTCCCATTTCGACATGAGCGGCGTCACGTTCGAGATCGACAACCGGCTGTTCTCAAAGTTTGGCGTCGTGCCGGGCAAGAACGGCTTCTATTGCGTGGTCGACCTGATTGGCGACCGCATCGTGTTCGAGGGGCTGACGACCAGGAACATTGGCGGGGAACACAGCGCACAGAGCCGCAACAAGATTTTCAATGTGGTGGGATCGAACGTGACGCTAAAGGATGTGGACATCACCACCTCCGGATCATCGCCGTGGGGCTACGGCAGCCTGTACGGCCTGGGCGGCGGCGTGGTGCGCAAAATGAACGGTATCCGGGTGGGCTGGCCGGCGAAACATTCCAAGCTGATCAACTGCAAGGTGCATATGCGCGCAATGGGGCACGCGATCTTTGTGCAGGGGGCGGAAAACACCCTGATTGAAAACTGCCATGTGGATGGCCTGCTGCGCCCTACGAACGAAATTCTTGCGGAGGAGTCGGGCTTTGCTTTTGAACAGGATTTCAAAGCCCGCTCGGGGGGCTATGTTGAAGGCGTCGTTGTGGCCGACGACGGGAGCATCCTTCCCGATGAGATGCTTTCCCTGAGCGAAGACGGCATCCGCATGTATCCCCACGGCGGCGAAAACAATATCCCCACGCAAAACACGACCATTCGCGACTGCACGGTGCGCCAAATGCGCCGCGGCATCTGCATTGGCCTCAGCTCCGGCGGGGACGTGGCCATCAACTGCGAAGTGACGGACTGCATTGCCGCCGGCTTTAATATCGGCCACAACGATCTGCTGGAAAACTGCCGGGCGAATGCCCGCTACGCGGAAGCGCTGAGCTGCCCCTATTATTCCTCCAAGAATGCCAAGGTCGAGCTCGACATTCTGGACAGCCGCAATGGCCTGGCCAACACGGTCCTCGCGACCGTCAACGGAACGGGCCACACCATTAAGCTGACCACACGCAACCGCGCCTATGTTCCGGCAGGATTCTCCATCGAGCAGGCGACGAACAAAGGCTATGCGTTCTATCAACGCAAAAGCGGAGCGCCGATCGCGGAGAACATCACCCTCGTCAACGAAACGCCGGCACGGGTATCCAAACCGTAGCCGCCCCCTGTAATCCTATCAAAATAAATTGCCATGGGAGGTTCATCCTACTAGCCTGCCACCATGAACTTGCCGGAAATAAAGAAATCAGTGGCCCCCATCTGCAAGCGCTATGATGTGCGGCGGCTCGATGTGTTTGGCTCGTACGCCCGTGGCGAGCAACACATGGGTAGCGACATTGATTTTTGCGTTTCGTTCCGCGATCTTCCGCCCGCCGAATACGCAAAGAAATTCTTCGGACTGCTCCACGAACTCGAAGACACCCTGCACACTTCCATCGACTTGCTAACCGCATCTTCAATCAAGAAGCCCTCCCTCCGGCAAGACATCAAGCAAAATGGGGTTTGCGTCTATGGACAATAAGCTCCTTGATTGCATTAACGATGTGCTCTTGAACGCCCACGAAGTGCGTAGTTCGTTGCAGGCATGTCGTTCGAAGAGTATCAGATCGACCGCAAAACCCAATCCGCCGTCGAGCGCAAGTTTGAGATCATAGGCGAAGCCCTAAACCGGATCAGCCGCATCGATGGCAATGTCCTGGAAAAGATTCGCGACTACAGGAGCATCATCTCCTTCCGCAACATACTAGCACATGGCTATGATAGCATTGATGAGCGCGTGGTATGGGGCATCATTGAAGCCGACCTCGAAAACCTTATCTCGGATGCGGAAAAGCTCAGCTGACTTTTCAGCCAGACCACGCAAGGCCGCCTAAAGGTGGAACTACAAACTTTCCTTCCGATGCATTCACGGTTAATAATGCGGCATGCAAAAGGTAGCGATTATTGGTGCGGGCATCACGGGGCTGACGGCCGCGTTCGAACTGAAGGAAAAGGGCATCGACTGCACGGTGTTCGAGGCTTCCGACCGCGTGGGCGGCTGCATCCAGACCGTGCGGGAAGACGGCTTCCTGGTGGAATGCGGCCCCAACTCCATTCTTGATACGCACCCCCATCTCGGCAAACTGATTGCACGGCTGGGGCTTGAAGGCAACAAGTTGCCATCCAAGCCGGAAGCCAACAACCGTTTCATCGTTCGCGACGGCAAGCCCATTGCCCTCCCAACCTCGCCGCAAGCCTTCATTCTCTCGGATGCCTTTTCCACCCGGGCAAAACTGCGGCTGCTGCGCGAGCCGTTCATCAAATCGAAATCGAACGAACAGGAAAGCCTGGCCGACTTTGTGGTGCGGCGCCTTGGGCAGGAGTTTCTCGACTACGCCATCAACCCGTTCGTTAGCGGCGTCTATGCCGGCGATCCCGCCAAGCTTTCCACCTGCCACGCCTTTCCCAAGCTCTATGCGCTGGAACAAAAGTATGGGTCGCTCATCAAGGGGGCGATCAATGGGGCAAAGGAGCGCAAGCAGCGGGAGGAGGTGGCCACGAAGGATGCGCGCATGTTCACCTTCGACGACGGCATGGAGGTGCTGCCCAGGCAGCTCGCCGCCAAGCTGGGCGAAGCCATCCGGTTGAACACACCCGTGGCCGGGATTCAACCGCTGGATGAGGGCAAGTGGCTGGTCAACTGCGAGGAATTCACGGATGTGGTGCTTGCCATCCCCACCCATGCGCAAACCGAACTGAACGTTCCATTCGACCTGGCACCGCTTTCCGCGGTTTATTATCCGCCGGTCGCCAGCCTGTCGCTCGGATTCGGCATCAACCAGTTCATGCACGCGCTCAACGGATTCGGCATGCTGATCCCGAAGATTGAAAACCGCTTCTCGCTGGGCGCCCTGTTCCCATCGTCGATCTTCGCCGAGCGCGCACCGGGCGGCATGGCCTTGCTGACGGTCTTCATCGGCGGATCGCAGTCGCCCGACCGTGCGTTGATGGATGAGGAGATGCTACTCGCCAACGCCCTGAAGGATCTGAAGGATCTGCTCGGCCTTGACGGCGAACCGGACTACAAGCACCTGAGCGTCTGGCCGAAGGCGATCCCGCAATATGTTGTTGGCTATGAAAAATATCTCAACCACATGAAGCAGATCGAAGGCGCATATCCGGGCATCCATTTCGCCGGCCACTACCGCGACGGCATTTCCGTTGCCAACTCCATCCTCTCCGGCATCAACGTTGCAGACAAAATAATTAACCACGAAGACGCAAAGGACACAAAGCGACACGAACCTTAGTGCTCTTCGTGCCTTAGTGTTTAAAAAATATGAAACGCGGTATTTTATTGATGAACACGGGGTCGCCGGATGCGCCGACGGAAGAGGCGCTGCGGATCTACCTGGAGGAGTTCCTGATGGATCCGTTTGTGATCGATCTGCCCCTCCCCCTTCGCTATGCCCTGGTGCATTGGGCCATCCTGCCCAAGCGCCCGGCGCAGTCGGCCGAGGCCTACCAAGCCATCTGGACCGAAAACGGTTCGCCGCTGGTCCACTACTGCACCCGCCTTGCCGACGGGCTTGGCGCTGAAGTGGGCATGGCCTACGGCACCCCCTCGTTCAAGCAGGCGACCGAGAACCTGCTGGCGCAAGGGGTGGATGAGATCTGCCTGTTGCCGCTGTTCCCGCAGTATGCCATGGCCACCGTCGGCTCTTGCGTGGCGGGGGTTAAGAAGGTGCTGGGAAACCGGGTGACCCTGCGCGTGGCCCCTCCGTTCTATCGGGAACCCACCTACATCCAACCGCTGGCCGACGCCCTGAAGGAGGTGGACGAGCATATTTTGTTCAGCTACCACGGCCTGCCGGAACGGCACCTGAAGAAGACCGACCCAACCGGCGGCCATTGCCTGGCTTCGGCGAATTGCTGCACAACGGAGTCGCCGGCCCATGCCACCTGCTACCGCCACCAATGTTTCGAGACCACCAGGGCCGTCGTCGAGGCGGCGGGCATTCCCCCGGAGCGTTATTCCGTCTCGTTCCAGTCGCGGCTGGGCCGGGCCAAGTGGATGGAACCCTACACCGACGCGGTGCTGCAGGAGCTGCCGACGCGCGGAATCAAGCAATTGGCCGTCATTTGCCCGGCCTTCTTTTGCGACTGCCTTGAAACGCTTGAGGAGATCGAGCTGCGCGGCCAGGAAACCTTCCTGGAAGCCGGTGGCGAATCGTTCCGCATGATCCCCTGCCTCAACGACACCCCTGCCGCGTTCCAGTGCCTGGAGCAGCTCATAAAAAATGCCGGCCAATGGCCGGCATTATGAACGAACACTGATTCGCCTTAGAACATGTAGCGAAGACCCGCCAGAATCTGGTGGGAGGTCAGGTCGACCTCGTACTGGTTTTCGATCTCCATATCGCGGCTGAAGAAATATTTATATTTCACATCCATCATCAAGTGGCTGGTGATGTACCAACCGCATCCCGCGCCGAGGTTGCCGGCAACCTTCGTGTCCTCTGCGGTTTCGCCGTCCCATTCCGCATGGGAATAGGCCGCGCCGATACCGGCAAAAACGTAGGGTACAAACGGCGTAAAATGGGAGCCCTCGCGAACATAGCCGGAATCGAAGTCCATGATGTCCAGATAGAGGTTCGCCATAACATTGCCGATCCCCATCTTTCCACCGGAAACCCCGTTCCCGTTTTGCGCTAAATTACTTTTCTGGTATCCAGAGGCCAACTCGACGCGAATGGGGGGAAACGCTCCATCGATACCCATTCCGACCGCGCCTTCAAAAATCCAACCGGTATCCGTCCTGACTTCGTATGTATCGCTTAACCAAACCGCACCACCGTCGAGGCTTGCATAGGGAGTGACCCCTGCGTGAGCCAAACCAGCACAACCAACCATCAACAACCCAACCACCAATCTTACTCTCATCTACACATCTCCTTTTCCGTGATATTTGAAATCCTAGACAGGCGAAGATTATAATCAAGCACAATCCCAGTTCGACCACAATCTACGTAATCTTACGGTTCTGGATGATTGGTTGGGAGGAATAGTGGATTTATTGCAAGGAACCGGGATTCGAAGGTAAATATGTGCCCGCATTTCGGGTGACATGGCGGTTGATCGAACCAGCCACAGAAGCCAGCGCCCCCCCTGCATTCTTGGGCAATGCCCCATACACGGAAGGCAGGTCTCGCATGCACAAAACGTTCATCCACCGGAAATACCACGCACACCTCCAATGCCATAACCCTTTGCGGCCAAAGCCCTCCGCACACCCCGCAACGACATGGCACACCCGATGCGGTTGGGCAAGATGCAACCGGGAGGTGCGCAATGAAAAGAAACATCACGAGATCGGCTGGAATTATTACGATGCTTTGCCTGCCTGGCATATTGCTGAACGCAACCGGGAAAGACATGGCAGAACCCGTGCGGACAATGGGTGAAAAGCTGTTTCGCGCCATGGACACCAACTCCGACGGAAAGGTTACGAAGGATGAATATTTTTCGTTCGGCGAAGCCTACATGCAGGAGCAAGGGAAGCGGTTCAATCCTTCCACGGCGGAACGCAACTTTGCCGCGTTCGATGTGGACGGGAACGGAGTCATTGAACCGGACGATGCCAAACCGCCGGAATTGGCGCTAGACGATCCCAGGAAAATCATCGGCGTGTGGCGGCATTTCGATTCCGAAAACTATGGCTTCATTACCTTTGTTTTCGACGAGAACGGACAGGCCGACATGATTACCGGCTATACGGAGTCCACCCGCAGAATGGCCCTGGAGCGCGGCGGGAGCATGACGTATACGTATGACCCCTCCACCACCCCCGCCTCGCTGGACATCGTGGCCGTTGGCGGCTCCGGCCCCGCAACCATAATGAAGTGCATCGTTAAGTTCCAGAAGGGCGGCAGGCTCAAGATGCGGATCGCCCACGGGAAAGACGACGTCCAACGGCCGGAAGGATTCCCCGCGGAAAACCCCGGCGACATGCTTTACCTGAAGCGGTCGGAAACACAGCCCTGCGAAATGCGCCATTTTTAACGACCGTCATGATTTCCCTGGCTCAAGAACAGCCCGCAATTCGGCATGGAAATGCCTGTTAGCGCACTCATGTTTTCTCTTGCAAACAACAAAGATCGGCGTATACCCCTCTTTAGGGGTTGAAGGGAATGGAGGTATGAAATGAGCCAGGAAAGAATCATGGATGTGATCGACCAAGCGCGGGATTTCCACACCCGGCTGGCTGAATACTACGGCACGCTGAGCGCCGAAACCGACAAGGTGCGGGTGAAGATCCTGCTCGACTATCTCGGCGAAGCCGAACAGCGACACGAAGAGGCGCTGGAAGTCTATGAGAAACAGGTGTCGCACGATGTTACCGACACCTGGCTGCAGTTCCCGCCCAACATCGGGGTGGAGGATTATCTCGCCCCGGCCGAGCTGACGCACGAGATGGACGCGGAGGCCGTGCTGCGCGAGGTGCTGCGGCTCGACGAACGCCTGTCGGAGCTCTACCGCGAGGTCGTCAAGCGCGCCCATTCCAAGCGCATCAAGGAGGTTTTCACCAACCTGCTCGAAACGAACGAGAAGGAAATGCGCAACCTCGCGCGGGATTTCGGACATATGCACGATTGGTGATGGCAATGAAAACAACGGCGATCCTGGCATTTCGATGGAGCGACGGGTTCCTCCGGCTCCGGCAGTGGCTAGGGCAAATGCGGGCGGGGAAGAACCCGCCCCTCCAAACAACCTGCCTACTGGCCCTGGTCATCGCGGTGGCCGGATGCAGCTCGCTAAAGTCCGCATACTACCCCGGCGAAAAGGTGGTTCTCACCAATGGCTTTCTTGCCGTTGAAAGCGATTGGATGCTTTGCGACAAAGGTGTCTACCACGTGCACTGCACCGAATCCAACACGCTCGTTGTTGCGGCCATGGAATGGGACAATAAGAAAGGCGACTACGCGACGGAATCGTTCGAGGTGGTGCTCTCCGAACTCGACGACCAACTCTTCCTGAGCATCCAATGCAACGAAGATGGAAAAGACCAACTTTACACCATCCTCCGCGTGGTTGTTCCGGCAACGGACAAAGAGAGTCCCGACACTGCGATCCTGTTCAATGTCGATTCCGACAAGCTCAAGGCCGATGCAAAGGCCAACAAGATAAATGCGCGAAAGACCAACTGCGGCTATGGCTCCTGCGACTATGCCCTGGAAGGCACCAAGCAAGAGCAGGACACCTATTTCCGCAGCAATCCCAATGGATTATGGGATCTGGATAATGCCGTTATCCTGAAGCGGGTGGCGCAGCGCAACGGAGACTGACGATGAAAATTGCGTTTTCAAGGATTGCCATGACGGCCCTCCTTTCCGCGGTGCTCCTTTGCACCGGATGCAATGAAGATCGCGAAGGGAATGATGACGACGCCCCGTGGGTAACCATCAAGAACCCGACCGAGGAAGAGGTCTACCAGACGGACTTCACCGCCGTCCGGCTGGGAGGCAGATGCGACAACACCACGTGGGAGGTCTTCGCCTACAACGCCCTGACCGACCGCACGGTTCCAGGCTATGTCCTCTATAACGACGGTCATGGAACCTGGTTCGCGGACGTCAACCTGGAGCCCGGCGAAAACCCCATCACCGTAACGGTGGCCTCGGACGAAGGAAAGGGAACCGCCAGCGATACCATCACGGTCATATATTCACCATGAAGTTCAAGAATGGAGGAAGAGGATGAAAGCGCTAGTCATGACAACAATGGCCGCGGCAGTCGTTTTAATCGCGGGCTGCGAATACGAGGAGCCGCTGGTGAAGGAGCACACGATCGCGATCGATCAGGCACTCATCGGGCTTTGGGAGCCCGTGCCGAGGAAAGGCGTCCACGAGGATGAGGACGACCGGATGATGGTGCTGAGGTACTCGGGCACCGAATATTTGATCCACCACCCCATGGGCCAAAACAGCATCTATTACCGCGGCTACCCGATCAAATTGGGCGGCGTGGCCTGCGTGCAGCTCGAAGCCATCGGAACCGGCGAAGGCGATGTGGAGGAGGCCGATAAAAACCATCTGTTCCATGTTGCCCGCTATGCCATCACGAACGGCGTATTGGATGTTCGGTTGCTCAATGAAGACGTGGTTTCCAACAACCTCAAAACCACGGAGGAACTGCGCAAAGTGTTTATTGAAAACAGTGGCAACATCGAGCTGTTCGATGATGATCCAGGCCTGTTCCGAAAACGCTAGGCTTCGCATTTATCCAGAGATGGAGGTGGAGAATGAAAACACAACGCACAGTTGCTGTATCGGATGTGCTGGAGGGGCAGAGACCTCTCAGCCCGGTCGGCGCCAACGCCGACCTCCCCGCACCACTCCACGGCAGGCAACGAAACGTTGCCCGGCCGGCGAGGCCGGCGACCCTCCACATCGCTGGCTTGCTGGCCGCCCTCCTCCTGTCGTCCTGCCGGACGGTGCCCTATGCCGACTTGGACAGCGAATGGCTACCGGATAGGCATTCCATGTCCAACAGGGAAACAGAAGGGACAAGAATTGTTGGAATCCATAAGGTTTTTGAAGCGACATGCCGATGGCACACCCTGTGCATTACGGGAATCATAAACCTAACAGGAGATATTGCATGAAGAACACAACATGGATGATCGGGGCAGCCTTGCTGCTGTCGGGTGCAGTGAACGGAACCATGGCGGGCGTCGAGTTCGATGCCGATGGCGCGGTGCCGGGCAAATGGACGATGGACTACGAGGCCGCAAAAAAGGTGGCGCAGGAAAAGCAGTTGCCAATCCTGCTGGATTTTTCCGGCTCGGACTGGTGCGGCTGGTGCAAGGTCATGGAGGAAAATGTTTTCACCAAGCCGGAATGGGCAACCTATGCCAAAGACAACCTCATGATGGTGCTGATTGATTTTCCGAAGGATAAAAGCCTGGTGCCCGAAAAGTATGTCGAACGCAACAATGCATTGAAGGACGAATATGGCATCCGCGGCTACCCCACCTTCGTGGTGCTCGACCAGGACGGAAAAACGGAGCTCGGACGCCTGAAGTCCGGGCGGGACAAAACGCCGGAGAGCTTTCAGGCGGAACTGAAGAACCTCCTCCGTTTCAGACAGGCGGAGGTCGAAAAATATTGCGCCGCGCTCAGCGGGGAAGACCGCAAGACCTACCGCGGATTCCTCGACGAGCTGGCAACCAAACAGGCCGAGCAGAAGCTGGCGGAAAAAGAAGAGGCCGAGGCACGCGCCAAGGCAAGGCAGCTGAAACGCGATGTCGGCGAACTGGAGGAAAAGATGCTCGAATTCCGCGTTGCACAACTGGACGAGGAAGAACGAAAGAAGTTCGAGGAACTCGAAACCAAACTCGAAGAAACCGGGAAAAAGCTCTCCGACTGGATGCGTTCCAAGCCGGAACGGAACGACGAAAACATGAAGTTATACGAGGCCATGCAGGCCGAGATCCAAGAGATCGAACAGCAAATCTCCCAATACTAACGAATCTTTAATGACCGCAAAGACGCGAAGAACAGAACCCTTTGCTTCTTAGCGTCTTCGCGGTCGATACTCCAAGCCAGGATAGGAGGAGCCAGATGCGGGTTTTGTTCATGGCGCTGCTCTTGATTGTTGTGCAGGGGTGCGTCACGACGGAGGAGTCGTATGAAGCCTCACGGGATCTGGGATATACGCAGGAGGTGGAGCGCGAGCTGAAAACGGAGGAGGATTGGGAGCGTTGGCGCAAACAGCAAAGGCGCAACAAGAACGCAATCATCGTTATCGAATGAAACACAGGAATTGAAATGGATGCCCAACCCTATCAAACACCGCCACGCTGGTGGTCGCCGCAACTGACCCGGGGGCGCTTCCGGTTCTGGCGGTTTATGCGCCGCCGCCTCCGCGTGAAATACCACCACCTGATGGAGATCGAAACCCGGGGCTTGGAGCACCTTCAGAAATGCATGGATAAAGGGCATGGGATCATGATTACCCCGAACCATTCCTGCCATGCCGATCCCTCCGTACTCTACTGGGTGGCCGACCAATTGAAGGTACCGTTCTACTTCATGGCCGCCTCCCAGATTTTCATGCGGGCGAGTTGGATCAGCACCCTCGTCCTGCGGCACCACGGCTGCTTCAGCGTCAACCGCGAGGGCAACGATATCCGGGCGTTCAAAGAAGCGGTCAACATCCTCCGCAACAAACCCTATCCGCTGGTGATTTTTCCCGAAGGTGAAATCTACCATATCAACAAACGCGTTACCCCGTTCCTGGACGGCCCGTCGGCAATCGCGCTCAATGCCTGCAAACAAGCCGACCGCCCAATCTGCTTTGTGCCCTGCGGCATTCGCTACGAGTATATCGAGAATCCCATGGAAGAGCTGCTGGCGCTGATGGATCGGCTGGAGGAACAGCTGTTGTGGCGCCCCAAACGGAACCTGATCCTGCGCAAGCGCATCTACCAATTCGCCGAAGCCATCCTGGGGCTCAAGGAAAAGGAATATCTCGGCGAAACCCAGACGGGCACCCTGCCGGAGCGCATCCAGGCGCTGGCCGAATACATTCTCCAGGGACTCGAAAAAAAACAGGGCATCACGAACCCCGCGGCCACCCTGCCCGAACGCGTGAAGGCCTGCCGACGCCAAGCCATCCAGTGCACGGAAGACGACACCCTGTCCGGCGCCGCTCACCTCGCGGCGGAGGTGGATCTCGACGACCTGTTCATTGTGACCCAACTCTTCAGCTATCCCGGAACCTATGTTTCGAAACGGCCCACCATCGAAGACATGGCGGAGATGATCGATAAATTCGAAGAGGATGTTTTGAAAAAACCAACGGCCGGCATCCGGGCCACCCGGCGGGCGGTCATCGCCTTTGGCGAACCGATCCCGGTCGAGCGTGGCAACGGAGGCAAAAACCAGGTTCACGCACTAACCGAAAAACTCGAACATGAAGTGCAAACCCTGCTCGACAACATTGAAATGAATTGAGGCTCCATGATGAAAGCGCGAGATTCCCAACATTCATTCGCATGGCTGAACGCCACGCAGTTTTTCGGTGCCCTCAACGACAACGTCTTCAAACTGCTGGTGATCTTCTATCTGGTCGACCACCTTGGTCTCGACCAAAAATCCACGATTGGATTGGCGGCCATGGTGTTCGTGGTTCCATTCCTGCTGTTTTCGCATGCCGCCGGCATTCTGGCCGACCGCTACAGCAAGCAGCGCATCGTCTTCTACTCCAAGTGCGCGGAGACCGGACTGATGGTGCTTGGGCTGGTGGCCATCCTGCTGGCGAGCCCCGTCATGCTCTATGCCCTGCTCTTCCTCATGTGCACCCAAAGCGCCTTCTTCGGCCCCTCCAAGTTCGGCATCATCCCGGAGCTGGTGAAGCTGGAGGAATTATCGAAGGCCAACAGCTTCCTCGTTGGGCTGACCTACCTGGCCATCATCGCCGGAACGTTCGTGCCCTCGCTCTTCCTGGCGCTGGTTTTCCGCGGTTCATACCTTGGTCTGGCCGGCGTCTGCATCGTTATTTCCGCGCTGGGCCTCGCTTCGAGCACACGCATTGAACGCACGGCGGCTGTCGGCTCAACCAAGCAAAAATTCACCCCCTTCTTCGTGGTTGATATGTTCAAGACCCTGTTCAGCCTGCGTAAGGACCGCTACCTGTTCGCCACATTGCTGAGCGTGGCCTACTTCCTGTTCCTCGGAGCCTTCATCCAGCAAAACCTGCTGTTGATCGGCACCGAGGAATTCGGGTGGGACACCACCACCAGCGGCTACCTCTTCCCCATGGCCGCCGTCGGCATTGCCCTTGGCGCACTGGCCTGCGGAAAGCTGTCGGGGCGCTGCATTGAATTTGGCCTGGTTCCCATCGGCGCCGTTGGCCTCACCACCGCCTGCCTGCTGCTCGGACTGCAACAGACCTCGTTGCCGTCGGTTATCGGCGCCGTCTTCCTGATCGGGCTCAGCGCCGGCATCTTCATTGTCCCGCTCCAGTCGTTCGTCCAGCAAAGAAGCCCGCGCGAACGGCTCGGCGAAATCCTCGCCTGCATGAATTTCCTGAATTTTCTCGGCGTGGCGCTGGCGGCGGTCATGTTCCTGGTGCTGACCAAGAACCTCGGCTTCACCGCCAAAGGCTGCTTCACCATCAACGGAGTGATGACCGCCCTGCTGGCCTTGGGAACTTTCATAATATTGCCGGACTTCATCGTGCGCTTCACGGTTCTGGTCTTCACCCGGATCATCTACCGCGTCCGCTCGTCCGGCCTTGAAAACATACCGGTCACCGGCGGCGCGCTGCTGGCGAGCAACCACGTCACCTGGTCGGATGCCCTGCTGCTTTCGGCCACGCAGCAACGGCGCATCCGGTTCGTCATGGAACGAAGCATGTACCGTAACCGCTGGCTCAACCCGCTCTTCCGCCTGATGCAGGCCATTCCCATCTCGGCCAACGATCCACCGCATGTGCTCGAAGAGGCGCTGCAAACCGCCAGGCAGGCGCTGGACGACGGCTACCTCGTCTGCACCTTCCCCGAACAATGGCTAACGCGAAACGGGAACCTGCAGCCCTTCAAGCCGGGCATCGAACACATCATGAAAGACTCCGACTACCCCATCATCCCCATCTATATCGGCGGGGCCTGGGGCAGCGTACTGAGCCACTACTACGGCCGCATCCTGGCCCGGCTCCCCTCGCGCCGCTGCCATGTGCATGTCGCATACGGGGCGCCTTTGCCCGCCGCAACATCGAGCCATGCCGCCCGGCAAGCGGTCTCGGAATTGGCCATGGACTATTTCGACGCCAAGAAAGACCGTACCCGCGCCCTGCCCTACCAGTTCATCAAGACCGCGCGGCGGCGCTTCACCAAGCCCGCCCTTGCCGATACGACCGGCAAGAACCTGACCTTCGGGAAAACCCTCGTCGCCGCGATCGCGCTCAGCCACGAAATCAAGCGCATCACCGAGGGGCAGGAAATGGTCGGCGTACTCCTACCCGCCACCGTCGGCGGAGCACTCGCAAACGTCGCCATCACCCTGATCGGGAAAGTGCCGGTCAACCTCAACTTCACCGCCTCGCCCGATGCCTTCAATTCCTCGATCCAGCAGTGCGGAATCAAGACCGTCATCACCGCCCGCCCCTTCGTGGAAAAGATTGGCGGCAAATGCCCCGTCCCCGACGATGCCGTCTTCCTTGAGGATATGGCCAAGGGCATCGCGCACGGCACCAAGATACGGGCGCTGCTCAAGGCCTTGTTCCTTCCCGCCACCATGCTCTACCCTTCCCGCAATTTTTCGCCCGATGCCCCCGCCACGATCATCTTTTCCTCCGGCAGCACTGGCGACCCCAAGGGCGTCATGCTCTCGCACCACAACATTCTTTCCAATACCGAAGCCCTCGGCATGATCATCCGCTTCGAGAAAACCGACCGGCTCTGCTCCATCCTGCCGCTCTTCCACTCGTTCGGGTTCACCGCCACCCTGTGGGGGCCATTGACCGTCGGCTTCTTTTCCTGCTTCCACCCCAACCCGGTCGAAGGCGCGGCGATTGCCGAGATGGTGCGCAAGAACCGGCTCACGCTGCTTTTCGCCACCCCCACCTTCCTGCTGACCTATCTGGCGAAAGCCAAGCAGGATGATTTCATCTCGCTGCGCCTCATCATGACCGGGGCGGAAAAGCTCAAGAAAAAACTGGCCGACCGCTTCGAGGAGCGCTTTGGCATCCGGCCAATGGAAGGGTACGGCGCAACCGAGCTCTCGCCGGTCACCTCCCTCAACCTGCCCGATGCCGACGTTGCCGGGTTCAGGCAAACCGGACTCAGGGAAGGCAGCGTCGGGCACCCGATCCCCGGCGTTACCGCGAAGCTGGTGCATCCCGATTCGGGCGAAGAACTGGGCGAAAACGAGGCAGGCCTGCTGCTCATCAAGGGGCCGAACGTCATGCAAGGCTATCTCGGCCTTCCCGAAAAAACAGCCGAAGTGCTCAACGATGGATGGTATGCCACCGGCGACATCGCCCGCATCGATTCGGATGGGTTCATCCATCTCGTCGATCGGCTCATGCGCTACAGCAAGATCGGCGGCGAGATGGTGCCGCACCTTGCTTCGGAGGAGGTGCTGATGCAAGGGCTGGAGGCCGTCAACCAGATTGTCTTTGTGACCGCCGCCCCCGACGAGCGCAAGGGCGAGCAGCTCGTGGTGCTCTACACCGCCGAGGCCGGCGACGCCGCCATGCTCCAGGCCTTCATGAAACATAGTACGCTGCCCAACCTCTGGCACCCGCGCAAGGACAACTATTTCCAGATCGAGGAAATGCCCGCCCTCGGTTCCGGCAAGCTCGACATGAAACAGCTCAAAACCATGGCCGCCGAATTGGTCGCAACGAAAGGAAGTGCCAAATGAACACCAACGAACAGACCGACCGCTACCTCCCCCTGCAATTCATCAAAACCGCGCGGAACAACTTCAAGAAACCCGCCATTGCCGACACCACCGGAAAAGACCTGACGTTCGGGAAAGCCCTGATTGCGTCGATCCTGCTGGGCAACGAACTCAAGCGCATGACCGAAGGAGAGGAGATGATCGGAGTCCTCCTGCCCTCCACGGTGGGCGGGGCACTCACCAACATCGCCATTCCACTGATTGGAAAAGTTGCCGTGAACCTCAACTTCACCGCATCCGCCGATGCCTTCAACTCCTCCATTGAACAATGCAACCTCAAGACCGTCATCACGGCGCGTCCGTTCGCCGAAAAGATTGCCGCCAAATGCCCCGTTCCGGAGAACGCGGTATTCATTGAGGACATCCTGGAAGGCATCTCGTCCGGCGCAAAAATCAAGGCGTTGCTCAAGGCGCTGCTCTTGCCGGCCTCCATGCTCTATTCGGCCAAGGGCACCACGCCGGACGATCTGGCCACGATCATCTTTTCATCCGGCAGCACCGGAGACCCCAAAGGGATCATGCTGTCGCACCAGAACATTCTCTCGAACATCGAGAGCTTCCAGAAGGTGCTCAACTTTGACGGCAACGACCGGCTCTGCGCCGTCTTGCCTTTCTTCCACTCCTTTGGTTTCACCGCAACCCTATGGGCGCCGCTGGTTACGGGCTTCCAGGCCTGCTACCACCCCAACCCGATCGAAGGGGCGGCCGTTGCGCAGCTGGTGCGCGAACGGAAACTGACCATGCTGTTTGCCACCCCCACCTTCCTGCTCACCTACATGGCCAAGGCAAAGGAGGACGACTTCAGATCGCTGCGCCTGATTGTTACCGGCGCCGAAAAGCTTAAGAAAAAACTGGCCGACAAATTCGAGGCGCGCTTCGGCATCCGGCCCATGGAAGGCTACGGCGCAACCGAATGCTCCCCCGTGATTGCCACCAACGTGGCCGACTCCGTGGTCGGCGGCGTCGTGAAGGTGGGTTGCAAGGATGGCAGCGTTGGCCGTCCGGTTCCGGGCGTTGCCGTGAAGGTGGTGCATCCCGAAACACGGGAACAACTCGGAGAAAATGAAGAGGGCCTGCTGCTGGTCAAAGGGCCCAATGTGATGCGCGGGTATCTTGGGCAACCGGAAAAAACCGCGAAAGTCATCCAGGACGGATGGTATACCACCGGCGACATTGCACGGGTCGATCCAGACGGCTTCATCTTCCTTCTTGACCGGCTGATGCGCTACAGCAAGATCGGCGGCGAAATGGTTCCCCATCTTGCCCTCGAAGAAGAGTTGCTCCAGGGACTCGGGGCGGTCAACCAGATCCTGTTCGTTACGGCCGCGCCGGATGAGCGCAAGGGCGAACAGCTCGTTGTCCTCTTCACGCCCGAGGTTGGCGATCCCGAAAAACTCCATGCGATTGTCAAGGAGAGCTCGCTCCCCAACCTATGGCATCCGCGCAAGGACAACTTTTTCCAGATCGAGGAAATGCCCGCCCTCGGCTCCGGCAAACTGGATCTGAAACAGCTCAAGGTCATGGCCACCGAGTTGGTGGAGGCCAAGGCATAAACACGGAGTTTTCGTCTCACCGTCAACCCATGCACAACCGATGATCCGCCAATGAAGAAACCTCCGAACTCCAGGAGATAGCCACGTCCATATGCCCGGTCTTATTCGGTGAAATTGACATGGGACGCCCGATGCACTAAACACAAGCAACGCGAAAGGGAGGTGCGATGTGAAAAAAATCTCGATCAGTCTGTTTTCCTTCATGCTGGTGGGCTGCTGTTCCTTCCTGGGACTCATGCTCCTTTTCTTCGCCATGTTGCTCTGGGGTTTTGATTCCCCCTTGACCGGGAGCGCTCTTTTGGCCGGGATGGTGTTCCTGCTCATAGGCGGCTTCGTCTGGGCGCGGAAACTACCGTGGCAGGTTGCGTTGGCGATCGGCGGAACAACCTTCGCGGCGGCCTGTTTCGCCGAAGCGTACGTTCCCCTAATCGTCAGCTACCAGGGCGAGGATATGCCCGGCTTCCTGATCCACCTGCTCAACTTCACATTGGGTGTGCCCGGCATCGCCATCATGCTGGCAGCGGTTGTGAATATTTTCCGAAGTCTCCGGTCGTTGTTGGATAAGAAAGAAGCGAAGCGGCATAGGAGCATCGCGGCCGAACCGTCCCGCTGAATCCATAGGGATAATCTGCATGAAAAAAACACTTTATATCATTAACCCGGCAAGCAACGGCTGTGCAGGACTGAAGGTGTGGGAAACCTTCAAATCACATTGGACAGATCCCATCGATCCGGCGCAGGTGGTGTTCACCGAACGCCCCCGCCATGCCCGGGAGATTGCAGCGGAGTGCAATGGCTACGACATTATCGCGGCCGTGGGCGGCGACGGCACAGTGGGCGAAGTCATCTGCGGCATCATGGATAGGCCCGGGGAAAAGCCCAGGCTGGCGGTTATCCCGTGCGGCACCGGAAACGATGTTGCCCAGAACGCAGGCATCTTTTCCGTGGCCGATGCGGCGACCGCATTGCGCACAGCCCAGTCCCGCGCATTCGACCTAATACGGATCGACCGACAAGGCGAACATCGACACTCCTTCCTGTTTGCCAACGCCGGATTTACTTCCATCCCAAAAATGAAACCCTGGATGAAGCGGGTGCTTGGGGCAACGGGAGCCTACTATCTTGCAACGTTGCTCCAGGTTCTCGTCTACCGCCCACCACACATGACCCTGCGGATCGACGGCCGCGAACAGACCGGCCCAACCTATATGTTGATTGCCGGAAACGCCGAATTCGCCGGCGGCGGCAGCATGCGGATCGCCCCGGGGGCACGCACCGACGACGGGTTATTGAATATCTCCATCATAGAATCCTTATCGATCTTCAAAGTCATCACCAAATTGTTTTCCAGCATCGCGGATGGCACGCATATCGATGAACCCGAAGTTAGCTATTTCACCGGCAGGAAAATCGAGGTGCACAGTGAGCCGCCGGCACCGCTGGATCTCGACGGCGAGTTGTTCGGCACCACGCCCGCCACCTTTGCCGTCTGCCCCCGGGCCGTGGAGATCATCTGCTCCGCATAGTTCCAATCACGGCAAGCGAACCTTAACCCTGTAAAAGAGCGGCTCATCGCTCGCCGGCGGCGCATTGGTGAACGCATTCTCTTCGGGCGTTGCCGGAAGGTCAATCCCTCCGGCCACATCGGCATAACCGGCCGACAACAGGTTGGTCGTCGTTTGCACGGAGTAGCGGCGACCGGATACGCTCGACCAACTGATGATGGTTCCGTCTTCGCTGAGCGAGAGGATGCAGAAGCAGGAGGCACCGTTGGTTGGATCGGTTCCGGCAATGTATTCCTCCCAGTTGGTCTGCCCGTCACCATCGCCGTGGTCATCGGCATCGTCCGCAAACGGATCGAGACCATATTGCGTCTCGAACTCGTCCGTCATCCCGTCGTTATCGTCGTCCGGATCGGCAAGATCACCCGCGCCATCGCCATCGTTGTCCGATTCATCGAGCGTTGCCCAGCCCGGCACGTCATCGACCAGGAAATTCATTCGGCGCGTGGACTTGAAGAGACCGTCGTCCGCCACAAAGTCCAC
Organism: Pontiella desulfatans; assembly: GCF_900890425.1. NCBI lineage: Bacteria > Pseudomonadati > Kiritimatiellota > Kiritimatiellia > Kiritimatiellales > Pontiellaceae > Pontiella > Pontiella desulfatans. The sequence goes on along the minus strand of NZ_CAAHFG010000003.1, from coordinate 166,483 downwards.
ATACATGGATTCGTAGTGGCCGCCCCCTTCCGTAATCTGCAACGCATCGGGACGGAAGGTAAAGAGGCCCCGGGCCGGATCAAACGTCGTGTTTTCCATCGGCGTGCACGACAGGACAACCGGATCGCCATCCGCATCCGTTGCCGAAATAACGGCGCTGAAGAATTCACCCTCCACCAGCTCGACCGTGTCCGGTGCACCGTTGAAGTCGATTGCTGGAAGGTTGTTGCCTTCGCGCGAGGCATAGGTGGTCAGCTCCATCGTCCAGTGCTCCGTCTCACCGGCGGCAAACGCAAGGTTGGCGGCATCCACTTCGACGAAGTGATACTCCACCCGCCCGTCAAACTGCAGCTCGACCACCAGCAGGCGGTTTTGCCCAACGGGTGCCGGCCCCTGGAATGTCCAGCCGTTGTTCATCGACGACCACGGATTATGCACGGCCATGCCGCCCTCCCAGCCCGGCAGCGTCTGGTGCGGGAAAGCCCACTCGCCGAACGCGTCGGTGGTGCCACTGAACTTCGGGTTGTCCGGCACAATCTCGTCCCACCCTCGCTGGAATACGCGGACGGCCGCGCCGGGGACCGGCGATCCGTCGAGGTGCCGCACGCGCAAGGTGATGTTCGACTGGATCGCGGCCATGTAGTCGCCATAGAACCCGCGGCGCATACCGAGGTTGCGGCTCATGCCTGCCACGGTGCTGGAACAGAAGTAGCGTTTGCTGTGATTGGCCATCATGCCCCGCCCGGGCTCGACATAATACGCGGAGCCGCTGTCGTGCATGATCTCCATGTTTCCATGGAACAGGGTTTCGCCCCAAAGGTTAGGGCAGGCGGGCGTTCCCGCAACTGCCACGCCGCCGGTGGTGATGAGGAACTTGCTGTTGACCGTATCATCCCGATAGAGATCGACGATGCCGATCTGATGGCCCCATTCGTGCATCAGGCCGCCCTCCACGGATTTGGCATATCGTTCCACCCGCTCTTCGTACCACCCGCCAATATCCATGCCCCAGTTCCCGTCGCACGGCCACGTGTCGAGGTCGCCGGGAGAATGGGTTCCGCCACTCAGCGAGCTATCCGGGTGAATCGATACGCGGTCGAGCCGCACCGGCTGCGGGCAGCCGCAGGCGTTGAGGCGCCGTTCGAAAGCCCGGACCATCATACGCCCCCAGTCATCGGGCGAATAGCTTTCCAGCAAATTGGGCATGCTGGAAAACAGCCGGTAGGGCGTTTCTTCGAAATACAGCCAGAAGACGATGGCGGCAATGTCGTCGTCAACCACGTTGTTCAGCTCGCACTGCTCGGCAATGGCATCGAACGGATCGAGTTCGAAACGAACACGGTACCCCGGCACGCCGCGCTCTAGTTTTTGCGCGCCGTCGCTGTAGGCGCCTCCGGGCTCGGGGATCGTTTCGACGGCATCGGCCGGCCATGGTGCGCTCCAGCTGTTGGACCATGCCGCACCCGATTCGCAAACCGCGAGGATACCCTGGGTTTGCACCGAGCCATCAAAGATCCAACGCCAAACCACGTTGCTGACCGCAAAGTCGCCGCGGTTCCAGCAGTGCGCGGTGTAGGTGACGGTCTCGCCCGGCGCCGGCCACTTTTGTTCGCCGGCGTAGGCCGGATCCACCTGCGGGTCGCCGGCGTAGGAGACATGGAAGCGGTTGTAGGCGGGGGTCCGCTGGACATAGCCCACATCCAGATCCGCCGCGCGCGCTTCGCGTACGGTCAGCGCGGCAACCCCGGCAACATCATCGGAGGAGGCCCGCACCGTGGTTGATCCGAGCGACAGGCTTTCGATCGTGCCGCCGCCGAGCGAACGTGCAACATGGGTGTCGGCAACCGACCAATCCACATAGTCCGTCACATCCCAGTTCGCCCCATTGCTGTAGCTCAGCGAGCCGTAGGCGCGGAACCCCTCCTGCCGCCCCGGAATCGACTCGGCCGGATCGGGCTCGATCACAATGCGGTTCACCCGCACCGTTTCAACCCCCATCACGATATCGGTTTCCGGCAGCAGCGGCAGCAACGCCAGCCGACGAATATGAACGATGTCCGCCGGGTTCCCGGCGCGCAGCACGGTGAACCGGTAGACCCTTCCGGTTGCCGGGGCATCCGTCCACCAGCGGTCGTGCAGCAAATCATCATTCAGACGCTCCGGTCCGAACACCTTGCGATAGGTATTGGTCTGATCGTCGAGGTCGGCGCTCGATCCCGCCACCTCCAACGTCCAATCGTGGTAGGCCGCATGTGAGAAGCGCCCCTCGGCCCCGACCACCACCTGAGGCGCGTCGAACGTCACGGTCACAACGGCCGGATTGATCAGGATGGTCTTGTAGTAGTTCTCGGTGTTGTCATCGAAAATATTATGCCAGTCCTCGTACCCGACCGTGGCCTCCAACACCGCGAATCCGTCATCGACCCAGTCGTTGACCGGAATAAGGTCAACACCGGTGACTTGCACGTCCGCAGCGGCTGAAAGCCCCTCCAGTACGGCTCCGATGCGAACCAGTCCGCCGTGCGTCGCCTGTATCCAGCCGTTGGAAACGGTTGCGGCGGCAGGTGCATCCGAAAACCAATCCACCAGACCGGTCACGTTGTAGTTGGAGGCAGGTGTTGCCGCGTTCCATGCCCAGGCCTCCAGCTGCATGCGGTCGCCCACCGGCAGATAGGCCGAGGCAGGAAGCACTTCCAGCACATTGACCTCCACCTCTTCGCCCCCCACCTCGATGACCACATTCGACGAGAGCGCACTTATAAGCCAGCCGCGCTCGACGCCGTCGCCCACGGCCAGCGACAGCGCATAGGGCAGGCCGTTGTTCGTCTTGAACAGCGGCTCGAAATGAACATCGTTTTCTTCGCCTTCAATGCGGTCGGCTGGGCGGTAATAGTTTTCGTGCGGCGCGTTGGGGCCGATGTGCCAGATGAGGTTGTTGTCGGAAACCATGTGGTTCCCGTACGAATCATTGTCGTAGAGCGCATAGTAGTTCAGGCTGTTCGGGTCGGAGATGCCATAGGCGATGACGCAGTCGCTGACGTTCATCCAACGGTTGCTGCCGGAGCCCCGGAGCCGCAGCAGATCGGCGTCGATCGCGCCCGGACCGGCGCAGTTGACGATCGTGCATCGGTCGACGTTCACGGTATGCGATAGGCTGCTGCCTTTATAGTCGCCGTAGGCGACGGCGCGGCCAAAGCCTTCGATCAGGCAATGCGACAGATCGATTTCGCCTTCGATGACCGCATTTGTTCCCCAGCCGTAGAAGAGCAGTCCCGTACCGTTGGCATGGTCATCCGTCCCTGCGATGCCGTTGATCTGGTCGCCGTCGTATTCCCCCTTGAGCCAAAGGTTCGAAAGCACCACATTGCTGACATGCAGGCTCGGGTCGGCATCATGCGTCAGCAAATCGAATGCGGAGCGGTTCAAGTCGGATCCGTTGCCAGCGATTTCGACTTTGAAACCGGTGAAATATGTTTGGATGTCGCAGCCGTTCAATCGGCGAATAAAGCTTTGGTTGTCGGTTGCCCGGAAGACTGTCGCCGCAGGTCCGGCGCCAACCACAGAAACGCCGCCATAGAGTTTCCACGATACGTTGTGATTGCCGGTTCCCTCGAAGAGCCCGGGGCCGACAAAGATGGTTGCCGGGGCCTGCGAGACGCCCAGGGCCGACTGCAACGTCAGCTTTGCCGTGCCCCACGTTAGGCCATCGTTGGCGTCGCTGCCATTCGTGCTAACGAAATAGTGCCAATGCAAGCGAACCACCCGAACAGAACCCGTGACCGTGCCACCGCCCGCTTCGTTCGCCGTCACCGTGATCGTGTTGGTGCCCACAGCCAGCGGAATATCGGCAATCGTCCAATGGGTTGCAACCGGAATCGATCCCGTGCCGCCGAGGTCGTTGGTCCAGGCAATGGCACCCGCTATATCAGGCGATGCAGAACCATGGATCGTTACATTCGAGGCAGCGAACCAAGCCTCGGAAAGATCGGCCGGCAAGGTAATCAGAAGCGGCGGATCCGGTTCTGTCCAGCGCCAACCGCGTTCGTCGGGGTCGGCCAGAACATAGGGTTCGCCACTAACCGTCTTGAACACCGGCGCGTAATGGGCGTCGGCCTCCTCGCCTTCGATGCGGTCCGTTGGCTGGTAATAGTTTTCGTGCGGTGAATCGGGACCGATGTGCCAGATCAAGTTGCTGGTGCAGCTCACATGATTACTGGTCGAATCGTTGTTATAGATGGCATAGGTGTTCGCGCTGTTGGAATCCGAGTTGCCGTAGGCGATGACGCACTCCACGATGTTTACATTGCGGTTGCCTCCCGATCCGCGGAGCCGGATCAGATGCCCGGAAGACTGGTCGGGACTGGCGCAATTTACAATGGTGCAGCGTTCAACCTGCACGGTATGCGACAGGCTTCCACCACGGTAGTCGTCGTAGGCCACGGCACGGCCGAAGCCCTCGATCAGGCAGTGCGAAACGATCGCCTCGCCTTCGAGATCGGTTTCCGTTCCCCAGCCACCGAAGAATACGGCGTTCCCATTAATCCGGCTGCGCGTCCCAGGAATCCCGCTGAATTGGTCGCCGTCGTATTCGCCCTTGAGCCACAGGTTCGACAACGTGACGTTGCAGTATTGAAGCTCCGGCTCCGATGCCGTCGTCCAGAAGGTAAACGGGGCCCGCCAGTGGTCGGTTCCATCGCCGGTAATGACAACCTTGAAGTCCGCAAACCGGGTACGGTTCGAGCAACTGTTCAGGTTACGGATGAAGCCGGTGTTGCTCGTCTGGAAAACGGTCGCCGTCGGGCCAGCACCAACCACACCGATGCCATCGGAATATTTCCAGTCGAGGTTTTCGTTCCCGCTCCCGGAAAAAGCACCGGGGCCGACGTTGATGGTTGCGGGCGAAACGGCAATGTTCCTGGCCGCATTAAGCGTCTGCTTGGCGGTTTCCCACGTTAGGCCGTCGTTGCCGTCGTTGCCGGTGGCGGAGACGTAAAGATCGGGGCCGGCCATGGCGTCCAGCGGTGCGCAGAGCACGAGAAACGCGAAATACAGAGCCGTTCGGGCATTCATTTGATCCTCCTGGAATTTAGTTAGTATTTCTACCTCGCGTCCGTCGGATTATGCTTTTTCCCACAGCTTGTCAACCCCCTCTACACCGAATATACAGGGTATTATATAGGCATTATTAGAAACCTAATAAAACGGGGTTAATTCCTTCGAAATGTGTTCCGCGAGATGGTTGATCATCGCGGCAAAACCCACAATAGCTCTTGCAGATACAGCGATTCGCGCTAAGCTTTTCCAGACGTTGCCGACAAGCGAGGACGGAACCATGTATCTACTTGAAATCGACCAAACGCACAACCGCACGCATCTGACCCTATCGGATCATTTCGACGAGTCCGAAGCCAAGTCCCTGTTAGACGAATTCCAACAGCGTATCGGGGAACTGAAGCCGGACTTCCATGTCCTGTGCGATCTAACCACGCTGGATGAATTCGAAAGCGAAGCCAGAACCCACTTTCGGGAACTGATGGATTATTTCAACGGAAACGGGGTGCGGAAAATCATCCGGATCACTTCGAAACCCCTCCACGACTTTGGCCTCACGGTTATGTCGCACTTCCATTATGGAAACGATGTCCACGTGATCACCTGCGAAACCTTCAAGGAGGCACAGAAGCACCTGTGAATTCCGACTTCTCCATAGACACGCCCGATCATCCGAAGCTGTGCGGCCGGCACTGGTTGCCGAATGATGGTGTCAAAGCCGTGGTTTGCCTGGTTCACGGACTCGGCGAACATTGCGGACGCTACGGCCATGTGGCCGATGCGCTAAACCAGGCAGGCTATGCCGTTGTGGCCATCGACCTGCGCGGACACGGGCGCTCCGGAGGCCGGCGCGGGCATGCCCGGAACTATGACGAGCTCATGGCCGACATCTCCAAGCTACTGGAAAAGGCCGGGGAGCTTCATCCCGGCCTTCCCGTTTTCCTCTATGGCCACAGCCTCGGCGGAAACCTCGTCCTCCACCATGTCCTCAGCCAGCAACCCAGGCTGGCTGGAGTTATTGCCACCGCCTCGCTGCTCCGGCTGACCCACGAACCGCCCGCATGGAAAACCGGACTGCTGCATATCCTGAATGCATTGCACATCCAATGCCCCATCCCCAGCGGGCTCGACGACACCGCCCTTTCGCGCGACATCAACGTTGTCCGCAGCTACCGCAACGATCCGCTCACCCACGACCGTATCTCGCCGAGCCTCGCCACCGCCATGGTTCGGTTCGGCCAATGGAACATCGAACATGCTTCCGACTTCCCCTGCCCCCTGCTGCTGATGCACGGCGACGCCGACCGCATCACCTCCGCCGAGGCCTCGCGCGAATTCGCCAATATAGCGGGCGACCGCTGCACCCTGAAAATCTGGGACGGCTTCTACCACGAGATCCATAACGAACCAGGGAACGCCGAGGTTTTAGGCGAATTGACCAACTGGCTCGATCATTGCTTATAGGTTGTTTTGATTTGAACGGAGAACCCAATGAAACAGTGGATGATTAAACTTTCGGCAATATTCGCCCTGGCCCTTGTGTCGGGATGCGCAACCTCGTTCCAAGCCAACCGGCTCGAACCCGTTTCGGGCTATCCCAGCGTCCGGAACAAAAAAACGGTGTATATCAACCTGGCCTTCAGCGGCAAGGTCAATGGCGAGCCGTGGACTAAGCTCGACCAGGAAAACCAGGCCTACCTCCGGGACCGCTGCATCGACCATCTGGAAGACAGCGGCATGTTTTCGCTCGTCTCCGACGACCTGAAAACAACCGATCTCCAACTCTACGTCGCCATCATCGACGATAAAACGACCAGCACGGCAAAACAAACCCTGTCCGCCCTGACGCTCTTCCTCATCCCCTACACCGAGACCGACCAGTTCCGCATGATGGCGGTGGTCAAGGACACCTTCACCGGCAAGGAAACCAAGATCTCGCTCAAGGATGGCGTCAACCACCGGCAGGCGTTGCTGCTCGCCCCCCTCGCCCCCTTCAAACCGTCCAAGGACGCCCTCGAGGAATGCACCGATCGCATGCTCCAAAACCTCTGCCTCGAAATCCACCGCTCCGGCTTCGTGAAATAGCCCGCCGGAACACCCTGTTTGCTCTTGAAAACCTGAAGGAAAGGCGTATATCCCCGCTATGGTCTTTTAAGGAAGGGAGCAGCCTTGAATTCGACACTGGAGAGCCCGGATCCAAAGACCGTCGAGCACATCACGCGCTTACTCGGTTCGCAAAAGCATCGGAAAGACGATACGGCGGAAGACGACGGCGACGGCGGAGGGTCTGAAGTTTCCATGCAGGAATTGGCCGGCTATTTCCAGGTCGATGCCGACGGGGATTATATTGGGTCCATGTACATCAATGAAGACGGGACGACCCGATATCTTTATGATAATGGCTACAGCCACTACACGGGCACATATACGCTCAGCGGAAGTTCCTTTAGCAGCACGATTTTTGCCGGAACATCCGAGGAGATCCGCATTAGCGGAACGGTGCATGATGGTGGAGGAACGATTAAAGGAAACTATAGCGGCCCCGACGGATCAGGAAGCTTTGTTGCCACACGGATTAGCAAAGGAGGCTATTAACAACCTCCCGGAACTCTTTACTACTCGTACCTCAAGGCGTCGATGGGGTTTAGGACGGCGGCCTTGCGGGCGGGCCAGATGCCGAAGAGGACGCCGATGAGCGCGGAGAAGCCGAAGGCCATGTAGATGGATTCGTGCGTGAAGAGCACCGTCATGGGGGTGAAGCGCTGCGTGAGGTAGCCCGCGCACCAACCCAGCGCAATGCCCAGGCAGCCCCCGAAGAAGCTGATGACCAGCGCCTCGATGAGGAATTGCGACATGATATCGCTCCCGCGTGCGCCGAGCGCCTTGCGCAGGCCGATCTCGCGCGTGCGCTCCGTCACCGACACCAGCATGATGTTCATGATGCCGATGCCGCCGACGATCAGCGCGATCGAGGCGATGCTGGAGAGCAGCATCGACAAGATGGTGCTGGTTTCGGTCATGGTGTCCTGGATTTCGGCGAGGTTGCGGATTTCGAAGGGGTTCGCGGCCGTGCCGGTGCGGTGCCGCTGGGCAACCAACGCCAGGATATCGGTCTGGGCGCGTTCCATGTTTTGGGCTTCGTCGATCTGGATTTCCACCCGGTCGAGATATTGTTTGCCGAACAGCCTGCGCATGGCTGTGGATAGAGGCACGAAGGCGGTGTCGTCGTAGTCGCGGAACCCGCTGCTGCCTTTTTCCGGCAGGACGCCGATCACGGTGAAGGTTTGGCGGTTGATCTTGACCTGCTTGCCGATTGGGTTGTCCGTTCCGAAGAGTTCCCGCACCGGGGTCACACCGAGCACGGCAACGCGGGCGCGGCTGTGGACTTCCTCGTCGGTGAAGAAGCGGCCGAGCTGCGGTTCGTAGGAACGCATGGCTTCGTAGTCGGGATCGACGCCCTGCACCCGGCAGCTCCAGTTTTGGTTGCCGGCCTTCAGCTGGGCGTTGCCATCGCACGTGGGGCTAATCCGGATGACATGCTCGACCTCTTTGCGGATGGCACTGACATCGGCCGTGGTGAGCCGCGAGTCGCTCCCGCCCTGGCCCTGGCTCACCCCGCCGCGCGAGCGGCGCTGCGGATAGAGCATCAGCAGGTTGGAGCCGAGGCGGCTCATCGATTCCTCCACGGCGGCCTTGGCGCCGTTGCCGACCGCCACGGTGGCGATGACGGCGGCGACGCCGATCATGATGCCAAGCGCGGAGAGCGCCGTGCGCACCTTGTTGGCGGCGAGCGAGCGGATCGATTGTTTCACCAGGGTGATGCCTTCAAGCAACGTATGCCCGAAACCGGCGTGCGCTTCCTTGGTTTGCTCGACCTTGCCAACGCGCGGCACTTCGGGCGAATCGGGGTTCTGGAAGTCGGCGAGGATCTTGCCATCCTTGATTTCGATGATGCGCTGGGCATGGTTGGCCACGTTGGCATCGTGCGTGACGAGGATGATGGTGAGGCCCTGCGCGTGCAGCTCGCTCATGACCTCCATGATTTCCTTGGCGCTCTTGGAGTCGAGGTTGCCGGTGGGTTCGTCGGCGAAGATGATGGAGGGGTTGTTGACCAGCGCACGGGCAATGGCGACGCGCTGCTGCTGGCCGCCGGAGAGTTCGTTGGGATGGTGGCTGATGCGGTCGCCGAGCCCGACGAGATCGAGCATCTTGTTGGCGGCATCGGATTTTTTGCCGTTGCGGGCATAGATCAGGGGCAGGCCGACGTTTTCGAGGGCACTGGTGCGCTTGAGCAGGTTGAACTGCTGGAAGACGAAGCCCATGATCCGGTTGCGGAAGGCCGCCAGCTCGTTCTCGGAAAATTTGGTGACATCGGTTCCATCGATCTCAAAGGTGCCGGCGTCGGGCACATCCAACAGGCCGAGAATATGCATCAGGGTCGATTTTCCGGAACCGGACGCGCCGATGATGGCGACATATTCGCCCTGCTCGACCGTGAGTGAGACCCCGTCGAGCGCACGCACCTCGACCGAGCCCATCTGGTAGGTCTTCCGCAGATTTTCGATCTTGATCATTAGCGGCGACCTCCGCCACCACCACCACCGCTACGCCCGCCCATGGAGGGCAGGAAGGGGTTGGAGGATCCGCCGGACTTGGCAGACCCCAGGCTGATCTTGCGGATGAGCACTTCATCGCCCTCTTCAAGGCCTTCGAGGATTTCGGTGTAGATGCCGTCGGTCATGCCGGTCTTCACAACGAGTTCATTCGGCTGGTCGGGGTTGCCGGAATCGACCAGCACATACGAAACCATGTTGCTACCGCCCTTGCTGCTTTTACCTCCCCGGCCGCCGGGACGCCCGCCGCCCGCAGCCATCTGGGCGAGACGCTCCTTGATCTCGGCATCGGACATGCCGCGCTCCTTCATGCGCTGGGTGAAAAACTGCTTCTTTTGTTCTTCGGACATGTTCGACATGTCGGGGCGGCCTCCGCCACCTCCACCGTTGCCCCCGGATGCGGCTGCGGGAGCACTTCCTCCATCTTCGGTCTTCTTGCCGCCACTGCGCTGCTGAACGGCGGAGGCGGGAACGACGAGAGCGCCTTCCTTTTCCTCGATGACGAATTCGAGGTTGGCCGTCATGCCGCTGCGCATGTAGGGCGGCACACGGGAGGGCCGCACATCCACTTCGTACATGGTGACGTTGCTGATGGTCTTGGCGTCGTAGGCGATCTTTTCAACTTCGCCTTCGAACTCGCGCTCGGGATAGGCTTCGAGCGTAACGCCCACGCCCTGCTCGTTCTTCACCTGCCCGATGTCGGTTTCATCGAGGTTGGCCACCACGATCAGGTCGTCGGCGATCACAACGACGGCATCGTTGGCGCTGATGGACTGCCCCGGCTCGAAGTTGCGCGCAATGATGGTTCCCTTCAGCGGGGAGACGAGCGGCGAGGGTTTATAGAGGTCCTGCCAATATTCGAGTTCCTCCTTGCTGGTGGCGAGTGCGGCGTCGAGCAAGGTGGCGCGCTCGGTCGAGCTGACCCAGCCGAGGATCTGGCCCTTGGTCACCTTGTCGCCTTCATCGACGAGCAATTCCTCCAGGCGCCCGGCGATGGGCGGCTTGACGTCCAACCGGTTGCGCGGCTCCACCTCGCCGGTCGATTCCACCGTTGTGCGCAGGTCGCGCAGCTCCACCTTGGCGCGGTCGTAGGTGGGTTTCGACGCTTCCGCCTTTTTTGTTTTGGACTTGAACCAATAGAAGCCGACTGCGGCCAGCACCAAAATCACCACTATCCATTTAATCGATTTTTTCATATCATTCGCCTTGTTCTGTATACCACTCGCTCCACCCCAGTGCATTCTTCCACTGCGCCTGCTGGATCTCGGATGACCGGCGGCGCTGGAGGTGCGTTTTGCCCTGGCTAATCAAATTGCTTTCGATGAGATCCCAGTCCTCGTAGGAGAGCAAACCCTGCTTGTATTTGGCCGTCGAGATTTCGGCGCGCAGCTGCTCGGCATCGAACAGCTCCTGCTGGACGGCCTCGCTTTCGATGGCGTCGGCATAGCCGTTCCACCGCTGTTGCAGGGTGGCCATGAGCGTGTTGGCCGTATCCATCAGATCCATTTCCGATTGGATGATGTTTTCCTTGGCGGCGGCCACCTGGCTGTTGAGGCGGTTGCCGGTATAGAGCGGCATGGAGGCGCTGAGCCCGACGTTCCAAGAGCCCTTGTAGACATCGTAGGTTCCGCTGCTGAGTCCGGCGGAGGCATCGAAGCTGACCGATGGGAACCGGCCGCTGCGGGTCACCTTCATCCCCTGTTTGGCGGCTTCGATCTGGGTTGTGGCAATGCTGTAGTTCGGGGTCTGCTTCATCAGCGGCTCCAGATCGGCCAGCGCCTCGGGGGCATCCGCCCGGAGGTCGCCTTCGGCGCCGGGGGCAGGTTCCATGATCCCCATGGCGGCGGCGAGGTTGCGCAGGGCATAGGTGAGCGAACGCTCGGCCTCGCGCACTTCGTAGCCCGCCTGGGAAAGCTGCGCCTTGCTGCGCGCCAATGAGCCGGCGTTTTCGCGGCCCCCGTCGAACCGCAGCTGGATCAGGCGAACGTTGTTGTGGCGGCGCTCCTCGATCTTTTTCGTCAGCTCGACCAAGTCCTGCGCATAGAGCACATCGATGTAGGCCAGCCGGGTCCGCAACTCCACGTCCGAAAGGGTTTTGCGGTATTGCTGGTTGCCGATCTCCAGTTGGGCGAGCGCGCGCCGGCGGCCGGCGATGTTCCCGCCGCCGCTGAACAAATCCTGGCTCAGGGTCAAGCGCCCGCTGGCGCTCTTGTTTTCTTTCACCCCGGAGTCCGTCTCGGCCTCGCCATAGTCGATGCCGGCGCGGGCGCTGATTTGCGGAAGGAAGCCCGAGCTGGCCGAGGACACGCCAAACTCCAACTCGCGCACGGCGGCGCGCGCCGAAACCAGGTCGGGGTTGTAGGCCTTGGTTTTTTCGAGGCATTGTTCCCAGCTGAGGAACGCGTTCGTCTGCGCGGATGCAAAGCCGGCCGACACAAGGATCAGTGCAATCAATCTCTTCTTCATTGAATCTCCGTGGAAAACAACAAAACCGCTAGCTGGCCAGTATATTGTAAAGAAATATTTAAAATGTCTGTTTTAATTTACGGGAAATCAAATCAGCGCAGCGTGGCGCGGACGCGGAAAAACCGGTTGCTTTCCGTAGTCGAAACCGTCTGAACGGTTTGCGTCGACGTTGCCCCGAACCAACCGCCGCTGGCCGTCCAGGCTCCATGGCTTAGGCTGGAGCTATGCTCAAGCAGGTAGGAACGGTTCGTGGAACTGGAAAACACCAGGCTCGTCCCATTGGTGTATTCCATGATTCCGAGGAACGAGGTGCCGAGGTTTGGGTCGGTATCGGCCAGCCACTCCTCATAGTTCGAGAAGCCGTCCCCGTCCGGATCGTCCTCCGCATCCATCTCGCCATGCGTCGTTTCCCAATGGTCCGGCAGGCCGTCCATGTCGGTATCGTAGTCGGTGATGACCGATTTGATCCAATCCACGTAGTCATGCACCATGGCGAACCGGTTGTCGCTATCGGACGGGCGGTAGAGCGTGATCCCTGTCACCTTCCAGACACCATCGGCTTCTATAAACACAGGGCTTCCCGAATCGCCGGTATTGCAACCCGCTTCGTACAAGGTGTCATTGGTATTGAAGGTCGCCCGGAAACAGGTGGTCGTCGCATACGCATAGGGAACACCGATCGCGACGACAACCCCGGCTTCATCCACCCCCCGGTTGGTTCCCCAGCGCCTGGTTCCCTTTCCTCCACCTGAGTTTGTGAAGGAGGTTTGCTCAACAATGCCTGTCGTTCCATAGCCCACCATCAACAGCTCATCGTAGACCTTCGTCTTGTTCCGCCCCGATCCCGTTTCCTGGTAGATTTCGCCCTCATGAAGGGGATAGTAGAAGGGGAAAGGCTTGTCGTAGCGAACCAACGCCAGATCGGCCTGGTCCGGGGGGTATATCCGCTCCTGTTCCGTGTAGAGTTCGCCGCCAATGGTCAGGTTGACGGGACTCCCCGGATGCGCCGCAACGTGGGCGGCCGTGAGCAGCCAATAGTGGTCGATGGCAACGGACGAGGAGGAGCGGTAGTTGTGGACGCCATCCCAATCCAGGGAATACCCAACGTTTGTCGGGGCGCTTTCCGCAACGGTATAATTCGCCACGGCGATGGCCGAAGCCAGCCTTGCCAAGGCCAACGCAGCAACAACCACAACCCAAGCCTTCTTGTTCTTTTCCATAAAGCGGGAGCCTTCCATAAAATAGTATATTTTACTAGCATGATTCCTTCCAAGTGCTGGAAGTTTGCGGAGCAGGTGTGCTAGTTTCCCCCGCTATGAGCAAAGACCAAATCTATAATGAATCGATGGCGAAGATTGCCGATTTCAGCTTCGACGCGCAGGTAGCGGACGTTTTCACCGATATGATCGAGCGCTCGGTGCCGGGCTACCGCTCCATCATCACCATGATCGAAACGCTGACGCAGCACTATGCCCAGCCCGGCAGCACCCTCTACGACCTCGGCTGTTCGCTCGGCGCGGCGACCCTCTCGATGGCACGCGGGTTGAAGGCCGAAAACTGCCGTATTATTGCGGTCGACAACTCGGCGGCGATGGTTGAGCGTTGCCGGACGGCGGTGGGGCGCAAGCACACTTGCGCAAGTGTGCGTGTCGTTGAAGGGGATATACTTACAACGGAAATCAGCAATGCCTCCGTCGTGGTGCTCAACTTTACACTCCAGTTTATCCCCCCTAAGGAACGGGCTCCTTTGCTGCAACGGATCTGCGACGGCATGCGGCCGGGTGGCGTATTGATCCTCTCTGAAAAGGTGGTTTTCGAGGATGATCATCTCAATGGCCTGCTGTTCGATATCCACCACGATTTCAAGCGCGCGCACGGCTATTCCGACCTCGAGATCAGCCAAAAGCGCTCCGCGCTCGAAAACGTGCTCGTTCCCGAAACCATCCCGAGCCACCGCGACCGCCTGCTCTCCGCCGGCTTCACCTCGGTCGATGTCTGGTTCCAGTGCTTCAACTTCATGTCCATGCTCGCCGTCAAATAAGAATAGAACCACCAAGACACGAAGAACTCAAAGAAGCATCATCCGTTTGTGCCTAACCTTTGTGCCCTTCGTGTCTTTGTGGTTAAAATCCGTCTCCATATGAAAATCGACTACACCCCATTCTATAAAATGCTGAAAGGCACCGACCTCGAACCGTGGATCGGGTTGCTGCCCGAGCGTATTGCCCATGGCCTGCGCTACGAGCGCCACGGCAAGCTGCCCGAATGGGAGGAGGCCCTGGCCAAGCTTCCCGATGTAGAAGCGACGACCTCGTCGCTTTCCCCGCACACGCAACGCGACGAGGGCGTTGCGCCTACGATCGAACTCCGCAACGAAGTGCGCGTGGACGGGAAACCGATCGATGGCCTGGAAGACCTGCTCAAGCAGTTTCACCCGTGGCGCAAAGGGCCGTACCACGTTCACGGTGTCCATATCGACACCGAATGGCGCTCGGACTGGAAGTGGGACCGCGTCCGGCCGCACCTTCAGCCTCTCGAAGGCCGGACGATCCTGGATGTCGGCTGCGGCAACGGCTACCACTGCTGGCGCATGGCCGGCGAAGGTGCCAAGCTCGTCGTTGGAGTCGATCCCTCCCCCCTGTTCATTTGCCAGTTTTTTGCGATGAAGCATTTCCTCGGCGATCCGCGGGCCTGGGTGCTGCCGCTCGGTATCGAGGATGTGCCCGAAACGCCCGGCGCGTTCGACACCGTCTTTTCGATGGGCGTGCTCTATCACCGCAAATCGCCGGTTGAGCATATCGAGCAGCTGAAATCCTTTTTAAAGCCCGGTGGCGAGCTCGTGATCGAGACGCTGGTGGCGGACGGCCCGGAGGGCTATTCGCTGATCCCGCATGGCCGCTACGCCAAGATGCGTAACGTCTGGTTCATTCCTTCCGTCCCAACGCTCGAACTCTGGATGAAGCGCTGCGGGCTCAAAGACATTTGCACGGTCGATGTCAACACCACCTCGCTCGAAGAGCAACGAGCCACCGACTGGATGACCTTCGAATCGCTCCCCGACTATCTCGACCCATCCGATCCCGCCCAGACCGTTGAAGGCTACCCCGCCCCCAAGCGCGCGGTGGTGGTTGCAAAGGTTTAGCAATCCACCAGCGCAGCTGGAGGGTTCTTAAAGGAGGGAGTACATACATTTTCTTTTTCCGTGTATTCCGTGTATTCCGTGGTTATTTATTAGCCATGAATCTCTCGAAGTTTGGTGAAAAGTTTACGCGCAAGGCGGGCATTACGGAGCTGATGGACGACCTTGGCTCGGCCATGGCAAAGGGCGACATGCTGATGCTCGGCGGCGGGAACCCGGCGCATATTCCGGAAGTGCAGCTCCACTTCCGCAACCGCATGGAGCAAATCCTCGCCGAGCCGCGCGGCTTTGAAGCGATGATCGGCAACTACGACGGCACCCGCGGGAACGAGGCGTTCATCGAGGCGCTGGCCGCGCTGCTGCGCGAGACCTTCGGTTGGGACATCACGGCAAAAAACATTGCCCTGACCAATGGGGCCCAGAGCGGCCTGTTCTATCTTTTCAATATGTTTGCCGGCGAGATGCCGGACGGGTCGAAAAAGAAAATCATGTTCCCGCTGACGCCGGAATACATCGGCTATGCCGACGCGGGATTGACCGATGGTTTTTTCATTGCGCGCCACCCGAGCATCGAGCTGCTGGATGATGGGCTGTTCAAATACCATATCGATTTCGACTCGCTCGACGTTGGCGACGATGTGGGTGCCATCTGCGTGTCGCGCCCCACCAACCCGACGGGCAACGTGCTGACGAATGCGGAGATTCTGGAACTGGATGCGATTGCCGGGGAAAAAGGTATTCCGCTGATCATCGACGGCGCCTACGGCACGCCGTTTCCCAACATTATCTACACGGAAGCCAAACCCATTTGGAGCCCCAATACCGTTTTAACCATGAGCCTCTCGAAACTCGGCCTGCCCAACCTGCGCACGGGCATCGTGATTGCCCGCGAAGAGATTGCCACAGCCATTGGCGAGATCAACGGCGTGATGCACCTCGCCCCCGGAGGACTCGGCTCCAAGCTGGCCTTCGAAATGGTGCGTAGTGGCGAGATCATGCAGATCAGCAAAGAGATCGTTCAACCGTTCTACAGGCGTAAGGCGCTCCAGACGCTGGAGTGGTTCCGCGAGGAGCTGGGGGATCTGCCGTGCCGCATCCACAAACCGGAGGGCGCCCTCTTCCTATGGCTGTGGTTCCCGGAACTGCCCTGCACCAGCAAGGAACTCTACGAACGGCTCAAACGGCGCAAGACGCTGATCGTCCCCGGAAACTATTTCTTCCCGGGGCTGGAGCACGAATATTGGCAGCACAAGCACGAGTGCATCCGGGTCACCTACGCCCAGGACGACGCCGTTGTCCACGAGGGGGTGAAAATCATCGCCGACGAAGTGCGGAAGCTTTATTCGTGATGCGTATTGCGTACGGCGTATTGCGTATTGCACACTATCCTCAAAGAAAAATGCCCTCCAAGTACGTAGTAGGGAATACGCAGTACGCAATAAGGACTATTTATGAGAACCATACTTTTCACGGCCGTGGCCATTACCGTGGGTTTAGCTTTTGCGGACGATGTCGTGTTGCGCGGCGGCGCGAAGATCCAGGCCCCCGTGCTGAAAGAGGCCGACGACTCCACCGTGCTGGATCTGGGCTTCGATGTCCTGCGCGTGCCGAAATCCGAAATCCTGGCAACCTACGCAGATTCGGCGGTCGAAGGCACCGTTCCTGCCGATACCAACTCGCTCTATTCGGTGCAGGTGCCCGAACGGATTTCAACCGCCGAGGCCGCGGAGCTCTACGCGCCCGCCGTGGTGCTGGTGAAGACCGCCGGGGGCCTCGGCTCCGGTTTTTTCATCAACAAGGCGGGATATCTCATCACCAACTTCCACGTGATCGCCGGGGAAAAAAAGATTTCCGTGACCCAGTTCCTACAGGAAAGCAAAATCCTGCGCCGCGTGGTGCACAAGGACGTGGAGATTGTTGCCACCGCCCCCTTCCACGACCTCGCCATCCTCAAGCTAACCGATTTCGACACCGAAATCACCCCGGTCATTTTTTCGCCGGAAGAGAACCTGAGCGTGGGCGAGACCGTGTTCGCCATCGGCAACCCGCTCGGGCTTGAGCGCACCGTGACCGAAGGCGTGCTCAGCCAGACCCACCGCAACTTTGGCGGCATCCTCTATTTGCAGATCGATGCCCCCGTCAACCCCGGCAACTCCGGCGGCCCGCTCTTCAATGCGCGCGGACAGGTGATCGGCGTCATCAACATGGGCGTGCCCACGATGGAGGGGCTCAACTTCGCCATCCCGGCGCGGCACCCGAAATATATCCTCGACCAGATCGACGCGTTCGCCTACGACGCCACCAACCCCGAGTCCGGCTTTGTCTATCCCGACCCGCCGCGCCGACCCGGAAAATTTTCCTCGGAACAAACCGACTAGGGCCACTGTGCTGCAGAGATTCAACATGACTATTGATAACAGGACTATTTCTCGTGGATCGGGAAATCGTCCTGTTATCAATAGTCCTGTAAAATCGATCGGTCGAGTGGTTGCGGTCTTTGCACTTATGCTCGGATTGAAGGTGGAGGCGCTGGAGCGGACTGATTTGCTTCCGCCGGCCAAAAAGCATGTGCGGATCACCCAGGCGGAAACACTCTGGAAAGAATTCTCGGCGGCTTATGGCGACCGCCTGCGCGCCGATGAAAAGGTGCAGGATTTCGTGGAGGCCTTCGAAGGGAAGGTGAAGAAAAAAATTGCCGAGGGGAAACTCAAGCTGGAAATCCGGCAGCTGTTCGAAATACTGAAGTTGCTCAAGGGCGAGATTGCGCTGGTCTACGACGACGAACAAGGTTCCGCGCTCACGATCAACCGCATGTTCCTGGCGGCCACCGCGACGGACGAGGAGTTTGGGCGGATCGTCGAACGTACCGATTGGCTGCAGGGTCAAACCGACGAAGCCTTCCGCAAACGCGAAATGTTCCAAGGCACGGAGATCATCCACGACATCATGCGGGGCGGCTCGACAAACGAGATGAACTGCTGGTTGGCCTGCACCCATGGCACCCTGTTGCTCGGCAGTGAACGCGAGTGGGTCGAACAAAGCATGGTCCGGCTCAAGAACGAAACGATAACCGAACCGGAAGGCAGCAAGATCAGTTGCCGCTTCCCCCTTGGTCAATGGACGCGGAACGATTTGGCGCAAAAAGCGCCCGACGAACGCGCCAAAAGCGAATCGATCTGGGATGCCCTTGGCATCATGGGCATCGAGCACTACCTGCTCGACATCGAAATGAAGGAGGGCGATCTGGTTCTCGATGGCACCCTTGCCCTTTCGGAACAAGGCAAGGGGCTGTTCGCGCTGCTCGACACCACTCCGGAGGATTTTTCGGACGACCGGATCGTGCCGGAGCACGCCACTTCGTTTTCGTATGGGAAGATCGACCTGCCGGCACTCTGGGAAAAAATTCCTGAAATCCTCGGCGGCATGCCACGGAAGGATAGCGTTGCATTGACGGGCTTGTTTGCTTTCTTCGAGCAGCAGAGCGGACTGAGCATCGAGCACGACCTGATGGCGCAACTCGGAGAACGCTTCACGCTCCATTCCGAATCAATCAGCACCAACCAGCCCATGCTGGTTTCGCTCGAACTGAAGGATGGAAAGGTCCTGGAAGCGTCCCTGAACAAGCTGCTGGCCTCGCCTTTCGCGAAGGCATGGGCGCACCATATCGAAACAACGGACTTCCGCGACCGCACGATCTATTTCAAAAAGAACAAGAAGAACCCCGCCACCGAGGCCTTCGCCCTGTGCGTCTGCGAGGACTACCTCTTTTTCGGCAACACCTCGGAAATCCTCCGCAACGCCATTTTGCGGCATGGGAGAACGGCCACCCCATCGGCCTTGCGTGAGACCGCCCGTGCCCTTGCCCCGGAAAACTCCTTCGGCTATGGCGGAATGAACCACCGCAAGGCCCCCGCCCTGATCTATATCAAAATGAGCGATTCAAGCTTCAGCGCCGGCGTTGGATTCACATCGAATCCGGAAGGAAAGAAAGAGGAGCTCGGCGAAAACGAAATCTCGCTCCGGCATCTGGCAACCTTCCTCCAAAACACCTACCACTATGCGGAGGCCGTTCCCGGCGGCATCCATCACCGCCTCGTAATCGAACATACCGAAAAGCAAGGAGCACCGTAATGCCGTCCAAAACCCTCTCCATTTTCCTACTGGCCGCCCTCCCGTTGGCGGCGCTACCGATGGAACGCACCGAGTTGCTTCCGCCCGAGGCGCAGACCTATGTCCGCGTTTCCAACACGACCAACTTCTGGTCCATGCTCAAGAAATCGTCGATCGGCAAACTGTGGCAGGACCAGCAGTTCCAAGACTTCATGGGCAACCCCGATGCCGACACCTGGCAGGAGTTTATCTTCGACGGCGAAAAGGATGCCGAGGACGAAGTGTTCCTCGAACAACTCAAGATGCTCAACGGCGAAATCATCCTCGCCTTCGACCTCAATAGTGAAGACCCCTACATCATTGCCATGATGGGCAAGGAGGAGTTCGAGAAAAGCCTGGTGCTCGACGACCAGGTGCGCGATGTGATGAAGGAACCGTTCGACATCGTCAGAAGCAGCTTCCAGGACGTGGAGATCGTCCAGCACGTCGAAAAGCCGGGGACGGGGAACGAATCGTTCTCCTGGCAGGCGCACGTGGGCAGCACGTTTGTGATGGGCCATACCCGCGAGTGGGTCGAGCAATGCATCGTCCGGCTCCGCAAGGACGAGGTGGTGGAACCCTCCGGAAACCCCGTCCTGAACATCAACCTGCCGCTGGCCAGGATGATCGAGGATTCCATTACAGAAGGGCAGCCCGGCGTTAGCGAACGCGCCATGTTCGAGGCGCTCGGGCTTTTGGACATCGAAAATTTTTCCTCGACGATCGAATTGCGGAACGACCGGCTCGTGGCCGACAACATCCTGCGCATCGGCGCCATGGGCAAAGGATTGTTCACCATCCTCGACGTGCAACCCTCCGAGCTGCCGACCGTCACCTTCATTCCGGAAGACATTGCGTCCATCGAGGTTGGCCGCTTCAATCTGCTGGGCCTCTGGCAGGAAATCCCCAACGTACTGGCCTCGGCGGATCCCGCCATGAAACCGCAGTTCGATATGCTGCTGGCCATGATCCAGCAACAGGCCGGCATCAACCTCGAGCAGGATCTGCTCGCGCACCTCGGCAAGAAATTTGTCTCCTTCGCCACGGTGGAAGGCGAAAAAAGCGACTCTGTTGTCGCCGTCGACCTGGTGGACGGCGCGGCCTTCAAGAAGGGGCTCGAAACCGCACTGGCCGCCCCGGCCATGCAACCCTATGTTTCCGTTGGGCTTGAAATCGACGACTTCCTCGACCACACCATCTACACGCTGAAGGAGAGCGACCCCGCCGAGGCCATGGGCATCTCGATTGCCGGCGACTACCTGCTCTACGGAACCCCCGGCGGCCTGCGCCAGGTGATCCGCAGCGTCACCAGCGATGCCGCCGCCAACCAGGCCTTCGAGCGCACCGAACTGGTTAAGGGCCTGCGCGAACATGTTCCCCCGCGGGCCTTCGCCTACAGCGCCATCGACTGGAAAAAGAGCATGGATGTGATCCTCGAGGAAATCGCGCAACCCGGATACGTCTCCATGATCCGGCAACGCTGGGCCATGAGCGGCTCCGCCCTGCCCCCGCCGGACTTCGACAAGCTTCCGCCCGCCGACCATATCGCCTCGTACTTCAACGTCTCCTACCAATACGTCGAGGCCAGCGTCCATGGCCTGCACCAAAAGATCATTCTCAAATACTAGTGAACCACGAATCCCGAACAAGGAATATGGAATGTTGAAGTTCGCCACCCTTCTATCCCTCGCAGCCATCGCCTCCGGAGCATTGGCCGAAGCCCCCCAACGCGACTTTGGTTTCCAGCCGCTGGAGATCTACAAGTTCAAGAACGGCACCTCGCGGCTGGTCGTGACCGACATCAACAACGACGGCCTCGACGACATCCTGTTCGCCAACAACCATGTCTCCCGGCTCGAAATCCTGATGCGCAAGCCGAACGGCGAAGCCCTCGAAGACCTGCCGGAGCTGGAGGACCGCTTCGAGGACAAGGGGATGATTGTCGACCAAGGGCTCAAGGCCGTCCGCGTGAACGACCTCAACGGCGACGGGCTGAAGGATATCATCACCTTCGGCACCGCCATCGGCCTCCAGCTTCGCTACCAACAGGCCGACGGCTCGTTCGCGGAGCCCGAACGCATCTTCATCAAGGACTTGGCCGAGGTCAGCACCATCCAGATTGGCGACCTCAACGGGGACGGAAAACGCGATATCCTGGTCTGCCGCCGCGACAAGGCCGACCTCCATTGGAATACCGACGCCACCCCCTTCGTGGAAAAGAAGACCCTTACCTTCGCGGCCGATAAAAGCTTCTTCGGCGACATTGCCGACATCAACAACGACGGCATCCCCGACCTCGCCTTCCATTTCAACAGCACGCGCAATCCGCTGAAAATCCGCTATGGAAAAGGCGGAGGCCTTTACGGCATCGAGCAACCGCTCGACCTGCCGCCCCGGCACTACATGGATATCCTTCAGGCCGAGGGCGTTGCCCCGCAAATCGGCATGGTGCTGCGCAACCGGCTCGCGGTCCGCACCTATGGCTTCACCGTGAAAGAGCAGCCCGCCCTGCTCGACGCCCAGGAATACTCCCCGGGGCGCATCGGCCTGGAGGGCACCAGTAAAAAAGCATCCCCCGCCTGGCTGGCCGACGACTTCAACAACGACGGCTATGGCGACCTGCTCGTCGCCGCCCCCGAGCTCAGCCGCCTGCACCTCTATGCCGGCACCGACGACGGACTCGATCCCGAGCCGAAGCGCATCGACACCCTTTCCGAAGTGGTACGCCTTTCCCGCCTCGAAAACGGCGACATCGTGGTCGTCAGCAAAAAGGAAAAGATCGCCGCCGTCCACTCCGGCAGCAATCTGGAGCGCTTCCCCTCCATCCTGAAGACCCCCGGCCATGTCCTGGCCGGATGCAACAACTGGTTCGTCTGCAAGAACGACGACAGGGAACTACAGCTCGTGAAAATGGAGGGCGACCTCGTCTCCATCTATCCGCTCGACATGAAGAACGACCCCGCCGACCTGCTGGCCTTCCAGCTGCCGGAAGGCAAAACCGGGCTCATTTTCTTCATGGCCTACGACACCCCCAAAATGAAGCTCTTCGCCAAGGAAACGCTGGAGGACATCACCAGCGAATCGTTCCGCGCCCTGACCCAGAAGCTCGAACTCTCCAACATCCGGCTCGGCGCCCCCGGCGATGGTTCGTCCCTCGTCGTTTCGCAGGGCGCCATTGCCCGCCGCTTCGAATGGAAAGGCGACCGCTACGAAGCCACGCGCCAGTTCAACCCCGAAAACCCGCGCGGCGAACTGATTGCCTCCTGCAACTACGACTTGCGCGACGGCTCCTCCGGCACCCTGCTCTACGACCGCAACTCCGGCGACCTCGTCCGGTTCGCCGCCGATGGCGATGCCTGGGGCAAGATCCACATCCCCGATGCCGACCAAACCATCTTCGACCTCATCCAGCTCCCCAACCGGGAACGCGACATGGTTGTGCTGCTCGACCGAACCGGACTGAACACCGTCACCGGAAACGGCATGCAACTGGACGTGGTCTCGACCGGCGAGCATGTTTCACCCTCCGAGAATGCCTTGCTCGCCTATGCCAAGCTCGTCAAGCTGGCCAGTCCGCCCCGGCCGATGGTCGCCCTCGTCGACCCCTCCAACCGCGCCATCGAAATCCTGAGCCAGAAAGACAACGAACTGAAACAGGAACTCGCCTTCGAAATCTTCCTCACCTCCGACTTCGCCACCATGGGCAACGCCCGGGGCACCGAGCCCCACGACATCGAATCCGGCGATCTCAACGGCGACAACATCGGCGACCTCGTCGTCCTCGCCCACGACAAGCTCCTGATCTATCTGGGGGAATAACCCTAAATATAATAAAGAATTGCGTTTTATAGATACTGGGGTTTGTTAACATGGGGCAAATGTGCATACGTTCTTTAATTAGAGGATAAGCTATTATGAAAAAGGAGTTCTTTATTATTCACCCCAAGCGATATGTAAGCTTGGCAGAAAGGATTTCTGATTACCTCGGAGAGAATTCTTTTTCTAAAACAATCCTGTGCAAAGAATTTGAGAAGCACCCTATTCCTGAAACGGAAGGACGGTGCTTTATCTGCATTGGGGATGGAAAAGAAAACCCACTTTCGCATACGTATATTCGCGAGAAGATCCAGGAGGGTGAGTGCGCTGAAACAGAAGATGGAGTCTTTGTACTTTCCCAATACCCGTATGCCGTCATTTTTGGGGAATCGGATTGGGGCAAAGTGGCAGAACAATTTAAAGACAACCTCGCCAACTGTGCAAAAGCTCTCGGTGAAACTAAATCCAAACTCCTGAAGAAAAATGAAAGTGAAGGTATCAATACGGTCGGAGAAGGTGTTGATAAAGCAATTGATATGGCAAAAAATGTTTCGAAGGCGACTTTTAAAGCTGGCGGCAAACTCTACATGCATGCACTTAAGGTCAACACTGGCGCAGTGCTTATGACAGAGAAGGCAAAAATAAAGAAAGAACTTACTGGAAAAGGTGTGGATGCGTTCCTTTCCGACGTTGCCCCTTCTTGGCTCCAGAAGTAGCCTGAATTATGTACAAAATCGGCTCCTATAACCTACAGAATTTTTCGCCACCCAATGAACAGGATGAAAACTGCAAGAATATGCGCAAAGCAAAGCATTTTATCCGGATCATGGAAGAGGAGAAATTCGACATTTTAGCCCTTCAGGAAGTGTTTAAAAAAGACAGCGTTGAGTATTTGGTTAAGGAGCTGAACAAAAAGATGGGCAATACCTATTCGGGAGTTCATTCCAAGGATTTTTTGGATTTCAAACCCAAGTGCATGAGAGGTGATAAAGAATACGAAGAATATGCGTTTATCTGGAATTCCAGAAGGATCTATCTGATTCCACCCCAAACAGAAATGGATGTTGTTCAAAACAAAAAAACGCAAGAATTGCCCCAAAAGTACTATCGGGAAATTTATCAAAAATTGAATTCTCCGTGGGAAGGGTTCCTCCAAAAACTCGCTGAACTTATTGACGAGGCCATCCGAAAGATAACCAAAAAAGACGTAGCAAACGAGGCGCTGATAAAGACTCTGAAAACATGGGTTAGTCTAAAGCGACCACCTCTTATATGCGGATTCAGGCCTACTGCAAACCTCTGGTGGGAACTCCGCATTATCAATACTCACATCAGGTTTGGGGGTAGAAATGAAAAAACGAAAACGCGAGTCCCAAAAAAAATCGCCATAAAACTACGCATTGAGGAATACAAATTCTTAACGGGTTCCATTCATACCCTTGTCAACACCCTTCGTTTTGGCGACTATCGCTCTGTCCGAACACTCATCGCTGGCGATTATAACCTAACCGAAGAAGACCTTGCCGGAGTTACCCCTGACTCTGATCGAGAATACATGAAAAACTGTGAAAACCACCGGGTTGAAACGGTTCAGAACATGAAATCGACGCTGAAAAAAATAACGTATTTTGATGAACGTCCTCGGCCTACCTCTGATGATGAGTTTTACAGCGAAAACTACGACCATTTTTCATTTAACCAAAATTGGGCCTCATCACTGAAAAACCCTGGACGCATCGAATGCTTTTCAGGACTGGAAAAGTTTAAGGAATATCATGAAGAGTGCTCGGACCACGTTCCAATCATTGCTGAGCTGTCGCTCTAAAGGGAAATAGAAAATGAGTATCGAGATAGCAAAAGAAGAAAAACAGAAAGCCGCATTTGCCCTGAACCTCTGTACGGTGTCTGTTTCACAGATAGTGGATTATCAAGACATCAATATTCTCAAGCAGGAATACGATGCAATCTTAAATAATTTGAATCTTCGGGAAATCGTCAAGGATGAGGCCCTTCTTTCTGCCATTACGTCCATCATGGATGTCATCACCTTCTACCTGATGCAGGAGGGCGATAAGGCCATGGCGGAGAAGGAGTATCAGCACCGGATGAAAAATGCCATTTGGGATTCGATGTCCGGGATGGGGATGATGGTTGCAGGAAGCCCTGCAACTATGGCAATCGGATTGGCGACACAGGCGGGAATCGGCTATATCAACTACCGTCGTTCCAAAGCCAAAACCAACTTGGATTATGAAAAACAGCAATGGCAGCTGCAGCGCTCCGCCATCGAACAGCTCAATGGTCTGCGCAGAAGCCTTTTCGAAACTGCTTGGCGACTTTCAGACACCTATGATTTTCCGGATGAGTGGCGTTTAACGGAAAAACAAATTTCTCAATACAATAAAATCCTGATGGATCCCGATCCGCATCGCCAATTTGAACGGTTGGATGTCTTAAACGATACGTTTAAGGCATTTCCAACTTTCTGGTATTACAAGGCTCGTTGTGCTCTGGAATCCGCAGAAAAGTATAAGAACATAAACCGTGAAGAATTATGTGGTGCATTTAAACAAAAGGCTCTGGATGCACTCAATGAATATGACAATGCCTATTTCCCATTAATGAGGGAGGATGTAATTGCAGCTTCTGCCGCCCTTGATAAATTCTCGCTTCTTGACCCGGAAAACGATGTTGATGAAATGGTGACTCTTTTGGAACGTGCACAGAAAGCTGGACAGTCTGAGTTGGATGTTCTTCAGATGTGCGCAGTGAATTACATCGCGATATGCAAGCCGAAGCCTGCTGTTAAGATTCTACGCAACTTGGTCAATGAGCAATACAACATCCCTCTCAATGCAAAATTGCTGAGTCGTCTCTATACAGAGTTGGATGATCGCATTGAGTACGATCTCTTATCCGACCGGGTAAATCCTGAATACATTCTGCCTTGGGCAAAAACCCTCGAAGATTCAGAAAAGGAACTATTAGCATTTTCAAAAGACCAGGTTGCGAAACTGGCGGATCCCGTTTTGAAAAAATGTGTAGCCTCTGTTACCCAGGCTCTGGGAGCCGATTTCCTGCGAGAGCTTGGTGATTGGGAGCGAACATTCCCTGATGAAAAACTTTCATGGAAAGAAAAAGTAGTCAATGCGGAAGAATTCAACCAATGGTCATTTAGAGTGCAGGAGTCCTTCAATGCATTTTTCAACGACTTAACAGCAAACCCTGAGTATCGTGCCATATTCCCGAACGTAAAAATTCTGGCAGAAAAGCTTCAGGATTTAGCTCATAATTTAGATTCTGTTCTTGAGGGTTTTGAAGCAGCATTGTCTGCCTTTCAGAACAAAGGTGATGCAGTAAAAAAAGAGTCATCCCTTTTGAAATCACCTAAAACATCATTGATCAGCAAATATAAAAAAGCTGGTCGTGAACTCTCCCAACAAATCCGATTTGCCCTTGAGCAACTCTTTGACCTTTCTTCAGAAGCTCTTCTTTCTGCCGTAAAAGAAACTCTAGCTGGGGAAATAAATGAGGAGACCTTGGCGACACTAAAGGAAGCGCTTGATGAGAAGAATGTATCTGTTTCCGTTTCCTCAGTTGTGGCCGTAAAAACGGATGACGAACTTGCGGAGAACTCGGAGGTCGCCCGTGACTACTTCGGCTATAGGATTTTCAAGGAATAATAAGGAGTATTGATTGTGAGGAACCACACCGAGCTCCTGCCTCGAACGGTTGACGAAGGTGTCGCCGTGACGATGCTAAGGTCATCGGCCAAACAGAGAATTAAAACCGACGTCTTCGCCTACGACAAGCTTCTGCTTTGTCTTGGCGAATGACACCGTGGCGGCGGATTCCGATCCGCCGCAACCGTACGCGCTGGAACAGAGGAACGGAATCCACCGCCACGGCTTCTCTATTCCGGACGGAACTGCTAAAGGAGCACTTCAAATGACGATACAGGATTATAGTTCCCGCCCTTTACGAAGGTCACGCACATGCGTTTCTACATCCTCTATATCTGCGCGGGAACCGATAAAGGGATTGTCGGCTTTGTAGACCGTTATTCCAACACGGTCGATATGGTCAATGAGCTCTGTGCTTTTAATCGTCTCGTATTGGAGAACATCGAACTTGTAAGGCATGAAAGTCTCTTCGTTGAGAAGGTAGGAAATACGGGTGACCCCTTCAAACGTCAGCTCTGTCCCCTTTAGCGCCAAATCGACATCGCTCCCATTTTGGTGCGTCCCTTTTGCCCGACTACCGAAGACAACGGCTTGCTTGACCTCCGGGCACCGACCCAGCATTTCCCGGATGGCTTTCAAATCGTTTTCGCTGAGTCCGAGGTCATGCATCGTTAAGCTTCTTGAAGGTTTCATGAAGGTCGCGGATGATGGGGATGTATTTCCCTTCGATCAGTTTTTCGACTTTCTCCGCCGTTTCTTCATCATAGGTGTGTGCCGTCAGGTTACGGTCTTTGAGCAATTCCATCCATGCGTGCCCTTCCTGAAGCAAGCCGCTCTCAAAACCCTGCTTAATCGCTGCCCGGGGCGATTTGACGTCTGAAAAACCCTCCGCCTCGAAATAGTCCTTCATCATTTTCCAAGATAGCTCGAAGGTGGTTTCGAAAAACTGAATCATCCCCGCTCTTTGGTAGATGTCGGGAGACCGAACAGCCAATGCCCCTTCAAGTAGCTTCAGCGATTTTTCAAAGTTTTGAAACCGCTGCTTCCAACGAATATCCAAGTCGTCATCCATCATAGGCCCCTCCGATCAATCGGCCTATATGCATCCAAGCTTTTTTGCGCGGAGAATACAATCTCAAGCCGCCCCGAATTGCTCCAAATATGTTTAATCAACCGAAAGAAACCGCAAAAAAGCAATTGCCAAAATCCCCCCGGCAAGGATGATAGGACGCTGTTTTTCCAATTCATGGAACCGGGGAAAAAATATGACGCTACAAGACTTGATCGATATGAAGGCAGCGGCGCTGGAAAAAGCGCGAAATGCCGAAAACGCGGAGGCGCTCGAGGGCGTTCGCATTGAATACCTCGCCCGCAAGGGGCTGCTTCCAAAGGTGATGCAGGAACTCAAAAATGTTTCGCCGGAAGAAAAACCGATGTTCGGCAAGACCGTCAATGATTTCAAGAACGAGCTGGCGGAGCGGATCAAGACCAAGCAGGCGGAATTCGCCGCCAGCGGCACGTCCGCAGGGGCGGGCTTCGACCTGACCCAGCCCGGCCAGTGGCAGGGACTCGGCACCCGCCACCCGATCACGCAGATCACCGACCGCATCACCCGGATTTTCCAGACCCTCGGCTTCACCGTGGCCGACGGCCCGGACATTGAAACCGTCTGGAACAACTTCGATGCGCTCAACACCCCCGCCGACCATCCCTCGCGCGACGAGCAGGACACCTTCTATTTGAACAACGGCGACCTGATGCGCTGCCACACCTCGCCGGTGCAGGTGCGCTATATGATGGAGCACAAGCCGCCGGTACGGATCATTTCCCCCGGCCGCTGCTACCGCCGCGATACGCCGGACGCCACCCACAGCGCAAACTTCCACCAGGTGGAGGGCCTTTATGTGGACGAGAATGTTTCGCTGGCCGATCTCAAGGGCACGCTTTCCTACTTCGCCCGCGAGCTCATGGGGCCGAACGTGAAGATCCGCTTCCGCCCGCACTTCTTTCCGTTCACGGAACCGAGCGTCGAAGTCGACTTCACCTGCCACGTCTGCAACGGCAAGGGCTGCCGCGTCTGCAAGAACAGCGGATGGATCGAGATCCTCGGCGCGGGCATGGTCGACCCCAACGTCTTCCAGTCGGTGGGCTACGACAGCTCGAAAGTCACCGGCTTCGCATTCGGCATGGGCATCGAACGCATCACCATGATTTTGTATGGCATTCACGACATCCGGAACCTGTACGAAAACGATGTCCGGTTCCTTTCACAATTCTAGGAGAAGATCGATGGAAAACCTAAAGATCCACCGCGCGGAAACCCTGGGCGAAACCACGTTCGATTCGCCCCTTATCGATAAGCTGGTTCGCTTCTACGACGGAGAGGCCGTGGCATGCCACGACCGCACCAAGGAGCTTTCCAAACTCGAAAAAATCGAGGACATCGAATATTTCGAATTGGCCGGTCCGCGCAAGAAGGTTTTCTTCAACCCGAAGGATGTCACCGTCGGCATCGTCACCTGCGGCGGCCTCTGCCCGGGACTCAACGACGTGATCCGCGCCCTGACCTTCTGCAGCCTGGAAAGCTATGGCGTGAAACGCGTGCTGGGGTTCAAGTATGGCTACGAAGGTCTCGTGGCGAAGTACTACCACTATCCCGTCGAGCTAACCACCGACAACACCGACGAGATCCACGAAAAGGGCGGCACCATGCTCAAGTCGTCGCGTGGCCGGCAGGACGACGACGAAATCATCAACACGCTGATCCATTACGGTGTCGACATCCTCTTCACCATCGGCGGCGACGGAACCCAGCGCGGCTCGCGCGACATCGTCAACAAGCTCAAGGAACGCAACATTCCAATTTCCGTCGTCGGCATTCCCAAAACGATCGACAACGACATCAGCCTGATCCAGCGCTCGTTCGGCTTCGAAACCGCCGTTGAAGCCACCTGGGACATCATCACCAACGCCCACAACGAAGCGCGCGCCTACCGCAACGGCGTCGGTCTCGTTAAACTGATGGGCCGCGAATCGGGCTGGATCGCCGCATCGGCCGCACTGGCCAACAGCGCCGTCAACTTTTGCCTCGTCCCGGAAGTGGAGTTCGACCTCCACGGCCCCAAGGGCTTCCTGGAAGTCCTGGAAAAACGCCTGCGGCGCAAGGAGCATGCCGTGGTCGTCGTGGCAGAAGGCGCCGGCCAACACCTGTTCGACAAAGCCAAGGACGCCACCGACAAGTCCGGCAACAAACGCCTTCAGGACATCGGCGATTTGATGAATGAGGAAATCCATGCCCACTTCAAAAAGAAGGGCCTGGAGGTCAACGTCAAATATTTCGATCCGAGCTACAACATCCGCAGCCGCCGCGCCAACGCGAACGACTCCATGTATTGCCTGCGCCTCGGCAACAACGCCGTGCACGCGGCCATGGCCGGCTGCACCAACATGATTGTTGGCCTGCACCACGATCGCCTCGTGCACCTGCCCATCGAAATGATCGGCGCCCGAAAAACCATCGACCCGCAAAGCTGGTTCTGGCAAACCGTCATCCAGGCCACCCACCAACCGCACAGCATGGTGAATTGAGGCGTGAGATAACTTCCTCTCACGGCTCAATCGTCACGAATCACTATCTGCAACTAATATCCCGGAAAGCATCGGGGATTTTTTCGATGAGGTCGGTGGCGATGAGGGAGGCCTGCGCCTTTTCGGCGGCGGCGAGGTCGCCCGCACGGCCATGGAGCCACACCCCGGCGCATGCGGCTTCGAACGGTGCGATCCCCTGGGCAACGAGTCCTGCAATGATTCCGGCGAGAACATCGCCGGAACCACCGGCAGCCATGCCGGGATTGCCGGTTAGGTTGATTGCAATTGGCTGGCCGGGGGTTGCAACGAGCGTCCCCGCCCCTTTGAGCACAATGGTTGCGCCGAGCTTGTCGGCGGCCATCCGGGCCATGCCGAAACGGTCTTCCTGAACATCGTCCACCTTCAGGCCAAACAGCGCGGCGAACTCGCCGGGGTGCGGCGTGAGGACGACGGGACACTTGGCACTCTTGATGGAATCGACATGATCGGCGAGCACGGTGATGGCATCGGCATCGAGTACGACCGGAACCGCGGAATCCTCCAGCAGGTGCAACACTTGTTCCCGCGTGGTTGCGGAGCGCCCCATGCCGCAACCGGCCATGATGGCCGTCCATTTGCCTTCGGGCATGCTCGAATGCACCATCACCTCGGGAATGGCGGGAGCGACCAGCGCATGGATGGCTTCGGGCACAAAGGCCGAGACGAGTCCGGCGCCGGAGCGGGTGGCGGCCCGGCTGGCCATGGCAATGGCTCCGCTGTAGCCTTTTGATCCCCCGATGCAAAGCACGTGGCCGAATGCCCCCTTGTGCGCATCGCGCGGGCGGCGCGGAAACAGCGGGGAGAGGTCGGAGGGATGGATGAATTCCAGATCGGCATCGCCAACCGCCTCATCGATGAAGGCGGGTGGAATGCCGATATCGACCACTTCAACCTGGCCGACCATGTCGATGTTTTCGGGTTCGGCCAGCCCGATCTTGGGGAGTCCCATCGTGACGGTCAGGTCGGCCCGTATGGCCATGGCGGACGGAATGTCGATGGCAACGACCAAGGCGCGGTCGGCCTGGGCATCGATGAATTGAACGGCATCGGCAATGACGCCGCGCGGATCCCCGGCGGCGCCGGTTCCCAGCAGTCCATCCACGATGATTTCGGCGTCGATGCCGCTTTCGGCCACATAGGTCCAATGCTCGGACGTATCGAGCACCTCGAACGGGACGCCCGCCTTTTTCATCTTCTTGAAATGGATCAGTGCATCGCCCTTGATTTTGCTTTCGGGCGCGGCCAGCCAGCATTCGACCGGCCATCCGTCCTCGTGCAAGCAACAGGCGGCAACAAAGGCATCGCCGCCGTTGTTGCCGGCGCCGGCAACAAACAGGACGGGCGAATCGGTAAGCTGATGGTTGGATGCCAGCGTACGGATGGCATCGGCCAATCCTTCACCGGCCGTGAACATCAGCTCTTCGCCGGGAATACCGGATTCGATGGTTCGGCGGTCGAGCTCCCGCATTTCTTCTGGCGTGATGAGTTTCATGAGAAAACGTGAAAAGTGAAACGTGAGGCGTGGTTAAATGGATCACGCCTCAATCGTCACTTGTCATCCATTGTATTCGAGCATGCCGATGAGCATTTCCTTGATGGAGGTCTCCAGGCCGTGGAAAACGGAGCGGCAAATGATGCTGTGCCCGATATTGAGCGTGTCGAGGTGCGGAACACACAGGATGCCGCCCAGGTTTTCGATGTTGATTCCGTGTCCGGCATTCACCTTCAGCCCGAGTTCATGGGCATAGTCCGCGCCGCGGATCAACTGCTCGAGTAGAACGGGGCGGTCGTTGGGCTCGGCATCGCAATAGGCGCCGGTGTGCAGCTCGACCGTGGGGGCGCCGAGATCCTTGCAGGCGGCCAGGGTAATTTCATCGGCATCGACAAACATGCTGACTTCGATCCCGGCTTCGGTCAGGCACTGCACGGTTTCCTTGAGATGGTTGAAATGGCCGATGACATCCAGACCGCCCTCGGTGGTCAGCTCCTGGCGCTTTTCGGGGACGAGGCAGACTTCGGCCGGCCGGACGCTTAGGGCAATTTCGACAATGGATTCAACATTGGCCATTTCGAGGTTGAGCGGAAGGGGCTGAAGCTCTTTCAGGCGATAGATGTCGTCGTCCTGGATATGGCGGCGGTCTTCCCGGAGATGGGCGGTGATGCCGTGGGCACCGGCCCGGGCACACAGGATGGCCGCATCCAGCGGATCGGGATATACGGTGCCACGCGCCTGGCGCAATGTGGCCACATGGTCGATGTTCACACCTAGTTTCATATCTTCTCTCCTCTGGATTGAAATTAAGAATTAAGATTTCAGAATGAAGAATGGTTTCCCGTCGAATTCTCCGCGCCCTTCACCGGGAAGCGTCGCAGACCCAAAATTCTACATTCTTAAATCTACATTCCTAATTCCACTACGCCTGCACCGATTTGATGTTCTTCATCGGTTTGGGTGGCATCCTATCATGTATTTCGGGATCGTAAACCGCATAAGCGCGGATATCGTTGATTCGGCTATGGTCGAGCACCTTCTGCCCGGCCGTGTACAGATGGTGCAGGTTGCGGCCATGCTCCGGATAGGTTGCCACGCCGAGCGTGATGGTGGTTTTGAGCTTTTTCCTGCCGGAAACGAATTCGCCCTGCTGCACCAGCGTGCTGATGCGCTTGCCGATGATCTCGGCCTCCGCCATGGAACACTGCGCAAGGACAAGGAAGGCGTATTTTTCGTGCCGTCCGATCAGGTCGTCGGCACGAAGGTATTGCTGCAGCAACCTACTGACCCCCGCCATGACATCGTCGGCAGCCTCCGCGCCATGGATACGTGCAACATGGTCCATGTTGTTGACACCCATGCAGAAGAGGGCCGCAGGCTGCTTCTTGCGGCGCAGCTCGCTCATCATGCGCTGCATGTAGGCCGAAATGGCGGAGGGTTTCAGTACGCCGGTCAACTCGTCGAGCATCAGGTTCTTGCGCCGCTCCTTCCACCCCTTGGAATCCTTTTTGTCGTCCTCTTCGCCCTCTCCCCCGGATTCGGCAGGCTCTTCAACCTCTTCGACAGCGGGTTCTTCGAGCTCCTCATCGGCATCCTCGATTTCGGGCATGACGATCGGGGCTTCGGCGGAGGACATCCGCAACCCTTCGAGGGCGGCATCAATCAAGTCCTTGCCGGCCAGGCCATGGCCGGGATAGGAGGCGATGCCTGAGCGAAGGCCGGCGAGTTCGAGTTCGGGGCAATCCGCGGCCACGTAGGCGGTGATGCGGGTCAGGATGGCCATGGCATCCTCGGGTTCGGATTCGGCGAGCAGCACGGCGGTTTGGTCGTCGTAGACACAGGTGATGTCGCCGCGACGGGCGGCATGGCGGATGCTACCGACGATCGGCGCATCCATGCGAACGGGCACCTCGGGATTGGACGTCCGGATGAGCGCGAGGGAAAACGATGTGCCGCGGCGCGCACACCCGGCGAGGTAGCGTGCAAGCTGTACGCGCAGGATGTCCTCGGGCTGGGCGCCCATGTCCTCGGGCTGGGTGTTCTCCGCCATCTGCACGATGTTCTGAAAGCGGTAGTAGCTGGCAACCAGTGTGATGACCGCAAAGGATACGACAACGGCGGCAACCACACCCAGGGCACCGCCCATGAAGTCGAACTGTGCCGCGATCGTGGGGAAGAGGAACTGCATACGAAAAAAGAAAGTGCGGCCCGGGGCCGCACCTGGCAAGAGATTAGTAGATAGCGAAAACAGCGCGGCGGTTCTTGCGCCAGGCATTTTCATCGTGCCCCATGTCGTCGGGCATTTCCTCGCCATAGGTCTTGGTCTGGATCGTCGCGGAATTCACACCGAGGCTGATGAGATAGTCGCGGACGGCCAGCGCGCGGCGTTCGCCGAGCGCGAGGTTGTATTCGCGGCTGCCGCGCTCGTCGCCGTGGCCTTCGACAATCACGCCCTGGCCCTTGCCCTTCTTCAGGTAGTCGGCGACTTGCTCGCACTTGCCGGATTCCTCCGGATTAACCTGGGAGCTGTCGTAGGCGAAGAAGACCGGCGGGAACAGACTGCGGTCGCCATCGGCCACCGTGGGATCCACCAGCGGGGTGTCGCCCAGCAGCGGATCGCCATACATGTTGGACTCGGAGTCGTAGAAATCGGCCCCCGCCTTGTTTTTCTGGCAGCCCGAAAGCACGGCCACGGAACCGGCGACAACGCCGAACACGAACATTTTCAAAATCATTTTTTTCATTACAACCACCCTACATCTGGATTACGGAGAACAGGCAGGCGAATACCAGTCGCCTGAGCCTGAAATCAAAGCTACAGGAGAATCTTTTAACGTGTCAAGGAGGTAGATGGAGGATCGGTAGCCCGAAGTGCGCGAGCAGACAATATGGCGCCCGTCCGGAGCCCAGCATGGATCCTCATAATCCGCCCAATCGGTCTCCAGCACGCGCGTTGATCGCGTTTTCGGATCGATGATCGCCACGCGGTAGCGCCCGCCCGAGCGGGTGCAGAAGGTGATGTAGTTGTTCTTGCCCCAATCCGGTGCCACGTTTTCCGTGCCCGAGCTCGTTAGGCGCTGCGGCGTTCCGCCGTCCTTCGACACAATGTAGATCTGGGGCCGCCCCGAGCTGTCGGACACAAAGGCAATGTGGTTGCCGTCCGGCGACCAGCACGGGCTGGCCTCGTTGCCGCGGCGGGTTTTCGTCAGCTTGGTCACCCCCCCGCCGAACCGCAGGCTTTTGACATATAGCTCGGGATTGCCGTCCTTGGAGAGGATCACCGCCATGCTCTTGCCGTCCGGCGAGACCGCACCGCTGGCGTTCATGCCGCCGTAGGCGGCGAGCGGCTTGCTTTCCCCGGTCATGAAAACATTGGGATAACCGCGTTTATAGGAGGTATAGACCAGGTTCTTGCCGTCCGGCGTCCAGCGGGCATCCACCACGATGCTGCGATCATTGGTCACCTGGCGCATGCCCTGGCCGTCCATGTCGAAGATATGCAGCTCCTTGCGGCCGGTCCGGGTGCCGACCACGGCAATCTTGCCGGAGGCCATGCCCCGCTTGCCGGTGACGGCATAGACGATGTCGTCGGCCACCTTATGGGCCATGGCCCTCACCTGGCTGAGTTCCGCCGGGTAGGATTTTCCGAGCATCCGCTGGCGGGTCGAGGCATTATAGACGGCAACATCCGCCTTGATCCGGCTGCCCGCCGAAACCTGCCCGGTCACATTGACCGCGCCGCCGCTCGACGACACCGAAAAATAGCCCGACCGGTTGAGGTCGGCCTTCAGAACCGAAAGGAACGTGCGCGATGCCGCATCGCTGCCCGACCGGTATCCGCCCAGGTTGATGGCAATCTTTCCACTGCCCTCCCGCTCAACGACCGCACGCTGCGCCATGGCCGCAGTGGCCGCCAGCATGGATGACCCAACAAAAAAACGTCTATTCATACCCTGCACTCCAAAACTAATTACGAATCCGGAACTCTACCTCAACATATTCATAAGGGAAGCCCGAAGGCGGCTCGGGAACCGAGTTTACGGCATTCACCGCCGCCATCACCGAATCGTCGAACGCGGAATCGCCCGATCGCTGGATGGGCGTCCGCTTCGTGATCGCGCCGCTTTTGAGGAAATGGATCCGCACCACCATCGATTCCGCCGGCGTGGCGGACGGCGGATGGTTCCAGTAACGGTCGAAATAGCTCCCCACCTGCGAAATGTAGGCCGCGTTCGCATTCGGATTGCCCACCGGCAGTTGCGACGGGGTTGGCGACGCCTTGGAGATGCCTTCCAGGGCCTTCTTGATCTCCTGCTCCGAAACCGCCGGCTTCGTCTCCTTGGGCGTGATTTTCTTGCTCTTGGAAATATCGATATCCTTTGGATCGACCGGCTTCCACTTGGGTTTCGGCGGATCCTTTTTGGGCGTAACCTTTTTCGGCGTCAGCTTTTTCTTTTCCTTGGGCGGTTCCGGAATGTGCCTGGGCTCCGGCGGAGGCGGGGCCTCCTCGACCACCGGCTCCGATGGAGGCGGATCCGGCTCGTCGGGCACCTCCTCCACCTGCACGGCCGGCGGCGGGGCGCCAAACTCGATAAAGGTCACGATCTCCGGCTTCGGCTTCGGCCGGAAGCACCCCTTCAACCCGGCAACCATCATGAAAAACAGAATGACCGCCGCATGGGCTCCCAGCACCCGCAATGCAATTTTGCGCTGGTAAACGTTCATCCCTACTCGCCTTCGGTAACCAGCGCCATTTTCGTGATGTTGGCATCGTGCAAAATCTTCATGATATCAACCACCTCGCCATAGTTGAGCTTGCGGTCGGCCCGCACATAGATCGTCGTGTCGGGCTCGGCCGCACCAATCGTCGCCATCTCCGCCTTCAGCTCCTCCGCCGACACAGGGACGTCGTCGAGGTAGAGTTGCTTTGCGAGATTCAAGCTAATGGATCGCGTCTGGGCATCCTTGATGTCCGCCGCCTTGCCCTTCGGCAGGTTGATGGCAATCCCCTGCTCCACCAGCGGGAAGGTGATGATGAA
This sequence comes from Pontiella desulfatans, assembly GCF_900890425.1. Classification (NCBI taxonomy): domain Bacteria; kingdom Pseudomonadati; phylum Kiritimatiellota; class Kiritimatiellia; order Kiritimatiellales; family Pontiellaceae; genus Pontiella; species Pontiella desulfatans. Next base: position 129,407 of record NZ_CAAHFG010000003.1, on the reverse strand, counting down.
CGTGATGAGCAGAATGAACGTCAAGTCCATCAGCGGCGTCATGTTGATGTCGCTGATCGTGTTGAGAGATACCAAGCTGGTTCTTCTTGCCACGGCCTATCCTTCCCTGACGTAGGTGTTCTGGATTTCGGAGATGAATTCCTGGGCAAAGTTGTCCATCTGCACGCCGAGGCGGCGGATGTGGGCCGAGAGCATGTTGTAGCCGATCATCGACGGCAGGGCGACGAGCAGGCCGACGATGGTGGTGAGCAGCGCGCCCGCAATGCCCGGCGCAACCGCCGAGAGCGCAACCGAGCCGGACTGCGCCATGCCGGTGAAGGCATCCATCACGCCCCACACCGTCCCAAGCAACCCGAGGAATGGCGCGGCACTCACCGCCGTGGCGAGCAGGCCCATCTGGTCTTCGAGGTTGAGCGCCTCGTCGGCGACGTTGCGGTCGATCACCGTGCGGAGCGCCTCGAGCTGGTTGAGCGTCAGCACGCGGTAGGAGGCGGAAACCGAGTCGCCCAGCTCCTCGGGATAGATCCCGTGCGCATGCAGCTCCGTCTCCAGCGCCTGGCATCCTTCCTGATAGATCGTATTCAGCGGCGACCCCGGAAACATCTCTTCCTGCGTGTAAAGCGTCGAGGGGTTGCTGCCCGCACGGAAGGCCGCAAGGAAACGCTTCGAGGTGCGGCTGGCATAGTTTAGCTGCATCCGCTTGGTCAGCATGATCGTCCAGGCCGCCGCCGACCCCAGGAAGAGCACGATCACAATCAGCTTGCCCGGCAGCGTACTATCCGAAAAGTTGCTCGCCATGTCCGCGAGCGGCATCGAAACCAGCAATGAGTCCAGAAGTTCCATAGTCATAAATTTCCATTTATCGGTTCGTCATCATTCGTTATCGGTCGCCCTGGCAGTATGGCCGGACCGGGCGTCGCGGCACCCCATAAAACCCATAACGGATAACCGCCAGCGGCCGGAGCGGAAGCAAGCGCATTCGCGAACAACCGCTCCAAACATATTTCCAACCCTTGGAAAAGCAATGAAAAACCATTCCCGCCCCGGAAATTTCCGGCAGGATGGGTTGACCCCCATGGGCAAAGCGTTTAACAATCTTGCATTTCATGCAAGGGGCGTGAACAAAACAAACGAACAGGAGAAGAGATATGGCAATCATCGACTTTGGCGGAACAAAGGAAACCGTCGTCACCCGCAAGGAATTCAGCCTGGCGAAAGCCCGCAAGGTGCTGAAGAACGAAACCATCGCCATCATCGGCTATGGCGTGCAAGGCCCGGCCCAGGCGCTCAACCTGCGCGACAACGGCTTCAACGTGATCGTTGGCCAGTCCAAGAAATTCATGAAGGACTGGAACCGCGCCAAAAAGGACGGCTTCAAGCCCGGCGAAACCCTCTTCGAAATCGAGGAAGCCGTTTCCAAGGCCACCGTCGTGCAATACCTGCTTTCCGACGCCGCGCAGAAGATCTGCTGGCCGCAGATCAAGCGCAACCTGCAGGAAGGCGCCGCGCTCTATTTCTCGCACGGCTTCTCCATCGTCTACAGCGACCTCACCAAAATTATCGCTCCCGAAAATGTGGACGTCATCCTCGTGGCCCCGAAGGGTTCCGGCCTCAACGTCCGCCGCAACTTCCTCAGCGGCGCCGGCATCAACTCCAGCTTCGCCGTGCACCAGGACTACACCGGCAACGCCGAAGAGCGCTGCATGGCGCTCGGCATCGGTATCGGCTCCGGCTATCTCTTCCCGACCACCTTCGAGAAGGAAGTCACCTCCGACCTCGTCGGCGAACGCGGCATCCTCATGGGCGCCCTGGCCGGCGTGATGGAAGCGCAGTACGACGTGCTCCGTAAAAACGGCCACAGCCCGTCCGAAGCCTTCAACGAAACCGTCGAAGAGCTGACCCAAAGCCTCATCCGCCTCGTCGACGAAAACGGCATGGACTGGATGTTCGGCAACTGCTCCGCCACCGCGCAGCGCGGCGCGCTCGACTGGGCGCCCAAGTTCAAGAAGGCCACCATGCCCGTGTTCAAGGATCTCTACAAAGCCGTCAAGAACAAGGATGAAGCCAAGCGCGTACTCAAGGTCTGCGGCGCCAAGAACTACAAGGAGCGCCTCGACAAGGAACTCCAGGCCATCCACGACTCCGAAATGTGGCAGGCCGGCGCCGCGTCCCGCTCGCTCCGCCCGAAAGGCAAAGCCAAGGAAATCGCCAAAGGCACCAAAGGCATCGGCGGCCGCGCCGGGAACTAGGCAGACCTACGCCGGATGAGGGCATCCGGCCTACAAGGTGTAGGCCCGGTCCCCGACCGGGCGGTTTTAAGAAAGCCCTCCGCAATGCGGAGGGCTTTTTTGGTTCATGTTCCGATTGCCGGCGAGCGGAAATGTAGCTCGCATATCCGATGCGAGTTTCCCGGTGGCAGGGAAGGCCAATCAAACGGAAACGCGGATCGGATATCCGCGCTACGACATGGCTACGGCAATATTCTCAGGAAACGGGACATGAAACTCTTTCGTCCCACTCCGCACTACCCGCCCTTTTCCAGCGTTTCGAGCAGGATCGTGATTTCGGCGGCATGAGCGTATTCCAGCTCCGGATGGTCGGCGAGGGTGCGGTCGCGGCTCCCGCCGACAATGGCCTGCAGCGCATCGTGGAAAACGCCGAGTCCGGCCTCCTGAAACTGGGATGCAACATCCTGCAGGAGCGTGGTGGCCTGCGCGGTCTCACCTCCCAGCAGCAGTTGGGTAAGGTCATGCGCCAAGCGCCCCGTTCCCTCGTGGTTTTCGCCGCCGTCGCGGCGGTAGGCGACATAGCATGCAAAGGCCTTTTGCCGGGCTTCCGCAGCGGCGGAGGCATTCCCCTCGTCCGTTTCAATAATGCACAGGATGGCCCAGCTCTTCCACGGTTCGGACGCATGGCCAAAACGGGCCTTGCAGTCGATCGCCCGACGGATGGCCTGCCGCGCCTCATCCAGGCGGTTCAATTTGCGCAACCGGATGGCCAGATTGTTCTGCTGGCGCCCCTCCCCCGCCACATCGCCAATCTCGGCATACTTGTCCGCCGCCTGGCGCAGCAAGGCGACCGCCTCCTCCGTGCGCCCAAGCTGGTCGTCGTACAGAATTGACAACTGCCCCAACGTGGAAGCCTGCCCGGCGATGTTGCCCTGCTGCACCTTGATTGCGAGCGATTTGCGGTAGGCCTGCTCCGCCGCTTCCGGCTGCTCCATTTCCTCATAGACCATGCCCGTCTGGTGCCAGACCACAGCGACGGAACCGGGTTCGCCTAGTTGCTCAAACCGTTCGCGGGCCTCTGCATAGGCTTCCAGCGCCTCTTGATAACTTTTTTGCATCAGGCGGACGCTACCGAGCTGGGCTTTGACGGCCGCAACCTGCCGCTCATCTTTCAGATTTTCAGATCGCAAGATGCCCCCTTCATAGGCTTCCGCCGCCTCGTCGAGCCTCCCCGCAGCGCGAAGGCAATCCCCGCACTCCGCCAAGCAGACGGAAGCCATGCCTTCCGCCGCCTTGCTTTCGCGGCTCCTCGCAATAGCCTCGAACCGCCGCTGCGCCTCGGCCAACAGCGGCAGGGCCTGCTCCGCACCGCCACCAGTTCGCAACACCCTTGCCAATAGAACACAAGCCATCGCCAAATCATAGTCGGCACCGGAATAGGCTGTCTCTCCGGCTGAGCGGGCGCGTTCCAGCAACCGTTGCGCACCCTCGTAAGCTTCGCGCAGCTGCCCACCTTCGAGCTGTTGTTCAATGCGAATGCGTTGCGCCTCGAAACGGGCATGGTTCCACGTTTCGCCCAATGCCTCCTCGGCGGCATCGCGCACCTGCGCCACGCGCGCCAGAAGGCGCGGCTTGCCGAGCATTTGCAGCAGGCTGTAAAGATCGGTGCAGCAATCGATGGTGGCCTCGGCATCGCCCGCCTGCGCCACCTGCTCCAGCAAGGCAAACAGATTGGGCAGCTCCAGCAGCGTCAACGTCGCCGCCAGCTGGGCATCCTGAGATTTTTGACGCTGAAGAAAACCGGCATAGGCCCGCATGGCCTCGATCCACCGTACGTTCAGGGCATCGCGCTCCGCCTCGTCCAGTTGCCCGTGCAGATAGGGGCATAGCGCGGCATTGAGCGAAAGGTGGTTGTAGGGATTGAGTGTGGCCAGTCCCGTCCCCATCAGCTCGACGGCCAAGGAGTCCACCTCCTCGTCTGTCCACTCCATCATGGTTTTTAAAGCATCCAAATCGACTCCGCCCTGAAAGAGGCCCAGCACTTTGATCCGCGCCCGGTTTTTTTCCGACAGGCGTTGCAGGGAAAGCTCGACGCTGGCAAAGACCGACTGCTCGCGGCTGCCTTTCATCGACGCCATCAGCTCCACCAGCTTGTTGGTGGTAGCCGCTACGCCCAAATCGCGGAGCGACGGCGCCAGCAAAGTCAGGGTGCGGGCGTGGCTGTTCACGGCATCGACCAGCTCCTCGATCTCCTCGCGCGCCGTTCCCTCCGTTCCGCCGGAGTCCCCCTCGGCATTGAGCGTCCGCTCCACCAGCTTGACGGCGTCGCTGCGATCCAACTGGCGCAGCTCGATCCGGTGTTGAATGTCGTCGAATGGTGCGGGCAGCGCCTCGCGGCTGGTAAAAACAATGCGCGTTTCACCCTGCCCGTTCAGCCGTTCGCACAGCGCTAAAACCAACTCCAACGCTGCGCGGGCCTCGTCGGTGAGCGCCTCCGGAATATAGAGCGGTTGCAGGATGCTTTCCATGTTGTCGACCACCAGCAGCGTCGCTTGTTCCTTCAGAGCCCGCTCGATGGGTTGAAGGGCTTGGTTCAAATCTTTAAATTCGGCGACCGAATAGCCGTTCAAAAGTTGCTGGCCAATCACATCGAGCACCGCGCCGGCATGCTGGCTCAGCTCGACCGACACAAAGGCCGCGCTCTATTTCTCGCACGGCTTCTCCATCGTCTACAGCGACCTCACCAAAATTATCGCTCCCGAAAATGTGGACGTCATCCTCGTGGCCCCGAAGGGTTCCGGCCTCAACGTCCGCCGCAACTTCCTCAGCGGCGCCGGCATCAACTCCAGCTTCGCCGTGCACCAGGACTACACCGGCAACGCCGAAGAACGCTGCATGGCGCTCGGCATCGGCATCGGCTCCGGCTACCTCTTCCCGACCACCTTCGAGAAGGAAGTCACCTCCGACCTCGTCGGCGAACGCGGCATCCTCATGGGCGCCCTGGCCGGCGTGATGGAAGCGCAGTACGACGTGCTCCGCAAAAACGGACACAGCCCGTCCGAAGCCTTCAACGAAACCGTCGAAGAGCTGACCCAAAGCCTCATCCGCCTCGTCGATGAAAACGGCATGGACTGGATGTTCGGCAACTGCTCCGCCACCGCGCAGCGCGGCGCACTCGACTGGGCACCAAAGTTCAAAAAGGCCACCATGCCCGTCTTCAAGGATCTCTACAAGGCCGTGAAGAACAAGGACGAAGCCAAGCGCGTACTCAAGGTCTGCGGCGCCAAGAACTACAAAGAGCGCCTCGACAAGGAGCTCCAGGCCATCCATGACTCCGAAATGTGGCAGGCCGGTGCTGCTTCCCGTTCGCTCCGCCCGAAAGGCAAAGCCAAGGAAATCGCCAAAGGCACCAAAGGCATCGGCGGCCGCGCCGGCAACTAAAAACCGAAAGTGCCGGACGGCTGGCACTAGCAGCCAAAACAAAAAGCCTTCCGCGAAAGTGGAAGGCTTTTTGTTTGAGAAAGATAAGTGGCGACCCCTACGGGACTCGAACCCGTGTTGCCAGGATGAAAACCTGGAGTCCTAGGCCACTAGACGAAGGGGTCGCTAGAAGGTTTTTTCCGAAGCACCATTAGAAAATGGCGACCCCTACGGGACTCGAACCCGTGTTGCCAGGATGAAAACCTGGAGTCCTAGGCCACTAGACGAAGGGGTCTTCGGTAAAAACGAGCGCGTAATCTAGCAGAATCGCCGGACTCGGCAACAACAAAAAAAGTTTTTTTCACCAACGCGAGTTGCCTCAAATTAAATGACACCGAAGCATCCGATAGGATGCGGGCGGAAAGGATTCGTTGACTCACAAAAAATCACACCCTGTATACAGGGAGGATGAAAGAGATGAGTTGCGAAACCAGAATGGAATACATCGCGGTACAAAAACGCCGCTATAGGCGCGCGGAAAAGGCCTACAAGACCCGGTTGCTCGATGAAGTATGCGCGGTATGCGGCTATGATCGCAAGCATGCCACCAAGCTGCTCAACGACTCGTTTACGCCCTCCAGGGGCAAACGCGGCCGCAAAGGCGAGTACGACTCTGCTGAATTGCGCAAGACCCTCAAAACTCTGTGGCTTCGTTCTGGACAACTGTGCGGGAAGCGCCTCAAGCCTGCTATGCCACATTGGCTGAAGCACTATGAAAAACATTACGAACCGCTATCGACCGAATGCCGTGAAAAGCTACTGAGAATCAGCCCGGCAAGCATCGACCGGGTGCTCAAACCCTTCAAAGCGCAGTACCAGCGAAGGCGCAATACCGGTACCAAGCCCGGCTCGCTGCTCAAGAATCAGATCCCAATCCGCACCTCCACCGAGGACATCGACCGGCCCGGCTATCTCGAAGCCGACACAGTAGCCCACTGTGGCGGATCGATGAGCGGGGACTTCATCTGGTCGATCACCTATACGGACATCATAAGCACCTGGACGGTAACCCGCGCGGTCTGGAACAAAGGCGCTGAAGGCGTGATGCACCAAACCCACGACGTGGAAAACAAGCTGCCCTTCGCCATCCTGGGCTTCGACTGCGACAACGGCAGCGAGTTCCTCAACCACCATCTCACGCGCTACTTCCTGCAACGCAAACAGCCCGTCTGTTTTACACGCAGCAGACCGTACCACAAGAACGACAACGCCCATGTCGAACAAAAGAACTGGACGCACGTGCGCGAGTTGCTCGGCTACGACCGGCTCGACAACCCGGCCATGATCAGAGAGCTCAACGCACTCTACCGCGACTGGGAACGGCTCAACAACTTCTTCAAACCCTCGTTCAAGCTAAAAAGCAAGGTTCGCGTCAAAAGCCGGTACAAAAAGAAATACGATGCCCCCGCCACGCCCTTTGACCGCCTGAAGGTCAGCGGCATCCTTGGCGAACAACAGGAGGCTGCTCTGCAACGCGAATACGAAACGCTCGACCCTTTCGAGCTGGGCAATCGCATCCAGCGCCGACGTCGCAAGATCGAAAAAATGAAGAAAACCGGCGAGTCCGCCGCAGTCGGGGAACCCGGGTTCCCCGACTGCCTCCCCACCTTGACAACCCCCGAATTAGAGGGTACCCATTAATGCAGTCAAACGACTCCTCATCCGCACCTCTACGGTGTCATTTATTTTTGAGGCAACGCGCAACGCCTTTTTGTTCCTTCCCGCTTTACTTCGAACCCCTTCTACGGCAACGTCCCCAACCAGTCACCCGGGGTGCCGATCCGCTGTTTGGAACGCGCTGAGATTATACCCGTTGAACCTGATCCGGATCATGCCGGCGAAAGGAAGTGTTGATCTCGTCTTCAGCGTTTCCGGGTTCCCGGGAACGCTTTTTTTGTAGCCGAGGCCCATGGCCTCGGAAGGAGTTCAATAAATGAAACTGACCGTGAATGGAGAAAGCCATGAGCACAGCGGCGCTGGAACCGCCGATGCGCTGCTTGAAGAACTCGGCGCAACCAAGGCGCATACCGCGCTGATGATCAATGGCGAGGTGGTTCCCTCGGAACAATGGGAATCCACAACGCTCAAGGAAAACGACGAGGTCGAAATGCTCGTCTTTGTCGGTGGCGGATAATTTAAACACTAAGACACCAGGAACACCAAGCTTAGTGCTCTTTGTGCCTTGGTGGTAAAAAAAACGGAAGATCGGACTATGAGAGAAGATATTTTAAAAATTGGCGACCAGGAGCTGGGCTCGCGGTTGTTTCTGGGCACGGGAAAGTTTTCCAGCACGCAGGCGATGATCGAAGCGGTCAAAGCCTCCGGCACGGAATTGGTGACCGTTGCCCTGCGCCGCTTCAACCGCGACCAGGCCGAAGACGACCTGTATGGCCCGCTCTCCCAGCTGGAAAATGTGCGGTTGATGCCCAACACCTCCGGCGCAATGAATGCCAAGGAAGCCGTCCGGGCCGCCATGCTGGGCCGCGAACTGAGCAAAAGCCCCTTCGTGAAGCTGGAGATCCACCCCAATCCACACCACCTGCTCCCCGACGCCATCGAAACCTACGAAGCGGCCATTGAACTCGTGAAGCAGGACTTCCTGGTCCTGCCCTACATTCCGGCCGATCCGGTGCTGGCCAAGCGCCTCGAGGACATTGGCTGCGCGGCGGTCATGCCCCTCGGCGCCGCCATCGGAACCGGCAAAGGCCTCTCCACCGCCGAGATGATCAAGATCATCATCCGCGATGCCAACATACCGGTCGTGGTCGATGCCGGCCTGCGCTCCCCCTCCGAGGCCGCCTGCGCCCTGGAAATGGGGTGCGATGCCGTGCTGGTCAACTCCGCCATTGCCGCCGCCGAAGATCCCGCCGCCATGGGCGCCGCCTTCAAAACCGGCGTCGAAGCCGGTCGCATGGCCTACAACGCCGGCCTCATGCCCACCTCCGAAATCGCCCACGCCAGCAGCCCGCTCACCTCGTTCCTCTCCTCAACCGACTAAGGAAAGCGTCTAATTAGAATTCACGGCCGTGAATTTTAATTAGACACCTCACATGAAAACGAAACTTCCAGAATGGCTCGATCCGGCCCGTTGGCTACCTTTGGCTGCGAGCGACAATAAAGCCACCATCCGCTCCGCGATTCTTTCCGGGAACCCAACGGAGCGGGAGCTGGCGCTGATGCTCTCCCCTGCCGCAAGCGAATTCCTGGAGCTGATGGCTCAACGGGCGCAGGCGATTACGAAACGTCATTTTGGGCGGACGATCAAACTCTATACCCCGCTCTATCTCTCCAACTTCTGCAACGGCGGATGCCTCTACTGCGGTATCGCGGCCGACCGGCGCGCCAAGCGCGCGGTGCTTGATGAAGCACAGCTACGCCACGAGATGGAGGCCATCAAGGCGATGCACCTGGAAGAACTGGTGCTGCTGACCGGCGAGCGCATGCCGGAGGCGGACGTGCCCTATCTCAAGGAATGCGTGTCGGTTGCGGCGGAATATATCCATAACGTGAACATCGAGGTTTTTCCGATGGCGGAAACGGAGTATCGCGAACTGGCTACCGCCGGTTGCTCGGGCGTGACGCTCTATCAGGAAACCTACGACCAGGAGGTTTACGAAAAGATGCACCGCTGGGGCGACAAGCGCGACTTTTTCGCGCGGATCGATGCGCCCGACCGGGCGCTGCGCGGCGGCATGCGCACCATCGGCATCGGCGCCCTGCTCGGCCTGGCCGACCCGCGCCACGATATGCTCTGCGTCTATCGCCACGCGAAGTATCTGCTGAAAAACTATTGGCAGTCGGGCGTCTCGATATCGTTCCCGCGGATCCAACCGCAGCTCGGTGGTTTTAAACCGCAATACCCGGTCGATGAACGGATGCTGGCGCAATACATCTTTGCCCTGCGCATCTGCCTGCCGGAAATCCCGCTGGTGCTCTCCACCCGCGAGCCGCGCCACGTGCGCGACGGCATGGCCGGACTCGGCATATCCAAGATGAGCGTGGCCAGCAAGACGACAGTGGGCGGCTATAGCAACGATTCGGAGGAATCGACCGAGCAGTTCGAGATTTCCGACGAACGCGACATTCCCGAGTTCTGCACCATGCTGCGCGCCCAGGGCCTCGAACCCGTCTTCAAGAACTGGGACGCCACCTACCGCGAACCCGCGGCCTACGCAAAAGTTTAGAGGCTATTTGCAACGAATGAATGGAAAGCAACGAATCCATTCATGAGTAAATAACCTGCACCATTCGTTGCCTTCCATTCATTCGTTGCGCATAAGATTCGTTTATGACTAAAAAGAAACCAACTGAACTGCTGGCCCCCGCAGGCAGCGCCGATGCGGCGTGGGCGGCGCTGGCGTATGGCGCCGACGCGGTCTATGCCGGGTTGCCGCGCTTTTCTGCGCGTGCCGAAGCCGCCAATTTTTCGACGGAACAGCTCGACGAGCTGATCGGCTATGCCCACGCGCACGGCAAGAAGGTATACATCGCGCTCAACACGCTGGTTCAGCAGCACGAGTTGCCGGATGCGCTTGAGGCGCTCGCACAGATCAACGACCTGAACGCGGACGGCGTGATTGTGCAGGACATGGGCGTGGCGCGGATGGCGCGGCGGTTCTTTCCCAAACTCGAGCTCCACGCGAGCACACAGCTCGCCGTGCACAACACGGCAGGTGCGCAGTTGCTGGCCGATATCGGCTTCAGCCGCGTGGTGCTGGCGCGCGAATTGAGCCTGAAAGAGATCGATTGCATCACGCGCGGCTGCGGCATCGAGACCGAGGCCTTCATCCATGGCGCGCTCTGCTATTCCTACAGCGGCCTCTGCCTCTTCTCCTCCCACGTTTCGGGGCGGAGCGGCAACCGCGGGCGCTGTGCCTACTGCTGCCGCCAAACCTTCGACTCCGATGGCAGCAAGGGCCTTCCATTTTCGATGAAGGACTTTGCGGTGGGCGCGCATTTCGACGAGTTGCTGGCCACGGGAGTGGCCTCGCTGAAAATCGAGGGACGTATGAAGGGCGATGCGTATGTTGGAGCCGTCACCGACTTCTATCGCCGGCGAATGGACCGCGGTCTTGACGAAAAAGAGCAGCGCGAACTGCTCTCCGATATCCAGACGATTTTCGGACGACCGGCCACCGACCTCTATCTCAAAAAGAGCAACACCAACCCAATCGACCCAACCACCAACGGGCACCGCGGCGCGGCGATCGGCACCATCGAATCGATCCGCACCGAGCGCAACGATCATTGGCTTTGCCTCAACACCAACCGCGCGCTGCAAAAATACGACGGCCTGAAGATCGAGCTGGCGGGAAAGGAACCCTATGGATTTTCCGCCACCGAAATCCGATTGCAGAACGACCGCAAGAAACACCTGAAGTTCGAGGTTCCGGCCAACGCGGGCATCGAAGTCAAACTGCCCGAAAGCCATCCCTACCTTGAATCCGGCCTGACCGTCTATTGCTCGATCTCCCAGGAAGTCCGCCAACGCTATGGTTTCGAAGCGCCCCGCCCCGGAACCTATCGGCAACAGAAGCCGTTCGACGCTTCGGTGAAACTGACGTCCAACGGCGTGACGGTTCGCTCGGGACAAACGGAAATCACAATCGATGAAGCGCTGAGCGAAGCGCGGCAACCGGAGCGCACGGAGTCGGCCATCCGGAAAAGTTTCGAAAAAACAGGCGGCACCGAGTGGCGACTTGGCCAGCTTACCGTCGAAGACAATGGCTTGTTTGCCCCGGCCTCGGTGATGAACGACGTCCGGCGGAACCTGCTCGAACAACTGAGTGCGGAATTTGAAACGCACAAGCAACTGGAACATTTTGCGCGGCTCGAAGACCTCGTGCAACCGCCCGCCGATCCCAGCGACCAAGAACGCTGGTCGATCAGGCTGCGCGATCTTTCGCTGCTGGATGATTTGAATGAAGAGGAGCTGGAGCGGATTAACGAGATCGTGCTGGAGGGCGAAGCTCCACCCGAACCCCACCCTCCAATCCGAATGGCCATCCCCGTCATCCAACGCGAATCACGCCTCACGGATCACGGATCACGTTGCGAAGTCGCAAACGTTGGCGCGCTTCACGCACGACGGGATTGTTCCGATCTTGTTGCCGACTGGCCGCTCTACACGCTCAACACGGAAGCCGCCGAACAGTGGCGCGAACTCGGCATTAAACAAAATGTCCTGTCGCCGGAAGATACGGGCGACAACCTGAAGGCGTTGCTTGGATTGCTCGGCGGCCGCGCGATTGTTCCGGTCTACCAGCATACGCCGCTCATGATTTCCGCAACGCCCCCGGACGCCGGCGAAATCCTTTCCGACCGGAAAAAGAAACCGATGAAGGTTGAGAAAAACGGCGATGAGCATGTGCTGATCTACGAAGAGCCGTTCTCGCTGATTGAACACCTCGATGAACTACGCGAGGCAGGCGCGCGCAACTTCCGGATCGACCTCACCTATGGCATCCGCGATGCCGCGCATGCAGCAGAGGTTGTCCGCGATGCGCTCGAAGGCCTGCCGCCCGCCGAATGCCACGACGGAAACTATGGGCGAACCTTATAGAACGTCATCGAGTCGGATTCGGTGCAGCCGCCCGTACAGGCTTTCTTGCAGGGAATCTCAACCTTGAGCACCTTGCCCTTCTGTTCGAGCATCCCGAGCATGGGGCGCAGGGCGGAGGAGTTGATGCCGAGCGCGAGGGCGATCTCCTGGACGGAGAGCGCGCCGCGCTCGCTGAGCAGTTTTACGATGCCACTAAACATTTTTTGCCCACGTCCTGGTTTCCGGCAATCTTCAAGCCAATGACCGAAACCACCACCATGGCCAGGCAAATGCCCAGCCATCCGGCGGAGGCGCCGGGATTCACCGCGAAGGTTGCGAGCTGGTAGTAGACCGTCGAGACGATCCAGGCCAGCATGGTGAGGTAGGTGACGGCGAAGAACATCCAGCGCATCCCGATCTCGCGGGCGATGGCCGCGAGCGCGGCAACGCAGGGCGCGTAGATCAGGATGAAGAGCAGGTAGGCGAACGCGGCCTGTTTTCCATGTTCGCCGAAATGGGCAACCATGCTCGCATGGCGCTTGGCATCGGTGGAGTCGAGCTCCTTCACGGCGCCGGAAAGGCCCAACGGATCCTTCAGGCCTTCGCCGAGCTCCGAAAAGCCGGCCGGGATGGTGGCGAACGCCTCGATGATGCCGGGCCAGAATTCAAAGCCTCCGCCACTGGCTTCTTCGCTGGCGATTTCGGGTTCGTCGAGCTGGGCATAGATCGAGTCGAGCGTGCCAACCACGGCTTCCTTGGCAAAGATGCCCGTGAAGAGACCGACGACGGCGGGCCAGTTTTCGTCCTCGATGCCCATGGGCCGGAAGACGGGCGTGACGGAGCGGCTCATGGCGCTGAGGACCGAGTTTTGAGAATCGTTGTTGCCGAACGAACCGTCGGTGCCCATGGAATTAAGGAAGCCGAGCACGGCGACGATCAGCAGGATCACCTTGCCCGCCTTGATGATGAACGACTTGAGGCGGTGCCAGGTGTGGTACATCACGCCGCTGAAGGTCGGCATGTGGTAGGGCGGCAGCTCCATCACAAAGCTGGTCACCTCGCCCTGCAGCAGGGTTTTCTTGAACAGCAGCCCCGTGACGACCGCGAGGGCGATGCCGGTGATGTAGATCGTGAAAATCACGGCTCCACCCTTGTCCGGGAAGAAGGCCGCGGCAAAGAGCGTGTAGACCGGGAGGCGCGCGCCGCACGACATGAACGGATTCATGAGGATGGAAAGGATGCGGTCGCGGCGGCACTCGAGCGTACGCGTTGCCATGATGCCCGGCACGTTGCAGCCGAAGCCGACGAGCATCGGAATGAAGGCTTTCCCCGGCAGGCCGATTCGGCGCAGGAAATGGTCCATCACGAACGCCGCGCGCGACATGTAGCCGGAGTCTTCCAAAAACGACAGGCAGAGGAAGATGAAGAAGATCGGCGGGATGAAGGTCGAAACCGTCTGGATGCCGCCGCCGAGCCCCTCGGCCAGGATCGCAACCAGCCACGCAGGCGTGCCGAACGATTCGAGCAGATGCCCGAAGCCATCCACGAAGATGGTGCCGAAGAACCCATCGAAAAAGTCGATGAACGGCGCGCCGACATTCATGGTGATGGCGAAGACGAGATACATCACGCCGAAGAAGACCGGGAAACCGAGCACCTTGTTGAGCACCACCCGGTCGACGGCGTCGGAGAAGGTTTTGCGAGCCTTGTCGCTGCCGGCGGTGACATCCCGGGCGAGGCCGTGGATGAAACCATAGCGGCCGTCGGCGATGATCATGTCGGAATCCTCGCCCACGAGGCGTTCCACCTTTTTGAGTTCGTGCTGGATATCGGGCAGCAGCGCCTGGTCGGCCCCGATGAGCTCCATGGCAAGTTCATCCTTTTCCAGCAGCTTGATCGCCAGCCACCGCGCGGAAACCTTCCTGGTGAGCGCCACGTCGCCCAAGCTGAGTTCCAGCGATTTGAGCACCTTTTCGATGTCCTTTTCGTAGGCGACGCGAACGCCGGGGCGATGGTGGGTTTTGCTGATTTTACAGATGGAATCCTTTAGTTCGTCGATCCCCTTTTTCTTGGAGGCGATGATCGGGATCACGGGACAGCCCAGATGTTTTTCGAGGTGCTCGACCTCGATGCGGATGCCGCGCTGCTTGGCCATGTCCATCATGTTCAGCGCCACGACCACGGGAACGTCCATCTCGAGCAGCTGGGTGGTGAGATATAGGTTTCGCTCCAGGTTGGAGGCGTCGAGCACATTGACGACCACGTCGGGCGTGTCGAACAGGATGTGCTTGCGAGCCACCTCTTCGTCGGGCGAGAGCGCGGAGAAGGAATAGATGCCCGGAAGGTCGGTGACATCGATGATGGCGTCGCAGTGGGTATATTCGCCCATGACGCGCTCGACGGTTACGCCAGGCCAGTTGCCGACCTGCTGCCGCGCGCCCGTCAGGGCATTGAATACGGTGGTTTTGCCGCAGTTCGGATTGCCTGCGATCGCGATTTTGAGATTGCTCATTTTTTATCTACCTCGAGCACGTTGGCCTCGTCGGAGCGAAGCACGACGCGGGAGCCGCGGACTTCGATTTCGATCGGCCCGCCCAAGGGCGCCTTGCGGACGACGGTGAAATCGACGTTCCGGGTCAGCCCCATGCGGAAGAGCTTTTGCCGATAGGCCGGATCGGCCGCAGCAAATCCTATTACAATACCGTTTTCGCCAACCTTGAGTTCCTTGAGCTTCATGCCAGTCCTTCGTTCAAAATTAAATTTCCAATGCGAGTTGGACGGCAACAACATGCCCGTTGGCATTGTCATCCAATTCTTCAACACGGAGATACTCCGCAGCGATGGCGGCATTGTCGTGGAAACCATAGGAAACCACGGCACCGTATGCCTGACCTGGATATTTATCGCCAAACTGCAGCGCCACACGGTCATAACCTGCATAAAGGTCATCGCTGGCTTCATACTTCAGACCGACCACAACTCGGTCGTGTATCTGGGCGGAACCTTCGATATTGAAGGCTGCAGGAGTGTATTGGCCACCATCGAGATTGTAGGAATCGAGTGCCGCAGCATACTCAAAATTGAAAGTGAGCAAGCCTAGGTAGACATTGATGAACGCCCCTGCACCGCCCACTTTATCATAACCAGGTTGATCCGCGACCAGCTGCCCGACACCACCGTAGTTATAGGTTTCCATCATGTCGGAGAGCCAATACGCTCCACACTGAACCTGCTCGGCCGGGCTCAAAGAAACAGTCGCGTAGACGTCGGAAATCATGGCATCACCGCCTTCGTCTTCTGCAACGCCTTTCTTCGTGTCGCCGTTAAATGCACCCACGTTGGCGTCGATCCACTGGTTGCCGTAGCCAACCATGCCTGCGGTACGGTTCATTTCCATCAGCTCCAGAGTCATCGGATCCGATATGAAAGCGGACTCAAAGTTACCCACCGGCTGGTAAAAGCGGCCAGCAACCAAATAATATGGAATGGATTCGGTTGCACCCAGCGTAACAAACGCTTCGTCTATGTTGTTATCCTCACGGGATTCCTGCTCCCACAAAAGGCCAACATTGCCCCGGAGCCACTCCGCGACGGCTGCCTCCATTTTGAATTCGACCGTCGCCTGAATGATTCCACTTTCCGAAGCACCGCCGATTTTCGTGTAATATCCTTCCGTCTCCAGCAACAGACCCCATTCCAAACTCTGGAGGCCTTTTTTTGCCAAGACACCGATTTCTTTCGCGGTTATATCAACGGTTGCATTTTCGTCGGCAAAACCCACACCAACCACGGCGACCAAGGCCGCAACCATCATTCCTTTTGTCATGTTCATTTCTTTTTTCCTTAAGCAATTCCATTCATCCACTGAACGGAAACCGCTCAACTCTTTTTATCAGTCACCCGGGGCCTCTCCGGCGGTATTTATTCCTATAAACGACCCATGGTGCTGTCCACCACATAGCGATATTGCTTGCCGCAATGGATAATGATTTCCTTCTGCCCCTTTTTCAGAATCCTGAAATCGATCTTCATCTCACCGTAGCCGTCATGCTCGATCAGCATGTTGTACAGCGCCTCGATCCGCTTTTTCACATTTTCGTGGCTATCGGCCATGTCCTAGTTCCTGCTAAATTGCGGGCAAATTTAGATATTATCTCAACAGGGTCAATTCTATTCGGGAAGTTTTTGGCGCAACTAACATTCCCCGATGTGCCCGGGAGGCTGATCGGCCCCGGCCGACCACCCAAAACAAAAGGGATGGCGCAAGCCATCCCTTTCAAGCACCCGATTTCCAGGCGGGTTCCCGTTTTCCCGATGCCTACTTAATCAAGTTGTAGGTATCGAGCGCAATAACCAGCTCTTCGTTGGTGTGGATCTTGAGCGCCACAACCTTGGAGGCTTCCGTGGTCAGCACGGTTTCGTTGGCATCGTTCTTCGCCTTGTCCACTTCGAGACCGAGGAAGGTGAAGTTTTCGAGAATCTTATCGCGAAGCATCGGGTTGTTTTCCCCCACACCGGCGGTGAAGACAATGCAATCCACCCCGTTCATGGCGGCGGCATAGGAGCCGATGTATTTCTGGATGCTGTAGCAGAACATTTCGATCGCCATCTGGCAGTCGGCATCGCCGGCCGCGGCGCTCTCGACGTTGTCGCGCATGTCGCTCTTGCCGGAGATGGCGAGCAGGCCGCCCTGCTTGTTCATCATGGTGCTGACTTGCGACGGCTTGAGCTCCTGCGATTCCATGATATGCAGCGGAACGTAGGGATCGAGCGTGCCCGAACGAGTTCCCATGATGATGCCGTCGAGCGGGGTGAAGCCCATCGAGGTATCGACCGAAACCCCACCCATGAAGGCCGCCAGCGAACCGCCGTTGCCCAGATGGCAGGTAATGATTTTCAGATCCTTCAACTCCTTGCCCAGCTCCTCGGCGGCCTTGTTGGCCACATAGCCATGGGAGGTGCCGTGGAAGCCATATTTACGGATCTTATAGGTCTTGTACTGCGCAAGGGGCAGTGCATACATGTAGGCCTTTTTCGGCATGCTCTGGTGGATGGCCGTATCGAACACGGCCACCTGCGGCATGAAAGGCAACAGCGATGCCATCGCCTTGATCCCCATCAGGTTCGGCGGGTTGTGAAGCGGCGCCAGCATGGAGTTGCGCTCGATGGCCTTGATGACCTCCCGGTCGATGACCACCGAACCGGTGAAGTCCTCGCCGCCATGCACGACACGATGGCCAACCCCGCCCAAATCCTCGAGGCTTTCGAGAACACCGGTCTCCGGATCGATGAGCTGCTTGAGGATTTCATCGATCGCATGCTTGTGGTCGGGCAGTGCGATGAATTGCTTTTCCTTACCCTCATCACCCCTTTCATAGGCCAACGTGGAACCATCGATTCCGATGCGGTCGGCCTGCCCCTCGCAAAGCGCGTGGAACTGGTCGTCGGACTCATTGGCATGGTAAAGCTTGAACTTGATCGAAGACGATCCCGAGTTGAGTACTAGAATTTTCATTGAATGGTATTCCTCGAATTAGTTTGCAGCCTGCAGGGCGGTAAGGGCAACGGTGCCGACGATATCTTCAACGTAGCAACCGCGGGAGAGATCGTTGACCGGCTTGTTCAAGCCCTGGAGCACGGGGCCATAGGCACCGGCATTTG
Source organism: Pontiella desulfatans (assembly GCF_900890425.1). Taxonomy (NCBI): domain Bacteria; kingdom Pseudomonadati; phylum Kiritimatiellota; class Kiritimatiellia; order Kiritimatiellales; family Pontiellaceae; genus Pontiella; species Pontiella desulfatans. Next base: position 111,497 of record NZ_CAAHFG010000003.1, on the reverse strand, counting down.
CAAGGCGCTGCACCAGCTTGTAGCCAATGTTCGCGGCATTCAGATCCGGGAAGATCAACACGCGCGCTTCGCCGCCCAACGGGCTTTCCGGCGCCTTCTTGCTCGCAACCTCCGGAACAATGGCCGAGTCGAGCTGAAGCTCGCCGTCGATCACGATGCCCTTGTCGGCATGCTCCGCTTCAACCTTGGCCTTGGCCAGCTTGACGGCCTCCTGCACTTTTTCGACCATCGGGCATTTTCCGCCGGATCCATAGGAGGAAAACGAAAGAAGTGCAACCCTCGGCGGTATATCGTAGGCCATGGCGGAGATGGCGCTATCGACGGCCATATCGGCCAGCTGCTCGGCGGTCGGATCAACCACCAACGCGCAATCGGAAAAGATATAGGTCTTGTCGTTAACGTCCATGATGAAGAAGCTCGAAACCGTTGCCCCCTTCTTGGCGGACTTGATCACCTGGAGCGCCGGGCGAACCGTATCGGCCGTCGAGTGGGCCGCGCCGGAAACCATGCCATCGGCATCGCCGGCATTCATGATCATGGTGCCGAAGTAGCTGACCTGCTTCACCGTCTCAAGCGCCTGCTCGGGGGTGATGCCCTTTGCCTTGCGCATTTCGTAGAAGGTGTCGGCATATTCCTGCAGCTTATCGGAGGTTTCCGGATTGATGACCTTGATGCCATCGAGGCTCCAGCCCTTCGACGAAAAAGCCTCGGTGATTTTCTGCTCATCTCCGAGCAAGGTTACCGAGGCGATTCCTTCTGCGTTGATTATGTTGGCGGCTTCGAGCACTCGCTCATCGCTACCTTCGGGTAGTACGATGTTGCGCTGCTTAACCTTCGCAGCATCAATGATTTGCTGAATAAAGATACTTCTGCCCATTGGACTTTTCCCTGTTCTATGTTGTTTATGCATCCCCAATTTTGCAAAAAACTCCGCAAAAACTACCACCTCGGGATTTTTCCGCAACCCAAAACGACGGGTTTATTGAACGTTTTGAATTTTCAGTGCGCTTCATGTTTCCGCAGACACACACTTCGCTCCGAGCGCGGGAAAATTAGTGGATTACAGAACCGGCAAACTCATGTTTTTATACCAAATTAAACTGATTTCCGATTTAGGACACCCGTCCGGTGCCCTGATCGGAATTGAATAACAAAAAACCCCGCAGCCTGCGAAGGCGACGGGGTTTTTGCAAAGCGCTGTCGGCGAGATTTACTCGGCGGCAGCCACTTCTTCTTCAGCAACCACTTCGGCAACCGCCGCCGGAGCAGCCACCACGGTGTCGACCCATTCGAGCAGCACCATCTCGGAGCTGTCGGAAATTCGACGGCCGAGCTTGATGATGCGGGTGTAGCCGCCGTTGCGATCGGCGAACGTCGGGGCAACCGCGTCGAAGAGTTCCTTGACGGACTTTTCGTTCTTCAGCGTGGAGATGGCCTGGCGACGTGCCGCGAGGGTGCCTTTCTTTCCGAGCGTGATCATCTTTTCGGCCAGGCTACGGGTTGCCTTGGCTTTCTGGATGGTCGTCTTGATGCGCTTGTTGTCGATGAGCGCGCAAACCTGGTTTGCAAGCAGCTCGTTGCGATGCGCACTGGTGCGACCGAGTTTAACTGTTTTTTTACGATGTCTCATTGTTCCAACCTCTGGATAGTTTTCAAACTAGTCTTCGATGGACGAACCCTTGAGCAGGTCGATGTCGAAGGTCATGCCCAGCGACAGACCCATTTCCTGGATCTTCGCCTTGATTTCGTTCAGCGACTTCTTACCGAAGTTGCGGTATTTCAGCATTTCGGCCTCGGTCTTCTGCGCCAGCTCGCCGACGGTGGTGATGTTGGCGTTGTTCAGGCAGTTTGCGGCACGAACGCTGAGTTCGATTTCGTTGACGCTGATGTTCAGCTTCTTGCGCAGCTCTTCCTTCTCGAGGTCGATCTGCTTTTCGCTTTCCTCGAATTCGATCAAATCCTTGTCGTAGGAGACAAAGACGTCGAGGTGGTGGCGTAGGATGGCGGCCGACATCGTCAGCGCGTCGTCCGGGCTAACGCGTCCGTCCGTCCAGATTTCGATTACGAGCTTGTCGTAGTCGGTACGCCGGCCAACACGGGTGTTCTCGGTGGCATACTTGACACGGCGAACCGGGGAAAACAGGCAGTCGATCGGTATGATGCCGATTTCCTGGTTTTCCTTTTTGTTCAGATCGGCCGGGCAATAGCCGCGCCCGATGCGAACTTCCATCTCGGCTTCGAACACGCCGCCTTCGGCCAACGTGCAGATGACGAAATCGGGGTTCAGGACTTCGATGGATTCGGGGGTCACGATGTCGCCGGCGGTAACTTCGCCCGGACCTTCAACCTTGATCTTCACCATCTGCGAGTCGCGGGCATAGCTCTTGAAGAGCAGCTGCTTGATGTTGAGGATGATGTCGGTGACATCTTCCGTAACACCTTCGAGACTGCAGAATTCGTGCGGGGCTCCCTTGATCTTGACGGAAGAAACCGCAGCGCCTTCCAGCGAGGAGAGCAGCACGCGGCGAAGCGAGTTGCCCATGGTGCGTCCATAGCCGCCCTCGAAAGGTTCAGCGTAGAACTTACCGTAGTTTTCAGTGGAAACAGCATCGTCCTTGACGACCTGTTTCGGCATTTCAAAACGACCGAGTCGTGTAGCCATAGTATTATCCTCCCAGAACCGGGCGTTAACCGGTCCGTATGGTGTTAAGTACTGATTTGTTAGAAATTCAAACTAGACGCGGCGGCGCTTGGGCGGGCGGCATCCATTGTGCGGGATCGCGGTGGTATCCTTGATCGACGTGATCGACAACCCAGCCGACTGGATGGCGCGAACACCGGACTCGCGTCCTGCACCCGGGCCCTGCACACGGACTTCAACCTCGGACATGCCGTGGCTGATGGCGTTACGGGCGGCATCCTGCGCAACAGTCGTTGCGGCGAACGCCGTGCTCTTGCGGGAGCCCTTGAAGCCGCACTTGCCTGCGCTGCTCCAGGAAACCACATTGCCGCGCGTGTCGGTGATGGAAACAATCGTGTTGTTGAACGTGGTCTTCACGAAGGCAATGCCGAACGGAACGTTCTTGGAACCCTTCTTGCGCTTGATCGGCTCGATGACATCGTCAGCAAGCAGATCGGCGGCGGTGGGCAGGCGCGACTTCTTTTCTTCAACCACTTCTTCAGCCTTGGCTACCGCAGGAGCTGCTTCTACCGCAGGCGTTTCTTCAGCGGCAACCGGAGCTGCTGCTTCGACCGCTTTTTCTTCTATTTCAACTTTTTCTTCTGCCATGGGAATAATCCTTATTTAGCGGCCTTGGCGGCGGAGCGGGCTTCCTTGCCGCGAACAACACCAACGGTGCGCTTCGCGCCCTTGCGGGTACGTGCATTGGTCTTGGTGCGCTGACCGCGAACCGGCAAACCGGCGCGGTGGCGGCGACCACGGTAGGAACCGATCGAAATCAGGCGACGGATGTTGGCCGAAACCTCGCGACGCAAGTCGCCTTCGATGCGGTAGTCGTTCTGCAGAACGGAAACGAGGTGCTGAATGTCCTCGTCGGTCATGTCGTCTGCTTTCTTGTTCGGATCCAGCTTGGCCTTTTCGCAAACTTCCTTCGCGAGGGCCGGGCCGATTCCGTAGATGTAGCGAAGCGAATATTCCAGCTTCTTTCTACCGGGGATGTCTATACCGAGTACACGTGGCATTGATTAAACTCCTAATTTATCCTTGGCGCTGCTTGTGGCGCGGGTTGGTGCAAATAATACGTACCACACCCTGGCGGCGGATAACCTTGCACTGTTCACACATTCTTTTTACTGAAGCTCGTACTTTCATCTTATTGCTCCTGGTTAATCACCAGACGCCCCTTGCTCATATCGAAGGGCGACATCTCAACTATAACTTGCGCACCGGGTTGCGGCAGCTGACAGCCGAAATCCTTGCGCCCTAAAAACACAACGAATCGGTGTCCGTTACTTAGTTCTGCGTCAAAAGCGTGTTTGTCTATCACGCCCAACAAGCGCGCGTCTAGTAAAATTGTCTCTTTTTTATTCATTACGAGTCCAAATCTGGAATCGTCAAAATCTCGGCCTTGTGCTTGCCCACGGCCACGGTGTGCTCGAAGTGGGCGGAAGGAAGCCTATCCTTGGTCACCACCGTCCAGCCATCGTGGAGGGTTTCGGTCTTGTGAACCCCGAGGTTGATCATGGGTTCGATGGCGAAGGTCATGCCGGCCTTGAGGACGGGGCCGCGCCCGGGAGGGCCATAGTTGGGGATCTGCGGATCCTCGTGCATTTCGCGCCCGATGCCGTGGCCGACAAAATCGCGCACCACGGAAAAGCCCGCGCCTTCGGCCACCACCTGGCAGGCATTGGAGATATCCGAAAGCCGGTTGCCCTCGACCGCTTTTTCGATGGAGGCCCGCAGGCACTCCTGCGTGGTGTCGAGCAGGCGCTGCCATTCGGGATTGATCTCCCCAGCCGCCACCGTGATGGCCGTGTCGCCCACAAAGCCGCCATAGACGAGTCCGAAGTCGATGCTGACCACATCGCCGTCCTGGATGACGCGCCGTCCGGGAACGCCGTGGACCACCTCTTCGTTCACCGAAGAGCAGATGTGGCCGGAAAACCCGTGGTAGCCATAGAAGGCGCAACGGCCTTCCTCCTTTTTCGCCAACTCGGCGGCATAGTCGTCGAGTTCCTTGGTGGTGACGCCCGGCGCAACCTTGGCGGCCACCTTGTGGAGAATGGTGGCCGTCTTTCGTGCGGCGATGCGCATGGCCTCCAGCTCGGCCGGCTTTTTAACAATGATCATGGCAAAGGGTTATCCCAGCTTTTCAAGCACGGCGGCGCGGACTTGGTCGATACGCTGCGTGGCATCGATCGGATGGACGAGACCCTTCGCCTCGTAATAGGTGATGAGCGGCGCCGTCTGCTCGGCGTAGACGACCAGGCGCTTGCGAATGGTTTCGGCGTTGTCGTCGGGACGCTGCGTCAGTTCGCAGCCCTCGATGTCGCACAGGTCTTCGTTCGAGGCCGGGTTGAACTTCACATGATACACCGAGCCGCATTTCGAGCAGGTTCGCCGCCCGGAAAGCCGTTCGACGATCACGTCATCCGGACACTCAAGCAGCACAACCTCTTCAAGCGTTCCATTGAGAGAGCCGAGGAGTTCATCAAGCTTTTCCGCCTGCACCAGCGTGCGCGGGAAACCATCAAACAAATAGTTGGATTCGGCCGCCCGGGAGGAAAGGAGATCACGGATCATTCCGACGACCACGTCGTCGGGCACAAACTTGCCCTGGTCCATCAGCTGCTTGGCTTCAAGACCGAGGGGCGTTTCGAGGCGGATCTGCTCGCGGAGCAGATCCCCTGTGGAGACGTGACGGTATCCTTTGTCCACCAGGACTTCAGCGACGGTGCCTTTGCCTGCACCGGGGGGGCCCAAGAGAACAACCGCGTTCATTACCTACCGCTCTTGATCTTCCCTTTTTTCAGGAAGCCGTCGTAGTGGCGCATCAGCAGATGCGATTCGATCTGGCGCATGGTGTCGAGCATGACACCCACGATGATCAGCAGGCTGGTGCCGCCGAAGAACGAGGCCACGATCCACGGAATCTGGAACTGCGACGTCATGATGGAAGGCATGACGGCGATGGCGGTCAGGAAGACGGCGCCGGCCAGGGTTAGGCGGGTCATGGTGCGGTCGAGGAATTCGGCCGTCGGCGTACCCGGACGGATGCCCGGAACATAGCCGCCGCGGCGCTTGAGATCGTCCGCGATCTGGATCGGGTTGAACTGCGTTGCAACCCAGAAATAGGAGAAGAACAGAATCATCACGCCGAAGAAGAACATGTACCAGAACGACATCGGGAACGTGTTCGCCCACTCCTTGGCGGCTTGCCAAGGGAGCTTGCTGCCGATCATCGGGAAGATGCCCAGGATGGCGGAGGCGAAAATGATGGGCATGACGCCGGAATAGTTGACGCGCAACGGCAGGTGCGAGGTTCCGCCCTGCATCATCTTGCGGCCAACCATACGCTTGGCGAACTGCACCGGGATCTTTTGCTGCGCCTGCGTCATTGCAACAACGCCCAGGGTCACGAAGAAGATCAGCGCGAGCAGCAACGCCAGGTGGAAAATGCCGATCTCGGCAACGCCGTCCACCGGCGTTAGCTTGTCGACCAGCGTCTTGACGGCCATCGGCATGCTGCTAACAATGTTGACGGTGATGATGATCGAGATACCGTTGCCGATACCCCGGTCGGTCATCTGTTCGCCGATCCACATCAGCAACAGCGAACCGGTCACCAGCGCCATCATCGTGAGCAGCACGAAGCCAACGCCGGGAATACGCACCACCTCGGACGGCAGGCCGAAATAGCCCCCGCTCTGCAGGGCGATGGCCATGGCCGCTCCCTGCACCGCGCAGATGATAACCGTGAGGTAGCGCGTGTATTGCGTAATCTTTTGACGGCCGACATCGCCTTCGCGAGCCAACTTTTCAAGATGCGGGATCACCGCGGTCATCAGCTGGAGGATGATCGATGCACTAATGTAGGGCATGATGCCCAGCGTACCGATGGAGCACTGCAGCAGCGCACCCCCGCTGAAGAGGTTCATGATGCCGAACAGGCCACCTTCCGCCCCGCCCTGCGCTTCGATGAACGCACGGATGGAGACCGCGTCCACGCCCGGAAGCGGAACAGCGGCAATGAGACGGCAGATGAAGATCAGGCCAAACGTAAACAGGATACGCTGGCGCAGTTCGGTAATCTTGAAGGTGTTGACAAATGCGGAAAGCATGGCGATGGGGCCTTTCGATTACTAGACGATTTCGCAGGTGCCGCCGACGGCTTCGATTTTTTCCTTGGCCGAGGCGGAGAAGGCGTTGACCTTGACGGTCAGTTTCTTTTCCACACTGCCGCTACCGAGAATTTTCACGCCATCGAAGCGACCGTTAACCAGTCCCTTTTCCTGGAGCAACCCGATAGTGACCTCGGTACCATCCTCGAACACGTTGAGCGCGTCGAGGTTGACCGGAAGAATCTCTTTGCGGTTGAAGTTGTTGAAACCCCGCTTCGGAAGTTTCCGGACGAAGGGCATCTGGCCCCCTTCGAACAGCGGCTTGTGGCTTGCGCCCGCACGGGACATCTGGCCCTTGTGGCCACGTCCGCCGGTCTTGCCCTTGCCGGATGCGCGGCCACGGCCGACGCGGATTTTCCGATGCTTGGAACCTTCTGCAGGTTTAAGTGAATGTAAATCCATGACTTTATCCCCTTCCAGACTAGCCCTTGCGAATGGCAATCGCTTCCTCTTTCGAGCGGAGCGAGCCAAGCGCCTTGAGGGTCGCCTTGGTTACGTTGAGGTGATTGTTGGAGCCGAGCGACTTCGCGAGGACGTCGCGGACGCCAGCGAGTTCGAGTACGGCACGGCACGGGCCACCGGCGATAATGCCGGTACCTTCGGAGGCCGGGCGGATCAAAACCTGCGCACCCGAAAACTTGCCGAGGGCGTCATGCGGCAGCGTGGTGCCGCGCATGGTTACGGTTTGGAGGTCGCGCTTGGCAACATCGCCGGCCTTGCGGATGGCTTCGGCCACCTCGGCGGCCTTGCCGAGCCCGTAGCCAACACGGCCCTTGCGATCGCCGACCACCACGAGTGCGCCGAAGCTGAAGCGACGGCCACCCTTGACAACCTTGGAGTTGCGGCTGATGTGGACCACGCGCTCCTCGAATTCCGGCTTTTCGCGAACTTCGTTCTTGTCGTCGCGTTTACGGCCACGGCCACGGCCGCCGCCATCCCGGCGTCCTCTGTTACGTTCTGTACGTTCTTCTGCCATTGGGAAACTCCTAGAATTTAAGTCCGGCTTCGCGAGCACTATCGGCCAGCGCCTTGAGGTTGGAACCGAAGGCGAAACCGCCCCGGTCGAAAACAACAGTCTCGATGCCCTTGCCCTTGGCGGCTTCGGCGGCCTTGGCGCCAAGTTCCTTGGCAGCCTCGGCGTTCTTGCCCTTGGAGGACACGCCGCACAGCGTCAGCCGTGCGTCGTCATCGATAAACTGCACCTCGAGCCGCGTGTTCGAGCGGAAGACCGCCATGCGCGGACGCTCGGCGGTTCCTGCAATCTTGTTGCGCACACGGAGGTGGCGACGGGTTCTCAGATCTTTTTTGCTTTTAGTAGCCATTATGCAACCGCCTTACCTTCCTTGCGGCGAATCTGCTCATCGGAGTAGCGTACGCCCTTGCCCTTGTACGGCTCGGCCGGCGAGTAGTCGCGGATGCGTGCCGCCACTTGGCCAACCAGCTGCTTGTCGATGCCTTCGACGGAAACCTTGGTGTTGTCTTTCACATCCACCGTGATGCCGTCCGGAATCGAATAGTTGATGTCGTGCGAGAATCCCAGCGACAGGACGATTTCCTGGCCCTTCATCACGGCCTTGTAGCCGACGCCTTCGATGATCAGATCTTTCTTGTAGCCTTGGCTCACGCCGACGACCATGTTGCTGACCAGGCTGCGGACGGTGCCGAACATCGCCTTGCCGAACTTGGAATCGTCGTTGCGGGTTACAACTACGCTGCTGCCCTCAACAGCCACCGCGATGCACGCGGGGGCCGTGTAGGTGCATTCGCCCTTCGCGCCCTTGACCGTCACGGTCTGGCCGCTGACTTCGGCGGTCACACCGCCGGGGATCAAAATGGGTTGTTTACCTATTCTTGACATATCTAAAACCAGTCCTTTCTACCAAACGTAGCAGAGGACTTCGCCCCCGATCTTCTTTTCGCGAGCTTCGACGTCGGTCATGACGCCCGAAGACGTGCTCAGGATCGCCATTCCGATGCCGCCCAAAACGCGCGGCACTTCTTCGGAGTTGGCATACTTGCGGCAGCTTGGCTTGCTGATGCGGCGAAGCCCCTGGATGACCGGCTCGCGGTCCGTCGTATATTTAAGGAAAACGTTGAGGACGGATTTCCCGCCGTCGTTTTCCATCGTGTAGTCCTTGATGAACCCTTCGGCCTTGAGGATGCGTGCAATCTCGCTCTTCATTTTGGAGTGCGGCATTCCAACAACGTGCTTCTCGGCCATATTCGCATTGCGGATACGGGTCAACATGTCAGCGATTGGATCTGTTAAAACCATTTCTAAACTCCTATTCGTTGCCCGTTTTGAACGGCATGCCCATCAGGGAAAGCAGTTCTCTTGCTTCGTCGTCCCTGGTGGCGGAAGTCACGAAGGTAATATCCATGCCGTGGGTCTTCTTCACCTTGTCCGGGTCGATTTCAGGGAACACGGTCTGTTCTTGAAGACCCATCGAGTAGTTGCCCTGCCCGTCGAACGAGTTGCCGGGGATGCCGCGGAAGTCGCGGATACGCGGAAGCGTAACGTTGACCAGGCGATCCATGAATTCATACATCCGATCGCCGCGGAGCGTAACCCGTGCGCCGATGGACATTCCTTCTCGCAACTTAAAGTTCGATACTGATTTCTTGGCCTTGGTAATAACGGCCTTCTGACCCGTGATCTTGCCGAGGTCTTCGGCGAGTGCGGTCAGCGTGTCGCGGTCGTGGTCAACCGAGACACAGAGGTTCAGTACGATCTTCTTGATTGCGGGAACCTGCATTTTGCTGCTGTAGCCCTGGCTCTCCATGAGCTTGGGGGCGACTGCGTCTTTATATTTGGTTTTCAGTGTTGGGGCCATTGCACCCTTCCTCCAAAATTACGGTTCCAATGCTTGGAACGATTAAGCGGATACCTTCACATTGGAAATCGCGATCGGAGCTTCACGCTCCACGACTCCACCCTGCGGGTTGTCCTCGCTCTTCTGCATATGTTTCTTCACAAAGTTGATTCCCTCGATAAGGATGCGTCCGTTTTCCGGAAGCACCTGAAGGACTTTGCCCGACTTGCCTTTTTCATCACCGGCGATAACCGTAACGGTGTCGCCCTTCTTGATTTTGGCTTTGCTCATCTTAAACTCCTCGCCTGCGCTTTACAGTACTTCCGGAGCCAGCGACACGACCTTCATGAAGTCGTTGTCGCGAAGCTCGCGGGCGACCGGCCCGAAAATACGGGTGCCGCGCGGGTTTTTGTTGTCGTCGATGATGACCGCTGCGTTTCCATCGAAACGGAGGCAACTGCCATCCTGACGGCGAATGGTGCTCTTGGTGCGAACCACGACCGCCTTGCAGAGGTCGCCCTTCTTCACCACACCGTTCGGTTGCGCTTCCTTGACCGAGACGCGGATAACATCGCCCACACGGGCAATCTTACTCTTCGTGCCGAGTACGCGGATGCACATCACCGAACGCGCACCGGAATTATCCGCAACCTTCAAACGTGTATTCTCTTGAATCATTGTTCAGCCCTACCTTATTTCGCAGCTTCCGAAACAATATCCACCAGGCGCCAGTGCTTCAGCTTGCTCAGCGGACGGGTTTCCATTACGCGAACAACATCGCCGACACCGGCCTTGTTTTCCTCGTCGTGCACATGCACCTTCTTGGAAACGCGGATTTCCTTGCCGTACAGCGGGTGGCGCATGCGACGCTCGATCAGAATGACAATCGACTTGTCGCCGCTCTTGCTGACAACGCGGCCCTCGCGGGTCTTGCGGTTATGTCTTGTATTTTCCATGACCGTTACCCTTCAACTTTCTTTTGGTTCTGGATGGTCTTGATGCGGGCCACCGTGCGGCGCAGCTGTTTCATGCGCGCCGGGTTCTCCAGCTGACCGGACACCTGCTGGAGCTTCAGGTTGAACTGCTCCTTCTTGATGTCCGCGAGCTGAACTTCCAGCTCTTCCATCGTCATTTCATTAATTTCTTTAACCTTCATGGCTCACCATCCTTTAGTCATGAGCGTGGCGCTGTACGAACCGGACGCGCAGCGGCAACTTGGTGGCTGCAAGGCGCAGACACTCCTTTGCCAGCGTTTCCGGAACGCCATCCAGTTCGAAAAGCATGGTGCCGGGCTTGACGACGGCGACCCACTGGTCGACCCCACCCTTACCTTTACCCATTCGAACTTCCAACGGCTTCTTGGTGATTGGCTTGTCGGGGAAAATGCGGATCCACAATTTACCCTTACGTTTCATGGCACGGTTTGCAGCCACACGGCACGCTTCGATCTGGATCGCGGTGATCCATCCACGCTCGAGGGACTGGAGACCATACTCTCCGTAGGCCAGCTGGTTGCCCTTCTGGGCGAGACCGCCGCGGGAACCGCGCTGGACCTTCCTGTATTTAACTCGTTTCGGCATTAAAGGCATGATTCAACTCCTAGGCTTTCGTTTCGGATTCCTTGCAGATCCACACCTTGATGCCGATGATGCCGGCAACGGTATTCGCTTCCGCGGTTCCGTAGTCGATATTGGCGCGCAGCGTGTGCAGCGGAATCTTGCCTTCCTTATAGCTCTCGGAACGGGCGATTTCCGCACCGTTCAAACGGCCGCCGGCGAGGATCTTGATGCCGAGGGCACCATTTTCCATGGCCATCTGCAGCGCGCGCTTCATGGCACGGCGATGCGAAACACGGCGCTCGAGCTGCATGGCAACGTTTGCCGCCACCAGGGTGGCGTCCAGATCCGGCTTCTTCACTTCGGCGATCTCGATGTAGACTTCCTTGCCGGTCTTCTTCGAGAGCACTTCGCGCAGCTTGTCGATGTCTTCGCCCTTGCGGCCGATGACCAAGCCCGGACGAGCCGATTTGATGGTTACGCGGATGCGGTTTGCATAGCGCTCAATGTAGATGTCCGACACAGCAGCGTCCTTCAGTCGTTCGGAAACGAGTTTGCGGATGTCGACGTCTTCCTTGAGCATGGTACCGAAGTCGCGCTTGTCCGCATACCAGCGCGAACGCCAGTCTTTGGTGAGTGCGAGCCTCATTCCAATAGGATTTACTTTTTGACCCACTAGAGTCTCCTTACGCTTTGTCGGTTAGAATAACGGTTACGTGGCTGGTCTTCTTCTGGATCGGACTAGCCATGCCCCGGGCACGCGGACGGAATCTTTTCATCATCGGTCCGCCATCCACGATGGCGTTTTTCACAAACAGGCTGTCGACCGACAACCCCTCGTTGTTTTCGGCATTGGCAATCGCCGACTTGAGGGTCTTGCCGATCTGTACGGCAGCCTTGCGAGCATTGAACTCGGTGATGCGCAGTGCGTCGGCGACCGGCAGTCCTTTGATCTCGTTCGCGAGATCGCGGGCCTTGGTGGGCGACATGCGCACATATTTAGTTGTTGCTGACACTTCCATGTGTTTTCACTCTTAGTTTTCCACGGGGAATAAAGGGCGGACAGTCTATGGATTTGCCGGTCGAAATCCAGCGATTTCGACCAGAAAATCACCCAGACTATTTCTCCGTCGCCATACCGTGGGTTCTGAAGGCGCGGGTAGGCGAGAATTCACCCAGTTTGTGCCCGACCATATTCTCCGTAACAAACACCGGAACGAAAACTTTACCGTTATGAACGTTGAAGGTTTGGCCAACGAATTCCGGAACAATCATGGAATTGCGGGCCCAGGTTTTAATGGGCTGCTTGCGACCGCCCTCTTCCATCTTGCGAACCTTCTTGACCAGCTTGAGGTCAACGTATGGACCTTTTTTCAGTGAACGAGCCATTATTTCTTCCTCCGTTCAACAATATACTTGTTGGTCTGTTTATGCTTATCGCGAGTACGCTTGCCCTTCGCGAGCAGACCCCACGGGGACTTCGGATGCCCGCCACCGGAGGTACGGCCTTCACCACCGCCCATCGGGTGGTCAACCGGGTTCATCGCAACACCGCGCACGGTCGGGCGGATGCCCAGCCAGCGCTTGCGGCCGGCCTTGCCCATCACAATGTTGTTGTGCTCAACGTTGCCGACGCGGCCGATGGTGGCCAGGCAGCCAGTGCGGATCATCCGGATTTCGCCGGAAGGCATCTTCACGTTGGCCCATTCGTCGTGGCAGGACATCAGTTGCGCCGAGGTGCCCGCGGAACGAACCAGCTGCCCGCCGCGACCGGCGATCAGCTCGATGTTGTGCACGGCCATGCCGACCGGGATCTTACCCAGCGGTAACGCGTTGCCCAGCGCCGGCTCGGCGTCCGGACCGGACATCAGCGTGGCGCCGACGGCGAGTTTCGCCGGTGCAATGATGTAGCGCTTCTCGCCATCTGCATAGTGCAGCAGGGCGATGCGGGCGGAACGGTTGGGATCGTACTCGATCGCGGCAACTTTGGCGGGAATGCCGAACTTGTCGCGCTTGAAGTCGATCACGCGGTAGCGGCGCTTGTGCCCGCCCCCGCGGTGGCGCACGGAAATACGTCCCGCGCTGTTGCGGCCGGCCTTGCTTTTCTTCGCCTTGACCAACGAACGCTCGGGAGTGCTCTTGGTGATATCGGCGAAGTCCGACAACACCATGTGCCGGCGGCTCGGTGTATACGGCTTGTGTGATTTCAAAGGCATTGCAAAGATCTCCTTAGATCAGGTTAATGCTATCATCTGCATGCAATGTAACAACTGCACGCTTGGAGGCGGCGGTTGTTCCGAAATGAGCCGTTCTCTGGCGCTTCTTCTTGCCTTTTCGGCGCATCGTATTGACGGCCATAACACGGACATTGAAGAGCTCTTCGACGGCTCGTTTGATTTCCACCTTGTTGGCATCCATGGCAACCGTGAACAAATACTTGTTCTGCAGCTCGGAGAGCATGGTTCCCTTTTCGGTCAACAAAATACGTTTAATTACATCGGCTGAACTTTTCATTTCGTAGGCTCCTTATCCGAGGCGCTTCTCGAGCGCTTCCATGCCTGCCTTCGTGATGATCACGTTCTTGTAGCGCAGGATTTGGTAGGTGTTGACCAACTGTGCGGTGGCCACTTCGACGCGCTGGATGTTGCGTGTGGCCAGCAGCAGGTTGTCGGTGGTTACATCAACGATGAACAGCGCGCCGCGGTCGAGGCCGAGGTTCTTCAGCACAACGGCGAAGTCCTTGGTCTTCGGGGAAGCCATGCTCAGCTCGTCGATCACGGTGATGTCGCCCTGGTCCACCTTCGCGCTGAATGCGCGGGCGAACGCCAGCTTGGTCACCTTCTTCGAAAGCTTCTTCTTATACTTGCGCGGCAACGGGCCGTGCGCGGCATGTCCGCCACGCCAAACGTTGGACTGCTTGTAACCGGCACGTGCGCGGCCGAGGCCCTTCTGCTTCCAGGGCTTCTTGCCGCTACCGTTGACTTCGCCCTTGTTCAGGGTGGAGGCGGTGCCGGCGCGCTGGTGCGCGTTGTAGGCAACAACCGCTTCGTGAACGGCCTGGTCGCCCTTGTCGAGAACGAGGAGGTTGTCCGCAACTTCGTAGTCGCCGACGCTTTCTCCCTTAACATTTTTCAAAGCTACTTTGCTCATGGTAATCCCTGCCTATTTCTTTTTGAGGGCTTCTTTGATCGTCACGATACCGCCGGTGGCGCCCGGAACCGATCCCTTGACCAGAATCAGGTTTTCCTCGGAACGAACCTGGATAATCTTGAGATTCTGGGTGGTGACACGCTTGTCGCCCATCTGGCCGGGCATCTTCTTGCCCTTGAAGACGCGTGCCGGAAATTCGCACATGCCGATCGAGCCGGTACGACGAACCCAGCCGCCGCCGTGCGATGCACGACCGCCGCCGAAACCGTAGCGCTTGACCACGCCCTGGTAGCCGCGACCCTTGCCGGTGGCAACGATGTCGACATAGTTGACCCCTTCGAATGCGGCGGCGGTAACTTCGTCGCCAACGTTCACGTCGGCATCTTCGATCCGGAATTCGCGCAGTACGCTCTTCACGGCTTCGCCGGCTTTCTTGAGGTGGCCGAGGGCAGGCTTGGTCATGCGCTGCTCCTTCTGGTCGCCATAGCCGAGCTGCACGGCCTTGTAGCCGTCTTTCTCGCTGTCCTTGAGCTGGGTCACCACGCAGGGGCCCGCTTCGATAACGGTTACGGGAACGGCAACGCCATTTTCATCGTAGACGGAGGTCATTCCCAGTTTCTTTCCAATCAAACCTTTCATGATTGCAATCCTCCTTAGATTTTAATGGTGATGTCCACACCGGCCGGCAGGTTGAGCTTCTTGAGCTCGTCAACCGTCTTGATGGTGGGATCGATGATGTCGAGCAAACGCTTGTGGGTGCGGATCTCGAACTGTTCCATGGCTTTCTTGTTCACGTGCGGACTCTTGTTCACCGTGAACCGCTCGATACGGGTCGGCAGCGGAATCGGGCCTGCAACGCGGGCGCCGGTGCGGCGAGCCGTCTCGACGATCTCCGTGGCCGATACGTCGAGGATGCGATGATCGAACGACTTCAGCCGGATTCTGATTCTTTGATTAGTCATTATACTCTCTCTCTAACGGTTAAGGATAGCGTCTGTCATATTCGGGGGAACCGGTTCAAACGCTTGCGGTTCCATCGAGTAGCTCGCCCTACCCTTTGTTAAGGAACGCAAACTGGTTGCGTATCCGAAAACTTCGGCAAGCGGAACATCCGCCTGCACGACCTGCAGATTGTTGGTCGCCTTGATTTCGCGGACACGGCCACGACGGCTGTTGAGATCGCCCATCACATCGCCAAGATGTTCCTCGGGCGTTTCGATTTCGAGCAGCATGATGGGCTCAAGCAGCTCGGGACTGGCATTGCCAACCGCGGCGCGCAGTGCCATGACGGCGGCGGAGCGGAAGGCCATTTCCGAAGATTCCGTGGCATGGGCATCGCCACCGATCACCGTCACCTTAGTGTCGATGATGGCAAAGTTACCGAGTACACCGGTCAGGAGCGCGTCCTGGATTCCCTCCCGGATGCCTTTGCGGAATTCCTCGGGGACGATCTTGTTGGAAACATCGAATTCGATGGTGTTGCCGACGCCAGCGGATGCGGGGGCAACCTGTAGCGTGAGGCCTGCGAAGTGGTGTTCGCCGCCGATCTCGCGGTCGAACGTGAAGTTGCCATCGGCCTTGGCGGAGACGCTTTCGCGGTAGGCCACCATCGGCTTGCCGGCGTTCGCCTGCACCTTGTATTCGCGCAGCAGGCGGTCTTTGAGGATTTCGAGATGAAGCTCGCCCATGCCTTGGATGATGGTCTGGCCGGTTTCTTCGTGGATCGAGGTGTGGAACGTGGGGTCCTCTTCGGCCAGATCCTGGAGCGCGGCAACGAGCGCATCCTTGTCGGCGGTGCTGCGCGGCTCGATGGCCATGGAAATGACGGGTTCCGGGAACTCGATGTTTTCCAGGACGATCGGATCGTTCTCGGAACAGACGGTGTCGCCGGTGGTAAAGAATTTTTGCCCCACCATGCCGCCGATTTCGCCGGCATGCAGCACATCCACGTCTTCGCGGTGGTTGGCGTGCAGGCGCAGGAGGCGGCCGATGCGCTCGCGTTTCTTGGTACGCGGGTTGTAGATGTTCATCCCCTTCTTCAGCTGGCCGGCATAGATGCGGACAAAGGCAAGCTTGCCGACGAACTTGTCGGTGGCCATCTTGAAGACCAGGCCCGTCAGCGCTTCGAAGTCGGAGGCTTCGCGCTCGAGCTCCGCTTCGTTTTTCGGGGAGATTCCCTTTACGGCGGGGACATCGAGCGGGGAAGGCAGATATTCGACGACGGCGTCGAGCAGGGGCTGCACGCCCTTGTTTTTCAGGGAAGAACCCACCAGCACCGGAACGATGTGGTTGCCGATGGTTGCACGGCGGAGACCGTCGACAAGCGCCTGTTCGGAGACATCGGCGTCTTCCATGTAGGCTTCGAGCAACTCCTCATCGACTTCGGCCACCTTTTCAATCAGCTCGGCGCGATAGGCTTCGGCGTCGGCCGCCAGCTCGGAAGGAATATCGATGTATTCGACCTTCGATCCCATGTCGCCTTCGGAGAAGATGATGCCGCGCATCTTGATGAGGTCGACCACGCCGGAAAAGGTTTCGGCGGCGCCGATCGGCAATTGGATCGCAACGGCGGGTGCCTTGAGCTTGTGCTGCATGTCGTCCAGCACCCGGAGGAAATCGGCACCCATCCGATCCATCTTGTTAACGAAGGCCAGGCGCGGAACGTTGTATTTCGTGGCCTGGCGCCAGACGGTCTCGGATTGCGGTTGGACACCGCCCACGGCACAGAAAACGCCCACGGCGCCATCAAGGACGCGAAGCGAGCGCTCAACCTCTACGGTGAAATCGACGTGGCCGGGGGTGTCGATGATGTTGATCTGGTGGTTTTTCCAGAAACAGGTGGTGGCCGCGGACGTAATCGTGATGCCGCGCTCCTGCTCTTGGATCATCCAGTCCATGGTGGCGGTGCCATCGTGCACTTCGCCAATTTTATGGACCTTGCCCGAGTAGAAGAGAATGCGCTCCGAAGTGGTTGTCTTGCCCGCATCGATGTGGGCGATGATGCCGATGTTGCGAACCGACGGCAAGGCATGCGCGCGGCCTTCGGCTTCCCGTGGGGAATCCGAGCCCTTTCCTGCCTTGTCCTTCTTATGGTTCACGATTTTAGTCATTTCTTTTTACAACAACCGGAAGGTTCCACCGCGTGGAACCTTCCTTTCAATGGGCGACCCCCATCCGTTGGGGATTTCCTATATTCCCTACACAAATCCGCTTACCAGCGGTAGTGGGCGAAAGCCTTGTTGGCCTGGGCCATCTTGTGCGTGTCGTCACGCTTCTTGATGGCGGCGCCCTGGCCCTTGAACGCGTCGATGACTTCGTTCGCCAGTGCCTTGCGCATCGGTACGCCTTTGCGGTTGCCGGCATAGGCGATCAGCCAGCGGGTAGCGAGGGCGATCTGGCGCTTGGGCTTCACTTCCAGCGGAACCTGGTAGGTGGCACCACCAACACGGCGGGACTTCACTTCCAGACGCGGAGAGACGTTTTCGATGGCGGTAGTGAACACGTGCACCGGATCTTCGTCTTTCAGCTGGGCCTGGATATCTTCCAGGGCTCCATATACAATCTTTGCAGCAACCGATTTCTTGCCGCGTTCCATTACGCAGTTGATCATGTAGGCAACAACGGGACTGTTGTAGCGCGGATCCGGAATCAGCTCGCGTTTTTCTGCTCTATGTCTTCTGGCCATAGTCTAAATCCTTATGCTTTTGGGCGCTTCGCACCATATTTCGAACGACCACGCTTACGATTGGCTACTCCGAGACAGTCCAGCGCACCGCGAACGATGTGATAACGAACACCCGGCAAGTCCTTTACACGACCGCCGCGTACGAGAACCATGCTGTGCTCCTGCAGGTTGTGGCCTTCACCGCCGATGTAGGCGTTGACTTCACGACCGTTGGTCAGGCGAACACGGGCAACTTTACGAAGGGCCGAGTTCGGCTTCTTCGGGGTCTGGGTTTTCACCAGCAAGCAAACGCCACGACGCTGCGGGCAGGTTGCCAGCGCGGGCGACTTGCTCTTTTTCTTCTGAGCCGCACGCGGTTTTCTTACTAACTGATTGATTGTAGGCATAAATATCCCTTCCTATAAAAAGACAGGCGGAGGAATGTAGACATCTACCTCCACCACCGCAAGCGAAACATTCAATAAATTTCGCCCTGTTCCATAGGCCTTCCAACCATTGGAAAACCCTGTCATCCACGAACTGCCTCTCACTTAACCGCAGACGGTTGCGGGAAAAACCTCGCCCCTGCGTTTCAGATCGAAACCTAATCCGGTTCGGTCGCCCGATTGCCGGTGCATTCGTGATTACTTGATCAACCCCGGAAACCCAATACATCCTGGGCATCCCGTGGTTCCTTCCCATCAGCGCAAACCGCCAGCCACTTCAGAAACGAGGAAGATGCAAAAGCAACTGTAGATTAGTCAGTTACCAAAAAGCATCCTCCCGCAATCCACATTCCGACGCGAAAGGATGGGCAAGATAGCGAAACCAGCGCGAGATACCAGAGAAAAGTTCGATTTTATCGAACCGCATCATCCGCAACGCGCCATGCACCAGCCCCGGCATCGCGCCACTCCCTTGGACGGGCGAAGGTTCCAGTGGCAAGATCGAGCATGGTTTTTACGTAATCGCACATTTCGGGCCGCCCTAGTTCTGGTATGTTCCATGTTTTTGAAATAGACCATGGAACCAAACCGAGGATCAACAACATGAAACGCATAACCGCATTGGTGGCAACCCTCATCATGGCTGGCGCGGCCCACGCCACCGAAGCCCCCAAGCCCAACATGATATGGATCATGGCCGAGGATATGGGAACCGACTTGGAATGCTATGGCATGGCGGGCGTAAAAACACCGAACCTCAACAGAATGGCCGAGGAAGGCATGCTCTTCACCCGCGCCTACTGCGCCAACCCGATCTGCTCGCCCAGCCGCTCGTCGATGATGGTCGGGGCGCACCAGACCTCATTTAACGCGCACCACCACCGCAGCAATCGCGACACGCCGTTGGCGGCTCCGTACAAACCCATCACCAGCTACCTGCGCGACGCGGGCTATACCTGCATTCTGGGCAGCGACCTCGTCATGAAGAATGGCCGCAAGATCGACTGCAACTTTAAATATGAAGAAACAGGACCGTACGACGGCGTCGAGCATTTCGGCATCTTCGACAAGCTCGACCGCTTCGGGCCGGAGGACCAACCCTTCTTCAACCAGATCCAGTGCGTGGTGACCCACCGCGGCGATTGGTGGAATCCCGTCCGCAAGGCATCGAAGCATCCGGTTTCGGTGGATGCCGTCGAGCTGCCGCCCTGGATCGCGGACACCCCGGAAACCCGCTACGACTGGGCGGCCTACCTCGACACCGTCGAATACATGGACGACGAAGTGGGCCAGATTATGCAGCGCCTCAAGGACACGGGGCTGGAAAAGAACACCTTTGTCATCTTCATTGCCGACAACGGTCGCTGCAACCTGCGCGGCAAGGGCTATCTGCAGGAGACCGGCATCCATGTTCCAATGATCGTCTGGGGCCCGGGCATCGAACCCGGCACCGTGATCGACGAACTCGTCTGCACAACCGACATTTCCGCCACCGTCCTGAAGCTGGCGGGCGCCGAAATGCCCAGCTACCTCGACGGCAGGCCGGTCTTTGGCGTTGCCGACCCGCAATACCGCGACTATGTCCGCTCCGCGCGCGATATCTGGGACGAGGTCGACGAATGCTCGCGCTCCGTCACCACCAAAAAGTTTTCCTACATCAAGAACCACATGCCCGAGGTGCCATGGGATGCCCACCAGGCCTACCTCGACCTCAACCGCCCCGCCGTCTGGGTGATGCGCTCCTTGAAGAAGGAAGGCGAACTGACCGGCCTGCCCGCCCTGTATATGGCCGACTCCAAGCCTGCGGAAGAACTCTATGATCTGCAGAAGGATCCCGATCAGCTCAACAATCTCGCCACCAACCCGGAATATGCCGAGGTGCTGAAAAAATTGCGCGCATTGGAAAAAGACTGGCAGTCGGGGAACCGCGACATGGGGCTCGAAGACCTCGGCAAACGCGTACCGGAACAGAATATGAGATCCGTCGCCATCAGCAATGCCGTGAAGGAGAATGCGCCGGATGAGTGGGCGCGCCTGGAAGCCGGCGAGTTGATGGAAACGCAGTCGTGGAAAAAATACCTTCCGAAAAAGAAGTAATAGTCCCATCACAGATCGTCCTGTAAGAAAAATCAATTGGGGGAATGAACAGATGCAGAGGTTAGTTGTTGCGGCAGCAGTCGCCCTTTCAAGTTTCACGGTTCAGGTTTCAAGCTTCGCGGAACAGCCGCCCAACATCCTGTTCATTATTGCGGACGACGCGTCGATGAACACCTTCGGAGCCTATGGCGGCACCATGATTGAAACACCGGGCTTCGACCGCCTGGCCGAAGGTGGTGCCCTCTTCCGCCAAGCCTACAACTGCAACCCGAAGTGCGCCCCGGCCCGCGCCTGCCTCGTGACGGGCCGCTATAGCTGGCAGCTGGAGGAGGCCACCAACCACTGGCCGAAGTTCCCGGCCAAGTTCAAGTTCTACCCCCACCTGCTGATGGATGCCGGCTTCCATACCGGCCACACCGGCAAGGGCTGGGGCCCGGGCTCCTGTGCCACCGAGCACAATCCCGCCGGCCCGGCCTACAACAAGATCAAAACCAAGCCACCCTACAAAGGCATCCGCAACACCGACTATGCCGCCAACTTCGCGGCCTTCCTCGATGAAAAGCCGGCCGACAAACCCTTCTGCTTCTGGCTCGGCACCACCGAACCCCATCGTTTCTACGAAAAGGATTCCTGGAAGAAGGAGGGCCTGAAACTGGAAAACGCGGTCGTCCCGCCCTTCTATCCCGACAACGAAACCATCCGCGGCGACATCCTCGACTATGCCGTGGAAGTGAAATGGTTCGACCGGCACATCGGCTTGGCGACCCAGGCGCTGGAGGAGCGCGGCCTGCTCGACAACACGCTGATCCTCGTTACCTCCGACCACGGCATGCCGTTCCCTCGCATCAAGGGCCAGCTCTATGAAGAAGGCTTCCACGTACCCCTGGTGGCCTACTGGAAAGGCGTCATCCAGCCCGGCCGCGTGATCGAGGACTTTGTCAACTTCCCCGACTTCGCCCCCACCATCATGGAAGCCGTCGGCATGGAGCCGCACGAGCAGATGACCGGCAAGAGTTTCCTCGATCTGCTCAAGTCGCCCAAGTCCGGGCAGATCGATCCGGCGCGCGACCATGTCCTCCTCGGCAAGGAGCGGCACGACACCGGCCGCGCCGACGAAACCGGAACCGACCTCGCCTATCCCGTCCGCGCCATCCGCACCAGGGAGTTCCTCTACGTCCACAACATCAAGCCCGAGCTTTGGCCGGCCGGAAACCCGGAGTTCGGACTGCGCAACTGCGACGGTTCGCCAACGAAGGCATACCTGACCAACCTCAAACCCGGCGATCCGGAATACACGTTCTATGAAATGAGCTTCGGCAAACGCCCCGAGGAAGAACTCTACCAGATCCAGAAGGATCCCGACTGCATGGTCAACCTGGCCGGAAATCCGGAATATGCCGCGCTGAAAAAACAGCTCCGCGACCGCATGGAAAAGAAACTCACCGCCCAGGGCGATCCGCGCACCCTCGGCAACGGCGCCATCTTCGACGCCTATCCCTACGGCGGAAAACCGTTCGGCTACAAAACCGGCAACCCCGCAGCCAACAAGAAAAAGAAATAGGCGAAAGCTCCCGCACGGGCAAGCCGGTCATTTGTGTAATCCAGATTGACGTTCGACAATCTGAATTACACAACCCAATCGATTCGGGGGCTGGCAAAATCGCGCATGGTTTTTGCGCGATAGCCCATTTCCGCATTCCGGGAATGTGATATTTTGGAACATCGCATTTTTATCAACAAATACATTGGGAGAGGCATGAAAACGAAAACCACCATCCTGCTTTCGCTGTTGCTTGTTGCCGCAGGCTACGCCGGCTCGCGCCCGGTCGAACCGCAGCCCAACATTGTCCTGCTGTTCGTGGACGACTGGGGCTGGGCCGACATGGGATGCCGCCAGCCCGATGTATTCGAGACACCCAACATCGATAAGCTGGTCGGCGAAGGGGTCGACTTCCGCCAGGCCTACATCGCCTGCCCGACCTGCAGCCCGAGCCGCAGCACGCTGGTGACCGGCAAACATCCGGCGCGCTTGGAGATCGTGCGCCACATCCCGACCGGGTCGCGCCAGCATCCGGAGTTCGACCAATTTGGACGCACCGAACAGGAATACAGTCTATGGGAAAAAGACCCGGCCCAGTTCCCGGTCAAAAACTGGCTTCCGCTGGAGCACACCACGTATGCCGAGGCGCTGAAGGAGCTGGGCTACTACAACCTCTTCGTCGGGAAATGGCACCTCGGCCACGAGCCCTACCATCCCGACAAGCAGGGTTGGGACAAGCAGATCGGCACCGGCAACTTTGGCCATCCGCACGGCTACAATCCGCCCTACTTCAAAAACTCGGATGTGTATAAAGATGAAAAAGAACAGTACCTCACCGACAAGCTGACCGACGAAACCGTCGAATTCATCGAAGGCTACGACAAGGAACAGCCGTTCATGGTTTCCTTGTGGTATTACACCGTCCACGGCCCGTTCGATGGCCGCGCCGACTATGTGGAACACTTCAAGGCCAAGGGACTCGAAGGCCCCTATGCCCATTATGCGGCCATGGTGAAATCGCTCGACGAATCCGTTGGCCGCGTCCGACAGGCTTTGGAGAAAAAAGGCATTGCCGACGAGACGATCATCATCCTGCTCTCCGACCAGGGCGGCGCGTTCGACAATCCGCCCTTCCACGGCGGAAAAAAGTCCGACACCCTTTATGAAGGCGGCGCGCGCGTCCCGTTTGTTTTCAACTGGCCGGGCGTCGCCCAACCGGGTGCGGTCAACCACAGCATCGTGCAGTCGACCGACCTCTTCCCCACCCTCGTGGAAATCGCGGGCGGGGATCCTTCGAAGTTCAACGACCTCGACGGCATCTCGCTGGTGGGAACCATCCGCAACAACAGCGAGCTCAAGCGCCCTGAGCCGATCGTGGGCTACCGCGCCTACGAAGACCTCTACGCCTCGGTGCGCGAAGGCGATTGGAAGCTGCTGGCCTACCGAAGCGGCGCGCTTAAGCTCTATAACATTGCGCAGGACAAAGGCGAAACGAACGACGTCGCCCAAGCCAACCCCGAAAAGGTCGCGGAGCTGAAAGCTTTCCTCGTTGGCTGGGAAAAGGAAATGGGCGTCGAAAAGTATTCCGGAGTTCAGTAGGGGGAAAATCTAATGAAACGTATTCTATTCACACTCATCTGCCTGTTGTCGGCATCCATTGCCCATGCAAACAAACCCAACATCATCCTGTTCGTCACCGACGACCATGGGCTGGATGCGCTCGGGTGCTACGGCAACTCCGTCATCCAAACGCCGAACATGGACAAACTCGCCGCCGAAGGGGTGCGCTTCACACAGGCCTATTGCACCAGCGCCAGCTGCGCGGCGAGCCGTTCCGTGATCCTGACCGGCAAGTTTGGCCACGCCACCGGTTCCTACGGCCACGTGCACGACTACCACCACTTCAGCACGTTCGACACCGTCAAGTCGCTGCCGGTCATGCTGGAGGACGCCGGCTACCACACCGCGCAGATCGGCAAATACCACGTGGCGCCGGAATCGGTCTATCGCTTCAACGTCCGTTACAAATGCGATCCGCGTTCAACGATCGAGATGGCCGCAACCTGCGAACCGACCCTCAACCAGGCCAAACCCTTCTTCCTCTACTTCTGCCCCGACGACCCGCACCGCGGCCACCCCTTCACGCCCGATCCGTGGGACGCGCCAAACTCCTTCGGCAACAAGACGGAGCCCTATCCAGGCGAGACCATTGTGAAGTACGACCCGAACGACGTGCTGGTTCCTTCGTTCCTGCCCGACACCAGGGAATGCCGCGAAGAGATGGCGCAATACTACCAGTCCGTCTCGCGCATCGACCAGGGGCTCGGCAAACTGCTGGAGCTTCTCGCCAAGGCAGGCAAGGTCGAAAACACCATCATCATCTACATCTCCGACAACGGCATCGCCTTCCCGGGCGCAAAGACCACCGTCTACGAACCGGGCATCAAGCTGCCCTGCATCGTCAAGGATCCGCGCACCGACTTCAAGGGAACCGTCAACAACTCCATGGTTTCGTGGGTCGACCTCGCGCCGACCATTCTCGACTTCGCCGGTATCGGTTACAACAAGAGCGACTTCCACGGTCGGTCGTTCCTTCCAATCCTTGGAAAGGAAAATTCCAGGGATTGGAACACGGTGTATGCCGCACATAACTTCCATGAACTGACCATGTACTACCCGATGCGCGTTGTCCGCGAAGGTGACCTGAAGCTGATCTGGAACATGGCCTTCGGGTTGAAATATCCGTTTGCCTCAGACCTGTGGGCCGCCTCCACCTGGCAGAGCGTCTACCGCAACAAGGGCGAATATTTTGGCCATCGCAAGGTGCAGGACTATCTCTACCGCGCCGAGTTCGAACTCTACGACCTCAAGGCCGATCCCGAAGAGAGCAACAACCTCGCCACCGACCCGGCCCACGCCAAACAGCTTCAGGCCATGAAAAAAAAGATGCAGGCCTTCCAGACCGGCACCAACGATCCCTGGCAGATCATCTGGGGCAACAAAAGCCAGATGCAGGGCTCCGGCGTCAACCTCTAGCCCAACCGGCTTGGCTTCCGAACCCTGCAGGTCTGTTTTCGCAAATTACGTGCTGTGTTTGCGCATAACTCCTTTTGCGCCCAGACCCCATTGTTCGTATATTCTCCACCATCAACTTCCGAGCCGCGTCATCGGGCGAGCCATCTAAGACAGGGGAATAAAACATGAGTCAGAATGATCGCTTTAAAATTATCCTGCGCTATGGCCTCGACCCGTTCAACGGGCTGGAGGAAAACCTAAAGCAGCTCGAAACCTTCATTCAGGAATCCGGCATCAACGAAGTGATGTTCCTGCTGATGCCCGAGGAACGCAGCTCCGGCCATCCCACCGAAGCGCTCTCGCAGCCGTGGTGCGATGCCATCAAGGAAGCCCAGAAAATGTTCGCCAAATACGGCGTCGAAACCAGCCTCAATCCGTGGACCACCACCTACCACGCCGGGCGCGGCCGCAACCTGCATCCCGGACAGAACTTCCGACTCATGGTTGGCGAGACCGGCGCGGACAACGGCATGTCGCCCTGTCCGCTCTGCGAAAACTGGCAGCAATACCTGATCGACTACTTTGTCTACCTCACTAAGGAAATCCAACCCGTGGCGCTATGGGTGGAAGACGACTGGCGCCTGCACAACCACGGCGGCGAGATGGGCTACGGCGGTTGCTTCTGCGACCACTGCCTCGAGCGCTTCGCCAAGATGGTCGATACCTACCGCGTCACCCGCGAGGAAGTCGTCGCGGCCGTCGCCGCGCCCGGCCAACCGCACCCGTGGCGCGCCCAATGGCTGGAACTCGCCTGGCAGGCACTCAGCGAACCGGCGCAAAAACTGACCGACGCGCTCAAGGCCGCCAAACCCGAGATGCGCATTGGCCTCATGTCGTCCATCCCCGATGTGCAGAGCATCGAAAAGCGCGACTGGAACGGCCTGATGGATATCTTTACCGAGGACGACGAAAACTATCTCATCCGCCCCCACATGCCGCCCTACACCGAAGAGCCGCCGATTACCACCGTGCCTAGCTACTCGCGCCAAACCATCGCCCTGCTTGACCGCGATGCCGACATCTATCCCGAGCTCGAAAACTCCCCGCGCTGCGGCCCCTACAGCGGCACGCACAACTACTCCATTTGGGAAATGACCAACGGCATCCTCTACGGCTCCCGCGGCATCACTATCAACCATTTCGACAACATGGGCATGAACACCTACTACGACCGCGGCTTCGGCAAGGCGCTCTGCAAAGAGCGCGAACTGTTCGACGCGCTCATGGGGCTCAAGCTCGACGACCGCAAGGCGCGCGGCGTGAAGATCCTCTTCAGCCCCGACATCGCCCAGCATAAGTGGACGGGCGCGGGCGCCTCCGGCGGCGGCGTGAAGATGTACACCGGCGAAGACCTCTCCAAATTCAATACCGGCGGCGGCTCGCTCAACGACCTGCAGGCCAACTCCACCGAATGGAGCAAGGTTTTCTATATTCTCGGAATCAGCCACAGCTTCACCCGCGACATCAACGGGGACGAAGGCGACATATTCGCCGTCTCCGACCAAACCCTGCGCTGCTACTCCGACGACGAAATCAAAAAGCTGCTTTCGCAAAACATCATCCTCGATCTGCCGAGCATCGAAGTGCTCGTCCAACGCGGCTTCGGCGACCAGATCGGCGTGAAAGATGTTTCGCGGATCAAGCTTGAAGACGCGGCCTACTCGATCGAAGAGGTCGAAGAATCCTTCTTCGGGAAACTGGAAGGCGACGTCAAGCCACGAATGTGCGCCCAGCGCGTAGCCAGCCCGATCGGCGTGATCGAGTTTGCGGAAAATGTCGAACCCCTCTCCACCATCAAAGGTGCGGAATTCGATCCCAAGTTCCCAGGCTCCGGCCTCTTCACCAACGAGCTCGGCGGCACGGTCTACACCACCTGCTACCCGCTCGGCACCGCCCAGTTCTATATGGCCTACTTCAACCGCGTGCGCCAGGAAACCTGGAGCAAGCTGCTCTTCAAAATGTCCGGAGGAAAAGGCACGCAGACCATCGCGGCCGGACACCCCTTCCACGTGCATGCGCACAACATCGAAGGCGGCATCTCCATCGCCTGCACCAACGTCATCTACGACACCGCCGAGCAGGTCGTCATCCAGCTGCCCGCCGCCGATGTGGAAGGCAAAACGTTCCAGGCCCTGGAACGCGCGCAGTGGATCGACGTCCAGCCGGAGATCAAGATGGCCGGCGACGTTGCCACCCTGACCTTCGACCGGCAGGTGCCCACGCTAAAAACCGCCTTCATCACCATTCGGTAACCAGCCGGTGCAGGACGGGCCTCTTTGCCTGCAAAGGGCGCGTGGCGCGGCGGACAGGAACACGCGGGTTCATTCCACCCACGGTGCTGGACGGCATGGCAGGTGCGGCATCAGCAGTCCCCGAACGCCTGTTCGAGCACTTCCTTGATTTGGCGACGGCGCGTTTCAATGCTTTCGCAAAGGCGGAACTGCACCTTGGCTCGCTGTAGGTTTTGCTCGGGTGTCTTCACCTTGAAATAGCGGTTGTCGGCGAGGTAGTCCTGGAAAAAGCGCAGGCCAAGCTCGAACGTGATCAGACGAATGGAGTCGTAGAGATATTTCTTATCGTTATCCGTCAGGAAATCGCGGGCATAGGCAATGTATCCGCGCACGAACGCCTCGCACAGGTCGAGGTCGAACACCACCTTGCCCAGCTCACCGGTTTCCTCACCGGACCGGTTGCAAAGCGAGCGAAGCGCATCGCCAAAGTCATAATGGATCAGGCCGGGCTTGGCGGTGTCGAGATCGATGATGGCCGTACCTTTCCCGGTATCGTCGTCGATCATGACATTGCTGATCTTGGGGTCGCCATGGATCAGCCGCAGTTCCAGCTCGCCATGATCCAACGCATCCTGCAACACCGATGCAAACTCGCGGCGTTCCTCGACGAAGCGCTGGAGGTTGCGCACCTCCATGGAGCTTTCAGCCAGCTCCTTCGCGGCGGGTGTTTGGATTACCGCATCGTACAGCTCGAGATATTTCGGCGTTTCATGGAACCCCGGCAAGGTATCGCGCAGGCTCAGCGGATTCATGCCGGAAACCAGCCGGTGGAACTGCCCAAGCACCGTACCGATCTCGAAGGCGTGTTCCGCACTCTGGGCAACGTCGTAGGATTTCGCCGAGGCAATCAGCGTGAGCGCCCGCCAAAAGTCGCCCTGGCCATCGCGGAAGAAGTCCTGGCCATCGCGGCACGGCACAATGCGCGGCAGTTGCCAGATGCGGTCGGCCGTTGCACTTTCCGACTGCAGTTGCTTGTGGCAGTGGTTGGTCAGGATGCTCATGTTTTCCATGATCCATTCCGGCTGGGCGAAAACATGGCTGTTCACCCGCTGGACAATGATGCGCTCCTCGGAAAAGTGGGTGCGGAAAACGGCCAGGTAGGTGTCGTTCACATTGCCGCTTCCGGTCGGGCGTATGCTGGCCAGTTGTCCCGACACTTCAAACTGTTCTGCAATCTTTGCCGGATTCATACCCACTCCTTATTTTTCCAGGAAGTATTCGATCGTTGCCTGCAGCCCCGCATCAAAATTCGAGGTCGGCTTAAAACCGGCGTCCGTAATTTTTTCAACCGACGCCATCGAGTGCTTCACATCCCCGGCCCGTTCCGGCGCATACGCAATGTTCGAAGACGATCCCGTCAACCCGATGATTTTTTTCGCGAGGTCGTTGATGGTCAGGCGGCCGCCATAGGCGACATTGAAGAAGCCCGGAGGAGTGTCGTTCATGGCCAGGAAAACGTTGGCGGCAACAATGTCCTTCACATAGATGAAGTCGCGCGTCTGCTCGCCGTCGCCGAAGATCGTAATGGTTTCGCCCTTGGCGGCCTTATCGATGAAGATCGGCACGGCGGCGGCATAGGCGCTGCCGGGATCCTGGCGGGGGCCGAAGACGTTGAAGTAGCGCATGACTCCGGTGGAGAGCTTGCCTTCGCGGCTGAAGAGGTCGCAGTAGTATTCGCCATCGAGCTTCGTGATGGCGTATGGGCTCTTCGGTTCCGGCAGCATGGTCTCGACCTTCGGCACCACCGGGTTGTCGCCATAGTTGGCGGCCGAGCTGGAAAAACACAGTTTCTTCACGCCGGCCTTGGCGGCCTCTTCGAGCACGATGAGCGTTCCGGTGGTGTTGATCTCGACGCACTCGACCGGCTTGCCCATCGACTCCGGCACGCTGATCATCGCCGCCATGTGGAAAATGTAGTCCACGCCCTCGACGGCCCTTTTCACCGCCTCGCGGTCGGTAATCGAGCCCTCGATGAATTCATGGGCGAGCCCGGCCAGGTTTTCGCGGTAGCCGCTGCGCAGGTTGTCGAGCACCCGCACCTCCGCCTTGCCCTGGAAATGTTCTACGATGTGGCTACCGATAAACCCGGCTCCGCCGGTCACTAAAACTCTCATTGAAACCCCTCTACGATTCGTTGCATCTGATCCATTTGACGCTCCATGGATTGAACCATCTTGAACTGCTTGCGGCAACGGTCAATGTTCTGCCCTTCGCGGCGCGTCTTGAAGTAGGTGTCGCCCTGGAGATAGTCGATCAGGAACCGCAGCCCAATCTCAAAGGTGATCAGCTTACCGGAAAACGCCAGCAGCTCGCGCTCCTTCGGCACCAGGAAACCGGAGGCGGTTTCGAGATAGCCCTTCACCAGCGCCTCGAAATAATCGATGTTCATCTCCACTTTGGAAAGATCGCGTTCGTCCTCCGCCGCCTGGTTGGTGGTGGTGCGGATCATGTCGCCGAAGTCGTAGAGCACGGAACCGGGCATGACGGTATCGAGGTCGATCACGCACATGCCTTCATCCGTTTCGCAATCCATCAGCACATTGTTGAGCTTGGTGTCGTTATGCGTCACCCGTTCCGGAATGCCGCCGGCCGCCATCAGGTCGATCACCACATCCACGATGGCTTCGCGTTCCTTGGCAAACGCAATCTCGGCCTGCACGTTCGCAACGCGGCCATGGGCATCCTCTTCAATCGCCTGCATCAGCGTATCGTAGCGGGAACGCGTATGGTGGAAGTTTGGAATCGTGTCGTTCAACCGATCGTCCATATCGGCCAGTTGGCACTGGAACCCGCCGAAGGCCTTGGCCGATTTGTAGGCCTGACCCGTGTGTTCAATCACGTCGATCCCCACCGCGCCTTCGATGAACACATAGGTGCGCCAGAAGTTGCCTTTGGCATCCTGATAAAAATCCTTACCGTCCACGCTTGGAATCAGGGTCAGCACCCGGCGGTCAACCTGATCAGCACCGGCTTCCTCGAATTTTTTGCGCTGGTGGCGGGTCACCCTTCCAATGTTTTCCATCAGTCCCGGCACATCCTTGAAAATCTTGTGGTTGATCCGTTGGCGGATATAGTGGACCTCTTCGCCATCCACGTCGTAGTAGACTTTATAGGTGTCGTTGATGTGCCCCGAACCGTACGGCTCCTCGCCCAGATAGGTTCCCGGGCACTCAAAGGCCGAGGCAATTTCGTTGAATTGTTCCATGCTCATTCCTGCTTTCCATATTTTCCAAATTGGAATTATTTGTTTTCGGACCGGGTGCGCTGGTTGTCCTTGATCATCAAACACCGAAGCGATTCCATAACCTACATCCCCACGACCGGAAGCTTGGAGGGATCGACATCCACGATAGGCAGCGGCTCATTGGTTTTCCATTTCCCGCGCGTGAAGTCGGGCACCATCATTCGTTCGCTCCCCTTTGCCACCGAGTCGATGCTTAATGGCATGATGCAGCTCCAGGCCGCGGCATCGTAGACATCCTGATCGAGCGGAAGGCCGTTTTTCAGGCAGTAGGCCAGGCGGTAGTCCATTATGAAATCCATCCCACCATGACCGCCGACCTTTTTCGCGATGGCCCCCATGGTGCGGCTGAGGGGGTGTTCGTATTTCGCCGCGAGTTCCTTCATCTGTTCATCGCTCTGCCACTTGTGCCCCAGCGCGATGCGCGGCTCGGGATATTTGCGCGCCATGCCCTTGGTGCCCTGCAGCAGATGGATGCGGCTGTAGGGACGCGGCGTGCTGACATCGTGCTGCAGCATCAACGTCTGCCCTTTCGCGCATTGAATGAGCGTGGTGTTCATGTCGCCGCGATAGTTCTCGAGCGCGGCCATTTCCGGCCGATTGTTTTCGGTCGCCCATGCCGTGAAGGCCGCCTGCCGGCTCGACATGGAAACCAGGTGGTTGAACTTGTTTCCACGGTTAATGTCCAGGCATTGCGCAACCGGCCCCAGCCCGTGCGTCGGGTAGAGGTTGCCTTTCTTGGTGTTGTTTTGATGGAAGCGCCATTGCCCCTGATAGCCGCCCTCCTCTTTTGCAATCAAACCGCAGAGTGCATGGATGTAGGCCCCCTCCACATGGGTCAGCTCGCCGAACACCCCCTGCCGCACCATGTTGAGCGTTTGCAGTTCGAAAAAATCGTAGCAGCAGTTTTCAAGCATCATGCAGTGCCGGCCGGTTTGCTCCGCCGTATCCACCAGTTGCCAGCACTCCTCAACCGTTACGGCGGCAGGAACCTCCGTGGCCGCATGCTTGCCGTTCTGCATGGCATGGATGCACATCGGCGTATGCCAGCGCCACGGCGTTGCGATGTAGACCAGATCAAGATCCAACGCCACGAGATCCTTCCAAACTTCCTCGGTTCCAGAAAAGCATTTCGCGGACGGGAGCCCGGCATCCGTCAACATGTTCTGCGAACGCACCACCATCTCTTCGCGCAGGTCGCACAGGGCAACAATTTCCACATCCCGGATCTTGGAAAGCCGCTTGACCGCGCCCTTGCCCCGCATGCCGAGTCCAATGATGCCGACACGGATTCTACCCATGGGTGCAACAGCGCTTCCCATCCTCGGGAAGGCCGCCGCCAGCGCGGACGCGGCAATGAAGTTCTTTCGGTTCATGTTCATCATTCAGTCTCCCTATCGTTGATTCCCGCGGCATCGAAACGCCCCATACCCCTCCAAACAGCCAGCCAGCAGCGCCATTCTGCGGATTCTTGCTTCCATCATTCCCTTTCCCATAGCCTGAACAACGCCACGGCGGATACAACAGCAACAACGGTCAGAACCGTGGCGGGCAGGAGCTGGCGATAGAGCCAGAAACCGGTGGCGAAGAGCGCGGTGTAGACCAGCGCGCAGCCCAGCACCATGCAGAGGATGCCGCGCGGCACATTGACGGCGTCGCCCTCGACCGCACCGCCTTCGGCCTCGATCGCCGAATAAATCCGTTTCCATCCTGCGCCGCCGGGATGGGTCTTTTTGCAGAACGCCTTGAGTGTTTTTTCCTCGGCCGGCTTGGTAACCAGTGCCGCAACGAGCCACGAAACGGTGGTGATGCCCACGCCGGCGATCAGCTGCTGCCAGCTTTCCAACCCGGTGTCCACCAGTTGGAAAACAACCGCCACCGCAAACGAGACGACCATGGCGACCAGCTCGCTGATGGCGTTGATGCGCCACCAGAACCAGCGCAGGATAAAGAGCAACCCGGTGCCCGCGCCGATCTGCATCAGGATCTGGAACGCCTGCAGCGCGTTGGTCAATTGGAGGGCAATGACCCCGGCAACGACCATCATTAATACGGTGGAGATGCGGCCCACCAGCACCAGCTCCTTTTCGGGCGCGGCGGGCTTTACGAAGCGTTTGTAGAAATCGTTCACGACATACGACGAGCCCCAGTTGAGGTGGGTCGAGATGGTCGACATATAGGCCGCGGTCAGCGAAGCCAGCACCAGCCCGAGCCAGCCGGCGGGCAGCACCTTCTGCAGCATGGCCGGATAGGCGAGGTCGTCGTTCACGATGGCCGGATCAACATTCGGAAAGGCTTCCTTCAAACTTCCAAGGTCTGGAAAAACCACCAGCGAGCAGAGGGCCACGATGATCCACGGCCACGGGCGCAGGCCATAGTGGGCGATATTGAAAAGGAGCACCGCGCCCGTGGCATTCCTTTCATCCTTGGCCGCGAGCATGCGCTGGGCAAGGTAGCCCCCACCGCCCGGTTCGGCGCCCGGATACCAGACGCTCCACCACTGCACCGCGACCGGGATGACCAGCACGGAAACCAGCAGGTTCATGCTCTCCGGCGTATAGCCGCCACCCTCGGCGGGTACGAGCTGCGGCAGAAGCGACAGCTTCCCGGCAACCGCCGGATTTTCAAACAGGGTGGAGAGGCTTCCAACCTCCGGGGACCTGAGCGCAAACACCGCTGCGGCCGTCGCCCCGACCATCGCGATGATGAACAAAACAAAGTCCGTAACCAGCACCCCCTTCAATCCGCCCATCGAAGAAAACAACACCGTCACGATCGACGCCCACACAATGCAGTTGACCGGCGACAACCCAAGCATCACGCCGCCAATCTTGATGGCGGCGAGCGAAACCGCCGCCATGATCATGATATTGAAAAAAACGCCCAGGTAGACGGCGCGAAAGCCGCGCAGGAAAGCGGCGGTCTTGCCGCTGTAGCGGATTTCATAGAACTCGACATCGGTCAACACCTCGGAGCGCCGCCAAAGCTTGGAATAGATGAACACCGTCAGCATGCCGGTGAGCAGGAACGCCCACCAAACCCAGTTGCCCGCCACCCCGTTCTTGCGGACAATGTCGGTGACGAGGTTGGGCGTGTCGGTCGAAAAGGTGGTCGCCACCATCGACACCCCCAGCAGCCACCACGGCATGTTGCGCCCCGACAGGAAAAAGTCGGACGAACTCTTCCCCGCCTGCCGCGCGCACAGGATCCCAATGCCCAGCGCCAAAGCGAAAAAGCCGAACACAAAACCCCAATCCAATCCCGTTAGCCGCATGTCGTCCCTTTCGCTACGCGTCCTGCTGCCACCCGGGTTTACCTTCGTAGACCCAGCGATAGTAACCGGCCAGTTGTAGCTTGGATGCCGCCGCTTCGTCGATGAAGAACTTGGCGCATGGATGGTGCTGGAGGATCGACGCCGGCATGATGGCCGCCACCCCACCCTCGACCGTTGCGGCAATCGCCCCGGCCTTGCCCTCGCCAAAGGCAAGCAGCAGGTTCATGCGCGCATCCATGATCGTGCCGATGCCCATCGTGATGCAATGCTTGGGCACCCGGCATTCGTCGCCGCAAAAAAAACGCGCGTTGTCGGCCACCGTCTGCCGCGTGAGCGTCTTGATGCGGGTGCGCGAGGCGAACGACGAAGTCGGCTCGTTGAAGCCCACGTGGCCGTCGGAGCCGATGCCGAGCACCTGCAGGTCGATCCCTCCAGCTTCAACAATGGCTTGCTCATAGGCCGCACAGGCCGCGGGAACATCCGCCGCCATGCCATCGGGCACATGCGTGTTTTCCATCTTGATGTTGATGCGCTTGAAGAGGCTTTCGTTCATGAACCGGCGGTAGGACTGTTCATGGTCGGCCGGAAGGCCGATGTATTCATCGAGATTGAAAGTCGTGACCTGGCTGAAGTCCAGCCCCTCCTCCCGGTGCAGGCGAATGAGTTCCTTATAGAGCATCAGCGGCGTGCTGCCCGTGGCAAGCCCCAGCACGGCATGTGGCTTCTCGCGCACCAGCCTTGCAACCACCCGCGCCGCCGCCTCCGAGGCAACCTGTCCATTTTCCTTGATGATGATTTCCATCAGAATATCTCCTTCAAATGATCGGCGCCCACCGGCACCGGGATTCCATTTTCCAAACTTGGGAAAAACCTGCCGTTCTTCCACACCCGCAGCCGGTAAAGCGTTGCAAACGAAAAACCCGGCGTGGTGCCGCCCTGCCCGCCGACCAGCTCGCTGCCGCGGCGCACGTTGTCCTGCATCCAGGCCGGCAGTAGCAGGTGATAGGGAACGCGCGCCACTTCCTCCACGTGTAGCGAGGTCGCTGCAACGAGCTCGGCAACCTGTTCCGCATTGGCCTCGACCATCAGGTTCGGATCATCCATCGCGCCCCAATATTCCGTTTCAACCACGGTGCAGCGAAAATCGGCCGGCATTTTCTTGAGCGCATCCACCACCAGATGGTGCGTCGAGATATGCCGCGAATTCCAATCCCCCGCATGCGGCATGAAAAGGATATCCGGGTTCAGCGCCGTCAGAATTTCCACGACGCCATCCACGGTCAGGCTTTCAAAGCCATCCGATGCACGGTGCATGTGCCAGCCCAAGTAGGCACACGCATCCTCCAGCTCCCTGGCACGCCCGGCCTTCCGCTCCATATTGCTACCGAAGGTGACGGGCACATTGATGATCTGCCTCCCGCCCTCGCGTTGCAGGCGCAGCGCTAGCAGGCCGGTGATGCATTCATCGTCCGGGTGCGGCGAAAACAGCAGCACCTTGGAGTTCGACTCAACCAGCTCCCCCTTGCCGGAAACTTCGATCCCCTTGGCCGATGCCACACCGGCCTCGATACGTTCAACAAACTCTAAATATGGATTCATCTCATTATCCAATCATGGGAAGGCTGGCGGCGGCGACGGCCTGGCCGTGGCGCTTGTCCTTCTCGTTCGGGGTTACGATTTCAATCTGTTTTCCAAGCTCCGGGAACTCGGCGGCGAGCACTTCGCGCGCCTTTTCTATAATGACCGAACCACCCTCCCCGCTCATCACGCGACCGAGCAGCAGGATTTTCCGGATTTCGTAGAAGTCGGCATAGTGCGCAATCGTGTAGCCGAGGTAGGTGCCGATGGTGGAATAGATTTTCGCGGCGCGCCCGTCGCCGGCGGCCATGGCCTCCTGCACCTTGACGAGCTGTTCGGGGAACGGCATGTCGGCGGGGAAGTCGAATCCGGCGGCGGGCGCGAGGCGGGCAACGGCCTGCTGCGAGAAATACTGCACGCCGCAGCCGAGATCGCCCGACCATTCGTCGGCGGGCGCGCCCTCGCGATAGTCGACCGGCGCGAAGGCCAGTTCGTTGAGCATCGAAGTAATGCTGCCTCCGGGCGTCACATAGCCGACCGCCTCGCTGGTGCCCATGGCCAAACCAAGCACCGCGTTTTCTTTCATCGACATCGAACCGGCCAGCGCGGTCACTTCGCCATCGTTCACCACCTCGAACGGAATGTTACCCCAGCGCTCCTTGAGATCGAAAAAGATGCGGCGCACCTTCGACTCGAAACCGGCCTCGGACACGCCGCGAAAGAGCGATGCCACACGCACCTCGTTGTTCACGTAGATCCCGGCGGAGCTTCCGCCGATGGCATCGACGCGCGGCAGGTGCGAGGCTGCACGCTGAAGCGTGTCGTTGATGCCTTCAATATGATAGGTCGGATCTTTTTCAAAATAGGGATTCCACTCGACCTCTTCGGAAAAGACCACCTCGCCATCCTTCATCGCAGCGCATTTACGGTCGGAGCCGCCGAGGTCGAAGCCGATCCGGCAACCATCGAGATGGCGACCGAGCGGCATGGCGGCTTCGTTCGCCGCCGGGATTTCTCCGAACGGACAGGCGCGGATTTCAAGCGCTTGCAGATAGGTCTTTTCGCCGAAGAAGGCGTGGTCGAATTCGCGTCCGCCCCCCGGCGCATAGATTGCGGCCAGCTTTTCCGCCATCCAATCACAACCGGCCATGAGCACGGTGCACCCCCCACGCTGCCACAGCAGGAACTTTAGAATACGCTCCAAATAGCACAAGGTCCGCGCTTCGTTTTCTGCGATCGGTGGCAGCACCTTGGTTTTGAATACCGAGCAGGTTTCATCGGGGCGCACCAGGGCAATGGAGACCTCCACCGGGGCACCGCTAATCTCGACCAGGGATCGGTAGGCGCGGTTCCACAGGGCAGCCGGAACAAAGTCCGGGTCAAGTTCGGGACTCATCTTCAAATCAACATCCATGGTTTTTGCTCACTCCATTCATGACCAAAGAATGGCAAAAGTACCCAAACCATAAAGATTAACTATTTATCCATATCAACTATTATTTAACTATATTGACTGAATGGAGGATTAGTTGGAAGAGGCCGATTCGTGGTCACATCTTTTCATTGGATTTCTGCGAATGTTTCGCGGAGCGAATCGCAAAGGCCATTGCCTGCGCAATAGGCATTTCGCAGGTGGCGTGGGATTATAGGGAATTTCTCACCTTTTTCGCAACTTCGGGCTTTTTCGGTGCGGGCAAAAAGAAAGGCTCTTCGCTACTTTGAATGGATAGGCTTACCCGCAGCAGGTAGCTTCAGCTTACTGCCGACGAAGTAAATCATCATAATGAAGTTCTCGTCGTTCCGATATCCGCGCGTCCTGCGTGGAATTTACGGTTATCCCCGTTTCAGCGAACTGCTGCAGGATACCATGGGGCCCGATTTCGACCAGTTTGCCCATGCCCTCGCCCGTAAATCCGGCTGGCGCGTTCAGGCCTCCGGCAATACGGCGCTGAACCTTCTGGGCATCTCGACTCAGATCCCGGCACAGGCACTGTATCTTTCCGACGGCCCGTTAAAAAACATACGAGATTGGCAAGCGGATACTGCACTTTAAAAAAACCGCATTGAAAGAATCGGGATTCAAACACGCTGAAAGCGAGCTGCTGGTTCAGGCCCTCAAGGAACTGGGGCGCGAAAGAGCAGATGCCGCCTTGCGCGAAAAACTGAAGCAGACCATTCCAGCAGGCGATTGGGCCAAGCTGGTTCGGGACACCAAACCAGCCTCAGCCTGGATTCATGAGATCATCCGGGAAATCGCCGAGGAGGCCACAGCATGAAAAAGGTAGCCGCATGATCCGCAAGGACTACACTTCAATGCAGGAAATGATCTTCGGCCGGCGTCCATCCTTCGACGAAATCATTGAAGGTCTTTACCTTCTGGAACAGGAGATCAACGCCGGTTAATCCTATCGTGTTTCAAACCGTACCATCTCCCTGTTAATAGCAGGGAAAAACAGAGGCATGGGGTACTCCAGACTGTTTCAACCTATTGTTAAGACAACAAAAAACGGGGCGCGGAGCGCACGCGACGCGGCGGAAGGGGGGTCCCTCTGGGGGGAAACCATCTGGTGGCGGGTCGGCGAACGCTGAATGCCGAACATCAAGTTTCCAATGATTGGAAAACAAGAGCGTTCCAATGGTTGGATTTTTTGGAAGGGGGTTCGGGGGAAACCTTTTTAAGAACCGGGTCAGTGTTGCAGAAGGTGTTCCGGGTGGGACTCCGCAATGCGTAGGAGGCGCAAGGCTGCGCCGGAGGGGGTGCGCCGCCCCTGCTCCCAGCTGATTTCTGTATCACGGGCAACATTCAGCATTTTGGCAAAAACGGCCTGGCTTGCGCCCACTTTCCTGCGGATGCGTACCACCTCTTTCGCGGTAACCGGCCTGGGCGGATCCGGCATCACCACATCTTTCGATTTCAGGGTGATTTTGCCCTGCGCATGATCCAGTACTTCGCCCAGACTCTCTTTCAATTCATCAAAAAGTTTATCCTTCATTTCCTGAACTCCTTCTTAATGGCTTCCACCAGTTTCTTCAGCTCAGCCTTTTGTGAAGCTGTAAGGTTATCGCTTTCATCCTTGGCAAAAACGAAGACAAGATAAATGCGTCCTCTCAGCTTCAGATGCAGATAAATGATGCGAATACCGCCGCTTTTACCTTTACCCGGCAACTTCCATCGGACTTTGCGCAGGCCGCCGGTTCCTTCAAGAACCGGCCCCTTTTCTGGATTGCGCGCCAGTTCCGCCTGAAAAGTCCGCAAAGCAATCGTCATCGAGAATGCCTGCGATTCTACGGGTAAATACGCTGGTCTCCACAAATGTAACCACTGGCATCCTCTTCCCTTCTGTATGACTATGTACAATACATCGAACAATAGGGTTGGCAAGTCCAAACATACACCACCTGCCCCGCAGGGTAGCCGCCGAGTGGCCGTTCCGGAGCGCGACACTTCAAAACCCGAGCGCGAGGAGCCCCGGTTCCCGGGCGGGGGCCAGGGGCGTGGACAGCGAGCTTGCGAGATGGACGCGCCATGGCCGGGCGGGAGGGGGAAGCGGTGGGTGAAGGCGATACCGTCATAATCCACCACGATCCAGTGGAGCATATCGGAGAACAGCCGCACAATCACCGCAGATAATGCGGTGAATAAATCTTGATCTTGCGGTGAATAAGCCCCCTAATCACCGCAATTGGAGCGGTGATTATGAAGTATATACATCAATTAAACAATTGGCCCGAGTTCCAGTGGGATTCGGAAAGGCTTATTCCCCTGCTTGCTGACTTACGCTATAGGCAGGGACGTTTGCTTGGCCAAATGGAGCTGCAGGGCTTCAAACTTCATCATCTCCAGGAAGAAGCAAACCTGATCACATTGACCTCAGACATTGTCCAGTCCAGCGCGATCGAAGGGGAGAGGCTGGATCCGGAACAGGTCCGCTCATCCATTGCCCGTCATCTGGGTATGGATATTGGAGGATCGCCCCAGGTTGCACGCCATATCGACGGCATTGTCGAAATGATGATTGATGCCACTACAAACTATTCAAAACCTCTGACCGAAGATCGGTTGTTCGGCTGGCATGCCGCCCTCTTCCCAACGGGCCGCAGCGGAATGCGGGACATAACCGTTGGAGCGTGGCGTCCACCTGAAGGTGGACCGATGCAGGTTGTTTCCGGTCCGATGGGACGGGAAAAAGTCCATTTCGAAGCTCCCGAAGCCGAAAAGCTTAAGGGCGAGATGGCCACCTTTCTAGAGTGGTTCAACAAGCCTTTGGAAATTGACCCGGTTATAAAAGCGGCCATTGCCCACTTCTGGTTTGTCACCATCCATCCATTTTCTGATGGCAACGGCCGGATCGCACGCGCTGTCGCTGAACTGGCATTGGCAAGAGCCGACGAATCATCGAAGCGTTATTACAGCATGTCCGCGCAGATCGAATCAGAACGTCATGCATACTACGACAGCCTGAAAAACAGCCAACGAGGAACGCTCGACATCACCCGCTGGCTGGTTTGGTTCCTCGAGTGCCTGGGGCGTACTATCGATAGAGCGCAAGGGACGCTAGCCGGAGTCCTGCGCAAAGCCCGTATATGGGAAAAAGCCAACTCCGTAAAAGTAAATGACCGGCAACACCAAGTCCTTACCCGACTGCTGAACGGTTTTGAGGGCCACCTAAACACCTCCAAATATGCAAAGCTCGCCAAGTGCTCCACCGACACTGCCCTGCGGGATATTCGCGCCCTACTCGACATGGGGCTCATTATCCAGAATCCCGGTGGCGGACGTAGCACTAGCTACCGTCTTGCCGAACCGGATAAGCCATCCCTAGAACACTGATCCTAAATCTGTCACTAAACACCACCACCATACTTGATCTATAAGGCTGTTTTGGAACGGTGCTCCAAAGACGCTGACACTGAAATGGTTCGATGGGGATGCCCGGCAGTTTTGTAAAGATCGCAGCAAACGTGATGGCGAGATGAAAAAGTGGGTGCCCCGCCGAAGCGGAGCACCCACAGGCTCTAATCATAGAGCCGGGTGATGAAAAGTATTTCGAATAAAAACGTCTTCCATGGTTTTTCGCTACCGGGTTCGTCGGGAGGGTTATTCTTTATTCCTTCTTCCCTTCTTACCCGCCTTTTTACTCTCCTTCTTCTTCTCCCTCTTTGAGACAGGATTTTCCTGGTGTTTTTTTATTTTCGCCAGGATATCGTCATAGGCTCCAGCGGCCAGAGCATTACCACCGGGCACGAACTCACCGTAGGGGCGGCCTTCAAACGTCAGCAGCTCTTTGGCGAGCATCGCGCGGAGTTCTTTTACTGTCCCGGCATGCTCCGGGTTATCGGCCAGATTGTTCGTTTCGGCACGGTCTCTTTTCAGGTTGTAGAGCTGGTTGTAACTCACCGCGTTCGGATTGCTCGCACCGCGTGAAATCCCCCCCGACAAGCCAGTGAGCGTTTTTCCAATCATTTTTTCATTATTGCGCATGGCCTCCACCTGATCGGTCGTATAACGCAGGGTCATGTAACTCCACTCTTTGGTCTTGACCGCCCGCGAAGCACCCATTTCGTTGAAGACATAATCGCGGATCGGGGTCTTCTGATCCCTGAACAGCGGAGCCATGCTCACGCCGTCCATTTTATAGCCCTCGGGCAGCTTTGCCCCTGCAAGCTCAAACCAGGTCGGCACAAAATCGGTATTCTGGATCAGCTCCTCTGTAACGACGTCTTTTTTAAGGCCCGCGGGCCAGCTGATAATACACGGCACTTCCGTTCCATCGATCGTGTAGAGAGAACCCTTACGCTTCGAGCCGTGGTCGGCCACAAAACAGACCAATGTATTGTCCGCAATACCGAGCGCTTCGAGCTTATCAAGCAGCAGGCCCAGCGTATCGTCCATCCACAGGTAACCGGCATTTTCCTCCGGATCAATCCCGGCGGCTTCCAATCGGGTGATCACCGACTCGCGATCCATCAGCCCAAGCGGTTTTTCCAGCATTCCTTCATCGCTAACCAGTGGCTCCTTCAACGACTGATACCACGATTTGTTGGGTCCATGCAGCAGTGTGGTGCCGTAGTACAGGAAGAAGGGTTCATCCTTGAACTCTTCGACAAATTCCAGCGCAGCGCTGATGGTCCACTCCGGGTTGTGTCCTTTAAACGGGGCTTTCGTGTTGCCCATATAAATATTCTTCGCCCAGGTATAGCCAAACGACTTGATCGTTTCGCGGTGCTGTTTTTCGAGCCGATATTGCTTCTCATTCAACTCATCGGTATACGGCGTATTTTGGGGAATATCCGCTTCGCCCCCCTCAACATGATGTCCGCCCGCGTGGAACTTACCGATCATCCCGGTAACGTACCCGTTGTCGGCCAAAACCCGGGCCACATTCATATTATCCGGCTCAAGCGCGACATTAAAGGCCGGCAAGGTCTGGGTTCCTTCCGGGCATTCCGCGTAAAGCGCATCCGAATAGGATGAACTGGCGTACCGTCCGGTCATACAGGTATAGCGGGACGGTGTGCAGACCGTACTGGTCATATGCGCATTGTTAAAGGTCAGGCCGTTTTTTGCCATGCGCTCCAGGTTCGGGGTCAGTACATTCCCACCGTACACACTGGTCTCGGCCTTATCGTAATCATCCACAATGAAAAAGATGATATTCGGTTTCTCCGCCGCTAGCGCATTCGCCACCAGCAATGCTCCGGCAACCATTCCAATTGTTATGGGTTTTTTGATCATGTTAAACACCCGCCTTCTTGTTCTTCCTTCTTTCCTCTCTCGCCTTTTTCTTCTCCTCTTTGCTCATTTTTTCTTGGCTCTGATTCTCCTCCGGCGCCTGCCCTTTGCTCTTATCCAGCTTTGGCAATTTTCCGTCGACCAGATCACAGACAGGCGGAACTTTTACAGCCGGATCAAAGCGGACATAATTTTCAGACGCGTTCGGATTGGGTTTAGGCAAAAGCGCGTCGATACGCTTGTGATAGGCGTCCATTTCACTCTTCATCTGCTGTACCTTTTCCGGCATCTGTCCTGCGATGTTGGATACTTCGCCGATATCCTTCTTCAGGTCATACAGATACGGCTCCGGCAGTTCATAAAAGTTAAAAAGCTTATAGTGGTCCTTAATAATCACAGAGTGCTGTGTGGTGTTACGATGGTGCGGATAGTGGAAGAACAGGGCCCGGTCTTTAAAACCTTTGACATTTCCACCCTTGGCAATCGGCATGATGCTTACTCCATCGACATTCTCAAGACGGGCCACATCGCCGCCGGCTATATCATAAAACGTTGGAAGGAAGTCATAACCGACCACATTCAGACAGCTGCGCGACCCAGCAGAAATCCCTGGACCTTTCATCGACATCGGCACCCGGATGCCTCCTTCCCAAAGCCACCATTTTTCACCGCGCAGGATCCGGTCTTTGCCGTTATACAGCCCTTTACCATTGTCGGAGGTAAATACGACATACGTGTTATCACTGATGCCGAGTTCATCGAGTTTCTTCATGACCATACCGATGGACGTATCCATATCCTCGACCGCGGCGGCATGCGTCGCCACCTCCCTGGCCACACTTTTCTCCATGGCTTTGATTTCCGGGTTGCCGGTGTATTTTTTCAAGGTCTCCGGCAAACTCATCTGCTGGTTGTGTTCCGCGTAGTGTGAGATCTGGACAAAGAAGGGCTTATCCGATGCGACCTGGCGCTCGATAAAGTTAATACTGCTGCGGGTCATACTGAAAATCCGCTTCGGATCTTTCGGATCCGTACACAGTTGAGGGCCACCTTCGGCATTCGAGGTTTCGCCATCGCTCTCGTCATAACCACGCGCCTCGGGTCCACCGCCATAGGCATGCCATTTACCAAAATGCGCAGTCGCATACCCCTGCTCTCTCAGCACATCCCCCATGGTTTTAAAATCCGGATGTATCGATCCCATGGGCTCCGGTTCAAGGAAAGGCGCCCCTTTTACCTTTTCGATGTAACTCACTTCAAATGTGCAGTCGTCACCAAAGTTTCCATTTCCGCTATAGCGGGTTCTGGCGGCCGTCATTCCCACTTGAATACTGCACCGCGACGGCCCGCACATACCGGCGGCCGAATACGCGTTCGCGAACACCATGCCTTCTTTACCGATGGTATCGATATTCGGTGTATTCCGCCACTTCATCGCCGATCCACCAAAGCCTTCCTCCTGCATGGTCGCGGTTCCATACCACGGCATGTCATCCACCAGAATAAAAACAATATTGGGCTTCGAATTTGCGGCGGCCACACTCCCAAGAAGAAGTGAAGCTGCAGCAACCAAAAGAGTAGATTTCTTATGTGTTTTCATAGTTGTTTCCTTGTAACTGTACTATCGGACCATGCGCATTTTTTTTGGTAGGGCGGGAACGGTTGACGAAGGAGACCTTCCCTGCCGCTCGGCTGGAAGGCATCGTGCCTCAGCCATTCCAGCCCTACAAATTACTCGCTGCCAGCAGCAGGGAATTGGACCCCATGCCTAACAACAAAATGAAGCTGTTTACTTCTTCTTACCCTTTTTCTTTTTGTTCTTATCCTTCGTGCTCACAGCCTTTCCATCGTCGACGCGTTTGTTCGGATTGGACTCCAGCACCTTGGCGAGACGTGCGGCAATTTCCGGATGTTCATCGATCACGTTATTTGATTCCCCAATATCGTCCTTCAGATTGTAGAGCGTCGGACCTTTATGCTCACGGGCGGTTTCCTTCACCTTGAAGTGTTCCCTGGCATGATATTTCCAATCCCCTTGGCGAACCGCAGCCTGGCCGTAGAAGAAAAATTCATGCGGAGATTTCGCGCCGGGTTGACTCGTCAGCAGGTCGAGAATATTTTTTCCATCCAGGGGCTGAACCGTCGGCAGTGCCGCTCCGGTGATCGCCGCGAATGTAGGCATCAAATCGATAGTTGAGGCCAGCTCATCGCACACGGTTCCGGCGGGAATATGCCCCGGCCATTTCATGATGCAGGGAACGCGTTGCCCGCCCTCGAACGTGGTCATTTTTCCTTCAAAAAGCGGTCCGGCACTTCCGCCGTTTTCCTTCATGATCAACCACGGTCCATTGTCCGAGGTAAAGACCACAAGCGTATTATCCTCGATGCCCAGGGTCTTGAGGTGATCCAGAATACGACCGGTGTTAAAATCGATTTCCTCAATCACATCGCCATAAAGACCCCGTTCACTTTTGCCTTCAAATTCAGGAGCAACAAACAACGGGATATGGGGCATCGAATGGGCCAGATAGAGGAAGAAGGGCTTCTCCTCCTTCACGCTCTCGGAAATAAATACGATGCCCT
This sequence comes from Pontiella desulfatans, assembly GCF_900890425.1. Lineage (NCBI taxonomy): Bacteria > Pseudomonadati > Kiritimatiellota > Kiritimatiellia > Kiritimatiellales > Pontiellaceae > Pontiella > Pontiella desulfatans. The sequence goes on along the minus strand of NZ_CAAHFG010000003.1, from coordinate 66,595 downwards.
CGTCCGTAAAACGGCGCGTGATCGTCGTCTGATCCGCCGGAAATTCAATGCACTCTTCGCCGCGCATCAGCGGCACCTTGTTTTTCAGTGAAATCGGATTCCCGTTGCGCAGCTTGCCGGCGTACGCTTCTTTCAGTGTCTCGTGGCTCTGGCCTTCGAGGAACAGGCAGTCGTCCGCGTATTTCATGGTGGATGCCGGATACATGTCGTTACTGTAGGGAATACCATAATAGGAATCGAAGCCCTGGTTGGTCGGCAGATATTTCAGCTCGTCGCCGAGGTGCCATTTGCCTACGGCCGCCGTATTGTACCCCACCGTCTTCAGCATTTCCGCGATCGTTACATGCTCGGGCTCCAGCCCGCCTTTTCCACGATCTGGAAAATAGACACTCGGCACACCCACGCGGTTCGGATAACACCCCGTCAGCAGCGCGGCACGCGAGGGCGAGCAAACTGAAGACGCCACCAGGAAATCCGTAAACTTCATCCCTTCTGCGGCCATTTGGTCGACCCGCGGTGTTTTAATATCAGGCGAGCCGTAGCACCCCAGATCCTGATAGCCCTGATCGTCGTTAAAAATGATCACGATGTTGGGACGCTCCGCTTTCGCGACAACTGCCGTGCATATCGAGGCCGCGGCGATCGCGATTGCAACGTGTGATTTAATTCCGTGTTTCATAGTCTACTTCTGCTCTCTCTTCTTTTTCCGTTCGGCCTTTTTTTCAGCACGACTCTTTTTATCCGCATTCCCCTTTTTCCCGGCATTGGCGTTTTCCTCAGCACTTGCATTTTGAGCCTTTTTAGCGGCTTTAGGATCCACGAATGAGAATGAATCATTCAACCGTTCCATATCGGCCTTCAGCCGGGCATGCATCTCGGCTACTTTCCCCGCGTATTCAGGATTCTCAGCGAGGTTATCCACCTCCCATGGATCCTTTTGAATGTTAAACAGTTGAAATTCCGGTTGTTTCACGATGCGATCGATTTTCGCCTGGGCATCAGGATCGGTTTTCGCGATTTCCAGCCACTCGCGCCAGGCCTTCGCGAAAAACTTGCCGCTCTTGGGGTCCATCAAAACGCTGAGGTAGTAATCATTCTCCTGCTCGGGGGTCCAAATGAACTTATACTCCTTGTCCCGAATGGCCCGTTGCGTAAAGCCGCCGAATTGATTAACGATATAAGCGTGCTCGCGATGGTCCGAGGTTTCCCCTTTGAGAGCGGAAACTAAACTCTTGCCGTCCACCACCGGCACCTCTCCGCCCGCCATTTCCACCATCGTAGGAACAATGTCGCAATACATCGCGACCGCGTCCGTGACCGCCGGTTTGAGTTTTCCCGGCCAGCGCACCAGGCACAACGCCTTCGTACCGTAATCATAGACCGACCATTTTCCGTTCGGCATGGCCGTTCCCTGCTCGCTCAGAAAGATCAAGACGGTATTGTCGCTGAGGTTCATCTCATCAAGCAGCTTCATCGTCGCGCCGACCTGATTATCCAGGTCTTCCACCTCCGCCGCGTGGATGGCCAGCGCCTCGCGGGTAACCGGGCCGTCAACCATGTGAGGCGGCACGACCATCTTATCCAACGGAAAATTAGAAACATCCCCAATCGTCCACGGATGGTGCGCGTGCACCGAAGCAATAACCATGCAGAAGGGTTTTTCCCCGGCCTGAGCGGTTTCGATAAACTGTTTCACCCCACTCAACTCCCAGGTCGGTGCGTTCTCATTCGCACCGACTGTAAACCCGGAAACCGTTTCAAACTCAGATGTGTCGAAATGGGTCTTCCCCGTCAAGCCAACGTTGTATCCTAAAATTTTCAGATAATGGGCCATGTTTTTATAGTTTCCGGCAGGCTTGTTCCCATTGGAATAAACACCACTGGTCGGTGGCAGCAATCCGGTATAAAGCTCATGCCGCGTCGGACTGCACTGGGCCCCGGAGCAGGAGAAATTCGCGAAACGAACCCCCTGCGTCGCAAGCTTGTCGATGTGAGGGGTTCGGGTATACAAGCCCCCGTCAACACAACCGAAACTCGACCAGCTGACATCGTCCCCCAGCACAATCACAAAATTCGGTTTCTCTTCCGCCAAAACCGGTGCGATACAAAGTGCGGCCAGTGCAACACCGGCCATGAGTCCTTTAAACATCAATCCATTCTCCTGTTCGTTATCCGAGTACTCTTAACGTTTTCCCATATCCTATAATAAAACAGCTTGGGATTTTCCGCCAAAACCGTGGCATATTCCGCCAAACACCCAATTCGTTCGAAACAGCCGCTTGCCTGAGTTGGCTCTGCGAGCCGAGGTTTAACTGTATAAATGAGAAGTTCTCATGACCTGAAATATGAAAAGAAAAACAAGCCTGTGAGTCATGAACGTTCTGACCGCAGATAGGCAGTACCGCCTGAACTTAGATCGCCTAAGCGAGCGTAGATCCGGCGCACTCTGACGCACGGCCAGCCAGGCCCACGCTCATATTTCGCTGAGTCCAGGCGCTACCTTCTCCTCCTCAAACCTGCACACAGTGCCCAAAATTATTTTGTTAAATATCTGCAATCGGGGTTAGTGAATCACCCTAGGCAGCACCAAATAAAACGCAACCTGATTAACAAAAATCAGGTTGCGCTCGAAGAGTTCTAAAACAGGAAAATATTCCATTTCCTGTTCGTTTCTCCCGTCCCGTTAGAGCATAAATCTGCGGCGAATCACCAACAAACCGGTAGCCGTCATCATAACCAGCCCCAGCGTCGCCGGTTCCGGAATGGTTTCGTTTGTCCAGACCGTGGTGTTCGTTCCATCGAATTCAGCGTGGAGATAGGATCCACTGCCATTATCCCAGGTGCTGTCACCAATGCCGGCCATCCCCGAGCCGTCAGCCCACAAAATTTTAGTGAGCGCAAAGCCGTCTATAGCGGCCAACGCATCCCCAGCGAGGATTAACTGCGCATCGTTTTGGATGTTCAACACACTACCACCATTTTTGATGCCCAACCCAGCAGCATTATTCACAGTAAAAGTCCCCCCGAACAGGTTCACTGTGCTCGGTGCGTTTCTATCAGTACCTATGGCCAAGGTATTGGCATCAATAGAGCCAGTATTCAATGTTAAGGTTCCAACTTCTGTGTCAGCGCCAAGGGTCAAACCACCATTAATAACGCTCATTTGACCGCCATTCAAAATAAGCGTTCCGTCAGCGGTGTCGGCAATAGTAACACCGTTGCTGGCAATGAGGTTTCCACCGCTGGATATCGTCAGAACGCCAACAGTTCCACGCCCAACTGTCAATTTATCTACAATCACAGAATCGGTATTGAGCGTTACGTCGTGACCAACCCGCGCCGTATCGGCTGCTCCCGGGACACCACCCGACCAGACCACCGGCGTATTCGTCCAGCTCCCGTCACCGGTCGTATCAATTCTGGCCCCTAAAGCCATCGTTGCGGCCATCGCCATTGCCAAACCAATGCAAACCTTCTTCATTTTTTTCTCCTTTTCATATGGTTTTTTTTTCAACCAAACGGGTGCCCCTTCAAAGACGAAGCTCCCCAATGGAATAAACGTTTTCTCATACACTGAAAGATCCGGCTTGGTTTATTCCGCCAAAATAGTGGTTTTTTCCGCCAAACAGCGGATTTTCTCGAAACAGGTGTTTTATTTGAGGCTCTTCACGGAATTGCGTCTGAGTCAGGGTAAAGGCGTTCCTGATTCTCGAAAACAGACCATCTCCGCTCGTACCTCGCTACGATGGAACTACGAAGGAGCCCTTTTCCATGATGTCTTACGGTCTGTTGCACTGGGATGTGGGAAATAATACTATTTTCCGTTTCGATACATACAATCGGGGGCCCACATAAAGCCACCCTCTTCCCGTCCCCATTCCACATCCCGCGAGTGCAGGATTTCGCCATGATCGGTCCAGGTCACCATATCATCGGTGGATAATACATGGTAGCCGTCCATTAAAGAGCAGCCAATGGCCGGGTATGCATCGGTTGAAGGATAGACGTACAACCGACCGTCGTCCCATACACGGGCCGTAGGGTCGGCGGTAAACATGTGTGTTACGATCGGATTCTGCGCGCGCTCCTGAGCCGCAAAACCATTGATTCCGGAAATGAGTAATGTTGTGATGAGTAAGGTCTTTTTAAATGATTTCATAGGTTCCTTTTATTTTCTGTGTTTTCTTCGCAGCCTCGGCATTGAAACAAACCATCGCTGCGAGCATGATAACGATCAACGCTCTCATTCCGCGGATTCCTGCTGCTTCGCATTTTGTTCAGCGCGCATTTTTTCGCGCTTGGCTTTCTTTTCTTCCGGTGTTCCGGTTACCGGCGGAAGCTTGCGGGGCGTGCCGTCTTTCTTGAACCCGTAGCCCAGATCACCATCCTTCTTCGGCTTGGCAGCGGGCTTGGGCTCGGCGGCATCCTTGGCGGATTTCTTTGCCTTTTTATTCGAAGCCTTTTTCTCGTAATGCTTGGTGCCTTTGGCGGGCTCGCCCATCTGCTCAAACCAGTCATTGTACAACTTTTCCAATGCCTGGAATTTTTCAGGATGAGCGTCTTTGAGGTTATTTTCTTCGGAGATATCATCGTCCAGGTTGTAGAGCCCGGTCTCGCCTTTATCGAACAGGTATTTCCAGTCGCCCTGGCGCACGGCCCATTTGCCTTCGCTGCCGGAGCACCAGTAGAGCGCGTCGTGAATCTGATCCACATTCCCCTTCAATGCGGGCATGATGTCTTTGCCGTCCAGCGGCTTGGTTCCCGGCAGCGGGTCAATACCGGCAAGGGCCAGTGAGGTCGGAAGGATATCTGTTGACCAGACCGGCACATTGCACCAGGAGTCGGCTTTCAGTTTTCCGGGCCATGACACAATAAACGGCACGCGGATTCCGCCTTCCGTTATGTGCTGCTTCATACCGCGCAGCGGTGCATTGTTTGCTTCCACCGCACTGGCTCCACCATTGTCGCTGAGATAGAAAATAATCGTATTCTCATAGACGCCCGCATCCTTGAGCGCCTGGACGATTTCGCCGACGCCAAGGTCAAGGTGATGCAACATGGCCATGAGAATATCGCGGGTTTCGCTGCCGGTGTCATAACGCTTGATATCTTCTTCCGGAGCCTGCGGTGGAGCGTGCACCGCGTTGTAGGCCACATAGGCAAAAAACGGATTGTCCTTTTCTCGCTTGATGAAATCGACGGCTTCTTTCGTGATGAGCGACGTCATATAGCCCTCTTCATTCTGAAGAATTTCCTGATTGCGGAAGATCGGGCCGCCGAATTTCATATCCGCATCCGGACTGTGCTCCCAATAGTCATGTGCGCCGCGCCCCATGAACCCATAGAAATAGTCAAACCCCCGGTTGTTCGGGTGATAGTCCATGGTAATACCGAGGTGCCACTTGCCGAATGCGCCGGAGGTATAGCCGGCCGGCTTCAGATGCATTGGCATCCAGGTTTCATCCAACGGCATACCGGTGCCGCCCTGCCCGGCGGTATAGATGCCGAAGCGCTGCTGATAGCGCCCGGTCATCACGCCGGCACGGGTCGGCGAGCAGACATAGCCGGAGGCATAGCCGTCTGTACAGACCACACCCGACGCCGCCAGCTTATCAATATTCGGCGTGCTGACTTCCTTCGGGCTGAACGGGCTGTAACTGACATCAGCATAGCCCTGGTCGTCAGATAGAATCACCACAATGTTGGGCGGTGTTTTCGCAACAGCCAACCCCGAAAACATCACACAAAATAAACCAATACAAATTTTTCTCATATGCTTAATCCTTACGTATTCTCTAAACGTCTATTTGCTCCCCGACACATCTTCGGGGAAAATGATTTTCTTACCTACAAACCTACATTGCCGGGCCAGCTCCAATTGTTCATCCACCTGACCGGGCGGCACGGCATTGCCGCCGGGCACCAGCTCTCCATAAGGGCGACCGATCGATTCCAGTTCAGCCGTCAACAGTTTCTGCATCGCAGCCAGTTTCGAAGCATACTCCGGATCAACCGCGAGATTATTGAGTTCCTTCGGATCCTTATCCATCCGGTACAGGCCATCCTCATACCAGAAATTCGGATTCGCCGCGCCGCGCACACCGATACCCAACCGTCCGAGCGGACTGAGCTGCGCAAGCGCACGCTCTTTGGGCATCTGCTGAATCCGCTCCACTTTTTCCTCGGGATAGCGGATCGAGATATATTTGAAATCTTGCGTCCGAATTGCCCGGGCATTTCCAAGCTCGATATAGAGGTGGTCGCGCCACCCTGCGGGCGATTTTCCGCCGAACAGCGGCGCCAGGCTGTGTCCATCCAGCGGATACGCCGCCGGCAGTTTGGCTTCCGCCAGGTCGTAGGCCGTAGCCACGATATCGATGCTCTGGATCAGATCCCGGTTATTCGAACCGGCTTTGATTCCCTTCGGCCAGCGGGCGATAAACGGAACACAGGTACCGTCCAGATCCCACAGCGAACCCTTCATGTTCGAGCCGTGATCCGCCGTGAAAAAGATGAGCGTATTGTCATCCAGCCCGAGTTTTTTAAGTTTAGTCAGAATCGCACCGACGCCGGCATCGACCCACGAATAGCCGGCGTGCCCCTCTTCAGGATTCAGCCCGCGTTTTTCCAGCTCGGCCAGAATTTTGCTGCGGCTCAGCATGCCCTCCGGTTCAATAGGCGCATCGAGCTCTCCTTCACCGGAAAACAACGGGTTCTGCATGGACCGATACCACTCAGCATCCGGACCGTGGACGAGCGTGGTGCAGAAGTGGAGATAGAACGGCTCGTCTTTGCTCTCTTCAATAAATTCCAGCGCGGCATCAATCGTCCATTCCAGGTTGTGATCGGTATAGGGCTTTACCATATTGCCCAGATAAATATTTTTGGCCCAATCGAAGCCGCGGTCGGTCAGCAGTTTGCGGGCGGCCAGCTCGTTCTTGCGGAAGATTTCAGTCGTCTCCGGCGATTCCTCAGCCTTTTTCGACAAAAACTCCATGCCGAAAGCCGCATAGTCTTCCGGCTTATTGAGCCCTTCAATGCCGCTGGCATGAAACTTACCGACATAGCCCGTCCGGTAGCCCGCAGCCTTCATCATGGCGCCGACGTTCAGATTATCCGGCTCAAGTCCTACATTAAAAACCGGATCGGCCTGTGCTCCTTCCGGACAGGCATGCAGAAACGTCTCATGGGTGGAGCGGCTGGCATAGCGCCCGGTCAGATAGCTGTAACGTGACGGCGTGCAGACCGTGCTCGTTACATACGCGTTGTGAAACAGCATCCCCTCTTCCGCCATGCGGTCGAGATTCGGCGTCCAGGCCTCGGCACCGTATGCACCAATGGATTCCTTGTCCTGATCGTCGGTCAGGAAGACGATGATGTTGGGCTTCTGCGCCGCTTGCACGTTCAGGGCCAAAACAAATAGGAGGATCAGGTTCTTTTTCATTTTCTATGGCTTCGCATTTATTTTTTCAACGCCAAGTTGCAGAGGACTCAAAGGTGCGCAGAGCTCTGCGGAACTCTGCGCTCTTGGCGCCTTTGCGTTTACATTTTTTATTTACCTAGGTTGGGGTAGCCGGCTTTCAACAATCTAGCCATCTTCTTCTGAACCTGTTTATATTCCGGGTTATCAGCCAGGTTGTAGTATTCACCATCATCCTTTTCGTGGTCGTAAAGCTCGGTTCCACTCTCGCCGTCAACGCCCCACTGGATGTAGCGGTAGCGCCCGTCGCGCACGCTGTAGCCCATCATTTTACTGCCGCGGGTGACCTGGGTATACGCCGCTTTTTTCCAATCTTTGGAAGGATTCTGCAGCACCGGGCGCATGGTTTTACCGGAAAGTTCGTGTCGAGCTTCCAGCCCGCACAGATCCACCAGGGTCGGATAAATATCGACAAACTCAACCACCGAGTCCGTCTCCGCACCCATAGACGACATTCCGGGCACCCACATCATCAACGGACCGCGCGCACCCCGCTCAAAAACCGTAACCTTGTTCCACCAGCCGCGCTCTCCGAGGTGATACCCGTGATCGCCCATCAACAGGACAATGGTGTTGTCCCACAGCTGATGCCGGTCCATGACTTCAAAAATCTTACCGACCTGTGCATCAACAAAGGTAGTACAGGCATGATAGGCACGCTTGAACTCTTTCTGGTCCTGCTCCGTGAAATGGGAAAAGAAATCTTTGTTGGACAGCGAATGCTTCTCCAATGGCGTACGGTCTTCCGGCTCATTCACCAGCTTCACTTCGTCCAGCGGGTAATCTTCAAAGTATTCCTTCGGTGCAATGAACGGATCGTGGGGCTTATGCAGGCCGACACCGATAAAGAAGGGTTTGTCGTGATTTTCCTCTAAAACACGTACCGCTTCGGCCGCGATCATACCATCGGCCTGAGCTTCATCACCGCCCTCAGCAGCCACCCAGCGCGCCCAGACAATGGAGCCGTCGCCCAGCTTGCGGCCTTCGCCTTTTTTTCCAATCTTTGGAGTGGTCCCGATCGCCCTGAACTGATGCTCGAAGGAAACGTCGTCGCGGAAGAAGGTTGGCTTATCGTTTTCATCGAGCCCTTTGTGTAACAGCTTTCCCATACCCGAAGTGAAATAACCATTCTCGCGGAACAGCTGCGGAAGCTGCACCAGATCCGGCCACTTTTCACGCAGCGGAATCGTGTTGGAAACAATGTCCAGTTCATCCGGACGCTTACCGCTCAGAAAGGAAGCCCGGCTCGGATTGCAGACCGGATATTGACAGTAGGCTTTATTGAATTTCACGCCCATGTTCGCGAGCCGGTCCATGTTCGGCGTTTTGACCTCGTCGTTGCCGTAACAGCCGATTTCCGGCCGCAAATCGTCGATCGTGATAAACAGCACATTCAGGGGTTTTGCCGATGCGGCGCCAGCCATTAGCAACCCGCCCAGCATGAGCGAGGTTGTCTTCATTATGTATTTCTTCATCATTCTTCTCTTAAAAGGATTGAATCATCCACCCTGTGCACATAGAGAGCGGAACTCGTGCGCGGCGCACGAACTTTTTCGTTTAACAGCAAACCCACCGAGTGTGCAGCGCCTGAGTTTTTCTTCGTATCCGCCCCATTCCGTTTCAACAAACGTACTGCGGTAGTGTTCGCAGTTTTCGCAGATTTTAAGCCGAGGCGTCTCTTCATACTTCTGCCGTTGGCGGGCCACTTGCTGTCTACTCGGGGGTAGCTTTTTCATCTCAATCCTTCCCCGGATTCGTTTTCCAATGCTCGGAGTGCAGACAGCGATTATCCGCAAACCATCTACTCGTCATCATTCCCTACATAAGAAATAAGTTTCCCAAAGCCCCCCAATCATGGCTTGGGATTTTTCGCCAAAACTGTGGTGATTTCCGCCAACCCCCGACCTTACGAATTTATTCTGATGCTTCAGCTCATTCCATTTCAGCCTGGACGCGGTAGTAGGCGCCGGCTTGCTGCACCGCGCCGGTGTAGGCGTTTTCCGGCGGGGTTGCAACGCGGGTTTCCAAAGGTTGGAAACCGCTCAACAAATTGGTTGATTGCTCTACGGTGTAGATGCGTCCTGCGACGCTGGGCCAGCGGACAATAAAACCGGCTCCCAAAGGCTGGACGTCCGCTTCGACGGTCAATCCTGATCCGGCTTGCGTCGGGATGGTTCCGGCAATGTATTCCTCCCACGCGACGAGTCCGTCGCCATCGGTGTCGAGCAGATCTTCGGCTTCGTAGGCATCGTTGGTCAGTCCCTGTTCATAGAGCCACCAATAGGGCGTTCCGTTAATGGAGTAAACATATTCAAAATCATTGTCGTCGGTCGGACTGACCAGCTCCAGCTGGTCAACATAGGGCTGAACCTGATCGATCGGCACCGAGTCCTCGCCGGGAACAAATTCCCCGAACGGACGCCCCTGCGCTTCGAGGTAGGGGGTCAGGATGGCCTTCATCATATTCAGCTGCCCCTCATAGGCCACGTTATAGGCGAGGTTGGTCAGTTCGAGCGGATCGTTTTCCAGGTCGTAGAGCTGGTCCAGGTCGTAACAGTCAGGACGGAGTTCCAGATGGCTCGAAACTCTCTTCGTGTTGCCTATATAGGCCAGCTTTTGCGGCATGTTCAGCAGATTGGCCAACTCGACATCTGCAAAACTGTTGGTGCTGTGCCGGATGGCAATATATTTCCATTTGTCCGTGCGGACGGCCCGGCCGTAGCCCAATTCGAAAAAGAGATGTTCGTGTACGTTGGTCGACGGATCGGAAAGGATGGGTGCAATGCTGGTTCCATCGATCCGGTACCCTTCGGGCACCGTGGCTCCGGCCACATCGAAAAAGGTCGGCACCATATCGGTGTTCTGAACCAGATTGGAGCAAACAGACCCCGCCGGAACCACATCCGGCCAGCGAATGATGCAGGGAACGCTGGTGCCGTTGTGGTCGAGCAGCGAAAATTTGCCATCCGTGCCGTGATCGGTGATGAAGACAAACAGTGTATTGCTGGCAATGCCCAATGCGTCGAGCTTATCGAGCATGGCGCCGACGGTGGCGTCCATCCAGGTGAAGCCATAGGTGTCTGGATCCAATCCCGCCGCATCGACCTGCGCCGTGATATTGCTGCGCACGATCGGCACGTTGGGTGGCTCGGCCAGCAGGCCGGCACCGGAATACAGCGGATAATCCAATGCGTCGGTCCAGTTGTTCGGCCCGCCATGCATCATGGTGGTGCAATAGTGCAGATAGAACGGCCGGTCCTGGTTCAGGTCGATGAATTCGAGCGCTGCCTCCAAGGTCCAATCGGGATTATGCTTATTGTAGGGATCCTCGATATTTCCCGAGTAAACATGCTTCGCCCAGGAAAAGCCGCGCTCCATGACCCACTGCCGGGTCGAAAGCTCGTGGGCTTGCCATTGAGCAATCACGGCTGGATCCTCGGGATCATCGTCCGGACTGAGACCGGTGCCATGATCGGCACCGACGTGCAGCTTGCCGACATGCCCTGTCACATAGCCTGCCAACCGAAGCGCGTTGCCGACATTCATGTTGTCGTCCTCCAGCCCCACGTTGAATTCGGGAGAGCCGTGCCGGTTCGTCGGGTAGGCTTCCAGATAGGCAGGCCAGGTTGAATTTCCCGGATAACGCCCGGTGAACATGGCGTAGCGCGAGGGGGTACACACGCAGGACACGGCATGCGCAGCATCCATCCGCATCCCTTCCGCCGCGAGTCGGTCAAGATGCGGGGTCAGCACCTCGCCGCCATAGCAGGCGACCTCGTCTTTGACCTGGTCGTCGACAATGAAGAAAATGATATTGGGGCTGTTCGCGGGAGCGGCCTGGATGGGCTGGGCGGACACTTCCGCTGCCGCCACATTGGTTTCCGCATAGACCGCAGAAACCAGATAGTAGTAGGTTTGGCCGTTGGTCACCCCAAGATCGGTGAATGCCGGCGTTGCAACATTCGTCAGGGTGGAGAACCCGCTGCCTGAAGTCGTTGAGCGGTCAATCTCGTAGCCCAGGACCGCCCCCGCCGCCGCTGTCCATGACAGGTCGATACGCGCATCGCCCCCGATGGCGATCACATCCGTTGGCGGCGAAACAGGCGGCGCGGGCACATCGACCATAAAACCATCCACCCTGAAACTATCGGCTTCGTGGCCGATCACCAACGAGTCGCCATCATGAAGGACGATATCCAGAAAAAGGTTTTCACTGGTCCGGCCGGAGGCCGATGCGGTAACCACATTCCCGGACGCATCGATGACCATGTAATTATAAGCGTCCGTATCGCCGATCCTGCCCAAAACAATCCCCTTCAACCGAAAATCCGACGAAGGTGCCGTGGTCAACCCGCTGAGGTTGAAGGTCACAACCAACGCCTCGCCCGCACCGGCGAGAAATCCCTCATTTGCGCCCCCGGCGAGCCCCCAGCCTTTATCGTTGGGCCCGACAATGTTTGCGGGGGTCAGTCCACTCAAATAGGTGTTCACGCTGCCAGCGCCAGTCGCAGCGGCATAGCTCCAGTCGCTTACGCCCGAAATCGTAACACCAAAGGTTTCGCCGGCAACCAGACTTCCGGAAGCGGAAAGGGTGCCTGAAGGAACCAACTGGGAGTCGCTGCTGGCCACGGAACCGCCCAGATTCGAAAAGGTCGCGGAGCGACTGTTGACCGGGCTGATCGTCTGCAGATCGATCAAAACTTCCGCGCAAAGCGGGGTCGCGACCGCCGCCAGAAGCCATGCCAACATGGCGCTTATAGTGTGTATTCTTTTCACCATATATTCCTCAGCCCTTTACATTTCCATTCGTGTGTTCGGACGTGCTGGCGGGACATTCCACCCACTTCCCTAAGCATCTCAATCCACATACGTTGAGCCATTAACTGAAATAGATTCTCATATTCGAAAAAATGCCGCTTGGTATTTTCCGCCAAAACAGTGGAGATTTCCGCCATCCTTCGTGCTTCTACTTCTATATGGATCTGCTTATTGCTGATCGATCCTCAACCGGATGAATGTATCGTCATCGGAAACCGGAATGGCGTTGGTGATGGAGTCGAACGTGCCGGCAGTCGCATGAATTCCATCCACGGTATAACCGGCATTCGTCCAGACCCCGGAAACCAGGTTGGTGGTGGACTCGATGGTGTAAAGCAGTCCCGAGTCGTCGTTGCGGCGCATGTGGGTGTAGTTAAAGCCACCTTCAGACCGGGTGAAGGTCGGAATAGCGCCCGGATCCAGCGCATTGGTCGGATTTCCGCCTAAGGCATATTCCGCCAGGTTGAGCGTTCCGTCGCCATCAAAATCGTTGGTCGATGAGCCAATGTCCACGCCCCAGGAATCCATCCAATATTCCGAGAACGTGGTTGGGCCCGACTCATCGCTTTCCGCCGTACGGGTACCGATAAACGGCCCCCCGGCAACCCGCTTGTCATATTCGCTGACGTTCATGTAGACCGATTCGACATAGTTTGTATTGGGAACCAGCGGTATGCGGGCACCCACCGAAGCGAAGTAGTTGGTCATATCGGCATAGAGCGCGCCGGCGCGCGCCGGATTTTCCGGATAGATGTTGTGGTACTGCCCCGGGTCGTTTCCGATATCGAAATACATGATCGGCTCCCACGCGGGAAACCGCACCGGGGTTTCATAGAAATAAACCACGGCCTCCTGCCCCTTCACCATCACCGAATGCGGCATGGTGTTGCGATAGTGCGGAAAGTGGAAATAGAGCGAACGGTCGAGAAAATCCCCGCCGGGCGCTTCTCCCTCCATCAGTCCGGCGAGGCTGATGCCGTCGAGATCCGGCACACGGGCCGGATCGCCGCCCGCCCAATCAACGAAGGTCGGCAGGAAATCATAGTTCGCAACGTTGGCCGCCGTGAACGAACCCGCCGGGATTCCGGGACCCTCCGCCACCATGGGCACGCGGATGCCCCCCTGCCACAACCACCACTTTTGCATGTGAAGCGGCTGGGAAAGGCCGGAGAGCTCATCGAAGAAGTCGTGGCGGTAGCCGTTGTCACCCATCATGATGACATAGGTATTGTCGGCGATTCCCAGATCCACGAGTTTCTGCCGCACTTCACCGATCTTCAGATCCAGTTCGTAGGCCATGCCCAGGAAGACCGCAGGATCTTTAGTGTGGTTAATCTTCTCCGGATTCTTTTCTCCGCCGTTATAAGCCACGATATCCGGATGGTTCTGGTAGCGCGCCCGTGACTCGGGGCTACATTCCCATCCTCCATGCATGGCATAGTGGGAAAGCTGCAGGTAGAAAGGTTGCCCGGCAGCCACCTGCTCCTCCATGAAGGCGATGCCGTCGTCGGTGATCTGCGTCATCAGCTTTGGATCTTCCAACCCGGCCAGACCGGTCGTGTCATCATAGTTGTTCCCCTCGTCATTCGAAGTCGGCCCGTCATGTCTGGCATATCCCTCATCGCCGGGACTACCATCCCGTATATGCCACTTACCGATATGGGCGCAAGCATAGCCCAACGGTGCAAGCGCTTCGGGAATCGTCACGGCTGCCGGGCTGAAGGTACGGCTCGAACCATTCGCGATCACCGGAAAATTGTAGTATTTCTCCCCTTCCGTAGTGGAATCGTCGTCATAATATCCGGAATTGCCCATGTATACGGTTATACCATTACGCGGGTTCGACTGGCCGGTCTGGATCGAGGCGCGCGCCGGGGTGCATTGCGGCGAACCGTAGGCGTTGCGGAACACCATGCCGTTTTGCGCCATCGATTCCAGGTTCGGCATTTCCATGATGGAAGGCATGCCCGAGTTCCGCATGCGGTCATCCATCCGTATGGGCGTACCATTCCACGCCCAATCGTCCACATAAATCAGCACGATGTTCGGCCGGTTGAACCATTTTCCCATCAGGCGATTCCGTTGCCGCTTGAAGTGGGTCGGGTTCAGGCGTGAGCCGAACACCTTCACCTCGCCCACCATGCCGTCGAGGTAGCGGGCGGCTGATGCGGCGCTGCCGAGCGACACCGGCTCCGCCGTTGAAAAATCGGCAGCCGCCAAGGTGCCCGTGGTGGATGTGCCGCTTTTCGATTCCCAGAAATCGTACGCCCCCGTTGCGTCATCGTAGTTGAATGCCAGCACCAGCGTATCGCCGCCTTCGACGTTCCAAGGACTCGAAGACGTGACCGCCTGCCCGCCGAGCCAGGCCTGCGGATCCCCTGCTCCGCTGAAGCCCAGGCCGAATCCCGAGTTGCCGAGCACATCATTTCCGCCTGCCAAAACCGAATCGCACTTGAGGGCGACCAAAACGCAGAATCCGTTGGAGCCGCCCGACTGGTCGAGCCATACGTCCGATGCGCCCGCTGAAAAGAGTTCGAGGCTGTTGCGTCCCGACTGCATGTCCACCCCCGGAAGACCGGATTCGGAAAGGCTTACGCTCGGATAAAGCGTGTTTCCAATCCCTGGAACCGCATGGTTGCCGCCGATGGTCTGGTCGATCCATTGGGTCACCACGCCGCTTGAAGTCAGCACACTTGCCGCGTTGACGGCGTCCAGATGCTGCAACCGTACCACCTCGTTCGGCACCGCCGCGATTTCGTTGCTGAATCCCGACTCCACACCGCTGAAATCGACTCTCGTCACGACATAGTAGTAGGTGATGCCGCCGGGCATGCCGACATCCGCATACGTGCTTTCGGCCACGTTGGTGGCGATCGCCACAAAATTGGTTCCGCTTTCGGAGGAACGGTAGACCCGGTAGAAATCGAGAGTCCCCGAGGTATCGTCATCCCAATCCAAGGTCACCGATTCGTCATTGACGGAATAGACCAGACTGTCGATGGGCAACAAGCCATCTACGATCCCCCAGGAAAACTCGGTCTCGGAGCCGGTTTCCGCGGTGTTCGACCGCAGAATTTCAGAAGCTCCGCCAGGGCTGACATTCGCATTTTCGTCCGTATCGCCAACGCACGTCAAGCGCACCTTGCCACTAGGCAGGTCAGACCAAAGGAAGTGGGTCAATGAATTGGTGGTGTAGGTTGCTTCGGCATAGAGTTTGTCTTTGTCGGCGGTTCGGGGCTGAACATATTTGCCGTTGATAAACGCCTTGAGCGCAATGTTGGTGCCATCGACATCTTCAATGACAAACTGCTGGGCATCGCCGATGGCAGAAGTCCCCAGCGCGGTAACCGCATAGTCGTTTTCCGCGTCGGCGGTTATGTAGGAAGCATTATCAATATGGTATAGCCAAACCGTTTCCCCGACGGGAGCAGACGCCCAGGCCCAAACGGCTCCAAGAACGTTCAGTGACAAGAGTACTGTTTTTTTCATTCTGCTGTTCTCCATTTGAGGGTGGCCTTTGGTTGTAAAAAAATGCCGGGGAAAGACATTTCAAGTCAATCCCCGGCAATATGGTCAGTCCGGATTGGTTAATATTCCGCGCTGGCGCGGATCATCTTCACCGGAGCCGTGGTTGGAACGGAGTTGGAAACATAGTTGTAGTCCCCTTCCGCCGGCACGTAGGTACCGCTCACCGAGGTGTAGCCTTCATTCGTCCAGGAGCCGTACTGCAGGGCATCCCGGGTCTGAACTTCATAGTTCAGCTCGGTGTCGTCCTTGGGCTGCGGGTGGATGTATACCAATCCACCGTCAGTGATCAGATCGGTATAGGTGTCGTCGGAACCGTTGGTCGGATTACCCGCAAAGGCATATTCGGCCAGATTATTGATGCCGTCGTTGTCCCAGTCGTCGGTTGCCGATCCAAGGTCGACCCCCCAGTTGCCGGCCCACACATCGAAGCCGGAGGAATCCGCTACGGCCCATTTCTGTACCAGTGCATTGCGTTCCGCCAGGAATTCATCAATGGGAAGCTTGGTACTGAAGATTTTCACCTCACCGATGAGTCCGTCAAAAATCCGGCTGTCGTTTAAGGTTCCAGCCAACCGCATCGGACCGGAGCCTGCAAAATTGCCATAGACATCCGCTGTGGTCGAACTTTCAAGATCATTCTTGGAATCCCAGAAGGTCGTTTCTCCGGTCAATGCATTATAGTTCAACGCATAGACGATGGTGTCTCCCGCCTCCACGAACAGCCCGGGTTGCGTAATTTCGGCCGAACCCAGCAAGACCTTCATTTCGCCCGTATTGAAGTACTGCATCGTGAGAGGCCCACCACTGATCACCGGATTGATTTTTAGACCCAAATCACGCGTCTTGAATGCCACCAGGATGGCGAACCCATCGCTGCCCGAGGCCGCGCTCGTGAAATCAAGAAAGTTTGTCTGCCCGCTGGCGTCGAACAGGTCGAGTGTTCGATAGTCATCGCCCATGTCGAATCCGGCAAGCCCGGAAGCGAACAGGTTGGTGCTGGGCCACAGAACGGATCTGCCATCGCCATCCACGGCATCGTTGCCGAACGTCGATTGGTCGACCACAGTTGCTACCACACCCCCGCTATTGGTCTGTACGCTGTCGGCCACGGAGGCATCGATATGCTGGTACAGTACTGTGCTGGTTATGGCCGCCAAGGGGGTTGCGGAAACTTCGGTGCTCAAGGCGCTCTCCTGCGGCACGCTGGTGGTCCCAAAAGCCGTCACTGCATAATAATAGGGGGTTCCGACAACTACATCTGTATCGACGAAGACACTTGTGGCCACATTGGTGAGTACCGGACTGCCGGTCGTCACACCGGGACTGGTCGAACGATAGACGGTATAGGTGTCCAGATGGCCGGTCTGGTCGTCAGCCCAGTCCAGCAAAACGCCCGCAGGAACACCCAACGCACTGGGGTTTTGCGGCACTGCGGTTCCGGTCGGCGGCGTGGCCGACACCTCGTCGCTCAAATCTGTTTCAACCGAACTGGTATCGGTTGCCGAAACGGCATAGTAGTAGGTGGTGCCATTGACCACGGTCAGGTCCGTAAGCGTATTGGTGGTCGGACTGCCGACCACCGTATCGCTGGGGGTCACCGGCGTGCTGGTCGAGCGGTATACAGTGTAGAAGTCGAGCTCTCCCGAGAGATCCTCGTTCCAATCCAGTCTAACCTGCGAAGCGGTGGCTACAGCGCCCAGCCCCAGAGGAGGCTGAAGTCCGTCAGCCACAACACCGTATGTAAACGCAGACGTTTCATCGGCCGCAGCTAAATTGGCCGCTAATTTTTCAGCAGCGCCGGTCAGACCCACGATCGGCTTCCCGTCTGCATCCCCAACGCTGATCAAGGAAATAGTTCCGGCATCTTCCACCCATGTAAAATGCGTCATTGTATTGTTGGTATCGGTTCCGCTAGGCACCAGCGTGGTTTTTCTATCGTCAGACGCCAGCACGTAATTGCCGGTGCTCTCCACCTTGAGAAGGACGTTGCCTGACCCGGCATCCTCCACCACGAAGCTCAGTGCACTGACAATATTAGAGGAATCCTTGGCGACCAGTATAGCCGTACCCTCGTCGTCGCCTATCACCACGTATGAACTTGTGTTGATGTTTTTCAGCCAGATGGTCTCGCCGATCGGTGGGGCTGCCTGCGTCCCGAGCGCCATGCCCAATAGGACTGCGAATAATGCTATGCCTCTCATTTTCATCATCTTCCTCCTGTTCATTTTTTCAGCCGAATGAACTCCCCGAGAATCCATTTCCGGCACCCAATCAGAAACCTGCGCGAACGCACATCCCTTTCCAAAAGGATGAAACGTTTTCCCATATCAAGGAAGATCTGGCTTGGTTTTTTCCGCCAAAATAGTGGCGATTTCCGCCAAACAGCAGATACTCCTGAAATAAGCGTTTTTTTGCATCTACACCTTTTCCCCGCGATACCCGGAGGGATTCATGCCGTGCTTTTTCTTGAAGATTCGATAGAAATGGCTGAGATCGCCAAACCCCACTTCGAAAGCAACATCGGTCACATGCACCTCGGGATCTTTCAAAAAGGTCTCCGCCTTTTTCAGGCGGTATTCCGCAATCAACTGAACGGGCGTCAGATCCACCAAGGCCTTGATTTTGCGCTGCAGCGACCGCGGGCTCATGTTGAGTTCGGAAGCCAACGAATCCGGATTAAACCCGGGATCGGCGTAATTGGCCTTGAGTTTGCGGGTCAGGTTTTCCCAAAACGCACGATCCAAGTCGCTGTGCAGTTCCGGCATATCCAGCGTATTGGAGCCGGGATCGTCCTCTGTAGACCATGCGAACTCGCGGGCGACATGCCTACGCAAAAGCCGGCGCGTCTCCAGCAGGTTGCTGATGCGCGTCCGGAGCAGCAGCATATTGAACGGCTTGGTCACATAGTCGTCGGCTCCCGTCTGCAAGCCCTCCACCTGGCTCTCCACCGCCGTCTTGGCCGTCAGCATCACCACCGGGATATGGGCGGTTTCCACCCCGGCCTTCAAGCGACGGCAGAGCTCAATCCCGTCCATGACCGGCATCATGAGATCGGTCACGACCAAGTCGGGTATGGTCTCCAGGGCTTTTTCCAGCCCCTCCTTCCCATTCGCGGCCTCCACTAACTGGTAGTCCTCTTCGAGGTCGGAAGCGATCAGCAGGCGGTAGTCGGCTTCATCCTCAACCAACAGGATGACCGGAACATCTTCCGAATGATCGGGGCGCATGTTCGATTCATCCTTTCGTTTATTCATGGTTATTTCCACGCATTCATCCACGTCCAGCAGCAGGTCTTCTTGTTTTTCATAACGCTTTTTCAGGAATATGGGAGTCCCCGGCTACGAAGCCCTGTCGACAAATGTTTTCCCATACCATGGGAAATCCTGGCTTGGGTTTTTCCGCCAAAACAGTGGTGATTTCCGCCAAACAGAATTGGCGGATCGCAACAGGGTTCAAGGAATGAACGGGACGCCAGCCTATTTAGCGTCGCGGTACTGGGAGGGGGTCATGCCGTGCTTTTTCTTGAAGATTCGATAGAAATTGCTGAGGTCGCTGAACCCCACATCGAAAGCGATATCGGTCACATGCATCTGGGGATCCTTCAACAAGGTCTCCGCCTTTTTTAGGCGGTATTCCGCAATCATCTGAACGGGCGTCAGATCCACCAAAGCCTTGATTTTGCGCTGCATCGACCGCTGGCTCATGTTGAGTTCGGAAGCCAACGAATCCGTATTAAAACCGGGATCGGCACAACTGGCCTTAAGGATACGGCACAGGTTTTCCCAAAACGCGCGGTCCAAGCCGCTGCGAAGTTCCGGAATCTCCAGCATTTCCGAGATTGGATCTTCCCCTGTGGAATGCGCAAACTCGTGGGCGAAATGCCTGCGCAAAAGGCGGCGCGTCTCCAGCAGGTTGTTTATGCGCGCCCGGAGCAGCAGCATATTGAACGGTTTGGTCACATAGTCGTCGGCGCCCGTCTGCAAGCCCTCTACCTGACTCTCCACCGCCGTCTTGGCCGTCAGCATCACCACCGGGATATGGGCGGTTTCCACCCCGGACTTCAAGCGACGGCAGAGTTCAATCCCATCCATGACCGGCATCATGAGATCGGTCACGACCAGGTCGGGTATGGCCTCCAGGGCTTTTTCCAGCCCCTCCTTACCATTCGACGCCTCCACCACCTGATAGTCTTCCTCTAGATCGGAAGCGACCAGAAGACGGTAGTCCGCTTCATCCTCAACCAACAGGATGACCGGAAGTTCTTCCGAATGATCGAACCCGCTGTTCGATTCATCATTTCGTTCACTCATGTTGCTCTCCGAGATTGGAAATATGAGGCAGTTCCATGGGCAGCAGCACCGTAAAGCGGGTTCCGGGACCATCCGGTGACGAATGGATGGGGCTCTCGGCATGAATCTCCCCGCCCCACAGATCGACCAGCTCCTTGGTGAGGTTCAGGCCGATTCCAGAACCGTCCACGATCGACTTTTCAGGAATGCGGTAAAAGCGGTCAAAGATGCGTGACAAGTGCTCGGGATCGACACCGGGGCCCGTGTCCTCGACGATCAGGGAAAGCATACGTCCACGGTCGGCATCCTCAATCGTTTTCAGTTCCACCACAACGTTTCCGCCCGCCGGAGTATACTTGAGGGCGTTGCCCACCAGATTGGAGGCCATCTTCCTGAGCTTATCCGGATCGAACCATCCTTGGCTGGCGTTCTCGCAAACAATCCTGCAGGAAATCTGGTTCCTTTTTGCGAGTGGCTGCAGGAGTTCGATGCTCTCCCGCACATGCCCGGCCGCGTCCCCTTCCACAACCTCAATATGGATTATTCCCCGTTCGAGCTTGCGGAAATCCAGGATCTGCGAAACCAGGTTTTCAATGCGGTCGGCGTTGCGCATCGCCATATCGAGCAGCGTTTCCTTGCGCGGATCGGTCTCTTTTTTCAGCAGCCGCCCCAGCGGTTCCTTGATCAATCCGAGAGGCGTGTTCAGCTCGTGCGAAATATTGGTGAAGAACCCGGTTTTCATCTGATCGATTTCCTCCAGATGCAACGCACGATCCTTCAACCGTTTCTCGTGGAAATAAATCAGCATCCAGATGAACGCCACCGTCCCGCCACCTATCAGCAGCACCATGGCAATGAACCAAGGGCGTTGCCACACCGCCGGAACCACCGTGAACCGACTCAGCGCCGGGGTCGGGTCTATATTGAAATCACGATCCCGGGCGCGGACTTCCAAGGTATGCCTTCCGCGCCCCAACCCGACAAACGAATGGTCGGCTTCACCGGAGAACGACGACCATTCTCCCCCGTTCAGCCGCCATGAAAACTGCAACTTCTCCGAAGGCGTATTCAGCCACGCATCTTTCCCTGACCAGGAAACATGGAGGTTCCCGGCGGAGTCGATTCGATCTAGATGGTCGACAATGAAAGTGTCCGGTGCGAGTTGGTCAGGCCTGTAACGAACCGTACGGAATGGATCCTTCCCTGCCAGATTGACGTTCATCCGCAGCGACCGTATATCCTTTTTGTTGAAATTAAACCACATGGCGCCATCGTTCGATTCGCGCATGCTTCCTCCCCGGTTCGACATACCGAAGTCGGCCGAAAACACCGCCCCCGCCCAGCTCCTTCCGTCGAACCGGCTGATACCGCCATCGGACGCGGCGAGCAACGTTCCATCGTGCATCGGCAGCAGATCCACAACCAGCCTTCCCGCCAACCCCTCCTCTGCGGAAAAATTCCGCCATCCATCCCTTTCCTTGCGGTAGACACCGGACAATCCGTTGGCCGCCCATAGGCTTCGTGCTCCATCCACCACAAGGTCATGGGTGAACATGCCGGGAAGCTCTGAGACGATCCGTCTTTCCCCAGTCGCGATGTCAAACGTATAGATGGTTGGCGATCCGATCCATAGAAGGCCGTCATCCGTTTGGGCGAACCGGTGGATGGCGTAAGGGAATTGAGGGGGGGCATACCGTTCCAAAAGCTGGACGGCTCCGCCGTCGAGCACCTCGTATTGAAGTGCGCCGCCTGCCCCCGGTGCATTAATTTTGTCGCCCATGCATCCGAGCCAAACCGTACCGTCTTTGGCCTCGAATGCGCCACCCGCCCAGATCAGCTTTGCGAAATCACGCAATTCGTGCCGAGTCCAGCCCGATCCATTATAGACGCTAAAGGCCGCGCGCTGATTGTGGTTGCCGACCGCCCAGACCAAACCGTGGCTGGATGCGTGCAATGAACGCGGGAAATCGATCAGTCCATCCTGTATATTATATTCGAGCCAACGATCGGAGGCCGGATCATACGACACCACATGATGATTCTTCGTTAAATACCATTGCCGACCGTCGTCCGTTTCGCACTCGAAATGCAATCCCTCGTAGGTCAGCCACTGGTCCCTCCCCATATCCAGCGTATGCACGTTCCCCCCACGTTCAAGTACCCACGCCTTTCCATTCGCGGTCTCGAATAGCGACAGGAAAATATTGGGAAGCCCAAGTTGAGTTGCGGAATACATCGGATCTCCAGGACGATGCAGCGCCTTGAGCGTCCCCGCGCCCGCCGCCCAGATACCCCCGCTCCGATCCCTCATTACAAAATTATACCCGAAGTCGGACAGGTTCGTCATTTCCCCCGATCCCGTGGAGGGGTCAAACAGAAAGACCCCATCCAGCCGGCTATCGACACACCAGATCTTCCCGGACATATCGGCGCAGATACGTGGTTCACTTGAGATTTTCTTCATATCCAACCGATAGGTTCGCCAATCCTGCTCTTCCCTCACCCGTCCATTCCGAAGCGGAATATGGATCAGCTCCGGGCGTTCCGAAGACTTCGTTCGTAGCACCCACACATCGCCGCTCAAGTCATGGCAAAAAGAAGCCAGGGTTTGCGATCCCTCAGCACGAAGTACGACCTGCCGCTTCGTTAAATCTTCGCTGAACCGCCAAAGCGCGCCGGGCATCAGCAGCCATACCGCGCCATCCTCGGACTGCACCAACCGGCTGCCGAAAATGGAATGACCCGCATCCCGCTGAATCACCTTCCACGCACCGTCCGTCCTTAGCACCAGCCCGTTCTCGACCACAGCAACCAGTCCGCCGTCCCGCATGCATAGCACGCTTTTTCCCCAAGGCGCTCGGTTCGGATCATGCGCGATGCCCGACAACAGCCCATCATCAAAAGGAATGCGCTCGATCTGCCGGCCGTCATACCGCGCCAACCCGCCAATGCAACCGAACCAAATCGAGCCATCCGCCGCCTCGTCTATGGAAAGGATGTCCAGATCGGCCAGTTCCTCCATCTCCCGCCACCGCCAAGGCTCCAGTAGCGGATCGGCAATGGACGGCGTGTAAGGCTCAACCGCTAAACAGCACAACGGAAACCATAGGCCTAAAACTAGAATCTTCCACGTCATACAAAACGCATAGCATAGCAACGCAAACCATTGCACGAACGTTTTACCTAGCCCTCGCTGCAAACAACATTTGGGTTACCATACCTTTGAACCCTGCCTATCCGATTAACACAGGCTAGGTCGAATCTTTCGATTCCCTTGCGGCTTTATAAAAGTTTTGCACAGTCGGAGACTCCACCTGGACCGCAATTTTCAGCACACTCTCGAAGCCTACCATGGGCCAGAATCGGCGATTGAACCGGAATACGAATTCGTTGAGATAGCCCTGCAAGTGCGCCGAACTCACGCCGTGGTGTGTTCCCAGAAGCCAGGCATCAAGATTTCCGAATACAATGTGAATCATCGGAAGATGCTGGTCCGTTTTGGCCTGATCCCCTCTGATGGGCACGGCGATGTGTTTGTACCCCAATCCATGCAAGTTGTCATAGCCCGTCCATCCGTCGGTTCGTACTTCGGCTTTCTTCTGGACGTTGGTCACAAGGATCGGCTCCAGCGTTTCCTGCTTTCGGTTGGGAACAACCTGAAGCCGCAACCTTCCCGCAATAAAACTCCGTCCATGTCCTCCCTGATGCTGTGGACGCTGCCCTGATGGCAGGTTCGGATCAGGCCCCAGAGCCTTCTTGCGAGGCATAACTTCCACCATACCAACAACAAGTGTTTTGTGATGCCGTCCCCGGCCCTCCCCTTGGGTTGTGCCACCGACGAACGTCTCATCCACCTCAACGGGCCACTTGGAACCAATTCGGTCTCGCTCTGGCCGAACCATAGCCATGCGCAACTTGTGCAGAATCAGAAACGCAGTTTCGTAACGTTTGATACCGAGCTGCCGCTGGAATTGCAGAGCACTCATACCCGGGGTCTGCGTCGTCACCAGGTAGGCAGCCCAAAACCAAATCGTCAGGGGGAGTTGTGTTCGGTGCATAATTGTTCCTGCTGTGAGGCTGGCCTGATTCCCGCATTGCCTACATTCCAGCACGCGGGGTCTGGCTCGAAGTCGCCAAGGGTCACCGACGTTTCCACAGGACGGGCATTCGAAACCCGCTGGCCACCTGACATGCTCCAGATGGTGCAAGCAGGATGACTCATCAGGAAAGCGATGTTGAAACTCCAACAGGGTTCGAGGGTAATTCGACATGCGTTAGGGTGTGCCAAAAACACCAACCTGTGTCAATCGGATAGGCATGCTTTGAACTATGTGTGTGAAAAATTCAATTTCACCAACCCTTCGTGGGGGTCGTGGGGGAAACGCCTCTTGCTCTAGATAACCAATTGAATACGGACAACTTACACATGCCCCACGACAGACAGACTCTTCATAGAGTTACACGGGGCTTCCGGGTTGACGGAGGGGAATCGGCCGGGATATAGAAAATGGAAATGGTGGTGGGCAGATTTAGGGGGTGCTCCTAAACTGTCACTAAACCTAAGCAGCAAGATCAGCAGAATTCCAGAGCATGGGAAAAGTGGTATTGATGGATTCGTGGAATCCACCACAAGGGCTGCCTGCAGGCAACAGTCTCGCTTCACAAGCTCGCTTCAGATCCATCCCCCACCGTCATTAGAAGCCACTGCCAGAAAAATGTTTGTCAAATGTTTGGCAAATTGGCTTTCTTTATCCCCATTTATCATGCGCTATCACGCCTTTGGGAAATGTGCCAAAAAACAATAAAAGGCCGTATTCACTAGGAAATACGGCCAAAAAAGTGGCGCAGCCATCAGGAGTCGAACCTGAAACCTCCTGATTCGTAGTCAGCATTCGTACTTTTGGAACACTGTTCTAAATACGTTACTTACAGATTTACCAATAGCCAATAATGCAACCATTATGCAACCAACCTTGATTACCACCTGATACCCCTGTACGGTAGTCGGACTTTTCAGGAGTCCTTATCATGAACAACAACAACAACAACAAGCCCAACATTAAAGACGACGGTTTTGAACTCCATGCCGGCTATCGCATTAGACAACTGACCTCCAAAGCCGGAAAAAGATACCAAGTCGACCTTGGCCGCTCCACCGGCAAACACATCCGCCTGTCTTTTGAAACGCTCAAGGCAGCCCGAAAATGTGCTTTTGAAAAGAGCAACGAAAAAAAGAACCACGGCGTTAAGATTCTTGGATTTACCGACAAACAACGAAACGATGCTGTCACCGCCCTAGAGATCCTGGGACCCTATGGGATCAACCTGAAACAGGCGGCCAACTTCTATGCAAAGCACAATCAGGTCGTCGATCACACCAATGGAACTGGAGAGCTTTTACGGCAGTACCTCGAAGCCCAAGAGCAGCGTAAGAATATCGGTGAACTCCGAGAGAGATCCTATAAAGAGTGTGTCCAGCACCTTAGCAAATATGGAGGTTCAGAGGGACATCTAGCCATTGACACCATTAGCGCAACTGATATCGACACATGGCTTGATAATCAAAATTTCGGAGCTACCAGCCGAGATAATCACCGTCGCTATATCAGCGGCTTCTTTAACTGGTGCCTGGATCAAGGCAAGATCACCGCAAACCCGGTTCTGCGCACTAGAAAGATTAAGAAAGTAACTCACACCCCCGAAATTTACAGCACGAAGGACGTAAAGACTATTTTTGGGGCCTGCACTGCATTCATTACCGAGCCTGGCACAGACGGAAACGGCAAGAAGGTGCGCATTAGAAAAGTGAAGCTCGAAGGGAAAATGGTCGTGCCCGATAAGACAACCCTGATTCCATATATGGCTCTAGCCTTCTTTGCGGGTATACGCCCCAACGAAATCACTCGACTGAGATGGAAGGATATCGATCTACAGTTGGATGAGATCCATGTAAATGCGGACACCTCAAAAACCTCGACGGCCCGCATTGTTCATATCTCAGCCAATCTAAAGAAATGGTTAATTCCATACCGAGGTGATGACGACGCACTGGTCTTCCCCTATTCCGATACTGTGCTTCGCAGTTGGAGACGCGCCATATTCAAGGATCTCGATGTTAAATACATCCAGGATGGAGCTAGGCACTCTTTCGCGACTTACTATCTTGCACTGAACTCCATGGACGACACGATTCAGGAGTTGGGACACACTGATACCAAGATGCTGTTTAAGCATTACCGCGGCTTAGCGAAAAACCGAAAGAATCAAGCCAGGGAGTATTTCAAGATCGCACCCGCAAAAGAGGCCAAGATCATTCCTATGACGAAAGCGGTATAGTCTTCAGATATTTACCTGGTAATGCGTACTGCGCCCGCTTCCCTCAGGAATTAACACTGTTTTGGCAACAAGATCCTGCAGATCGCGGGTAGCTGTGGGCTTGGTTGCTTTCGTAATCGCCATGTATTTTTTTGCCGTCATACCGCCCTCGAACCCAGCAGCCCCCTGAGCGAGCATACGGCGAACAGCCTTCAACTGCCGAGCGTTGAGCTCACCTTCAACTCGGTCAAACAACCTGGTTTTCTTCAGGGTGAATTCAATTTCGGTCTCCGCCTGCGTTTGAGCATTCATCAGCATGTTCACAAACCACTCGATCCACTCCGTTATCCTACCGGCCTGTTGAGCCTGTTTTAAGGTATCATAATAACCCTGCCGGTCCTCATCGATGGAACGCGACAGGCTCATAACCACGGGTCTGCCTAATCCCTGGGATAACACCTTTTCGGAAAGGGCCCGGCCGATGCGCCCATTACCGTCCTCAAACGGATGAATGGACTCGAAGTAGAGATGGGCCAGGGCAGAACGAACGGGTGCATAACAAATTTCATCCTGCGCCCTCGGTGCCGTAGCATTAAACCATTCTACAAAGCGTTTCATTTCCCCAGGAACCTGCGGCGATGGCGGGGCTTCGTAGTGAACCTGCTCGCTGCCGACTGTACCCGATACAATCAACATGGGCTCTGAATGCGAGCGCCATGCTCCCGACTTTACATAAGCGTTGCCTTTCATGAGCATCGAGTGCCATGTGAACAGCATATTTCGGCTAAGAGCACGGGCGAAATCATCCCTGACACAAACCATCAACTCCGCAATTCCCCTTGCTCGGGAGTCACTCACATGCCTGGGCCTCGAAGGTATACCGAGATTATTCTTAATCGAGGACATCACGTCAGGACGACTAAGCATTTCGCCCTCGATCTCAGAACTTTTTACAGCCTCGGCAACCATCAACTCAATGACGGCATCCATCCGGAGTGATTCAGGAAGGGCGGACAACAAACCGTCAACCCGGCCCGTTTTTTCGGTAAAACGGATCATTTTCTCCTGAATTCCTGTCAAATCGTATTGGAATTCAGGCCAATTATCCTGTTGCCAGATATATTTCATGAGCCGTTTATGGCACTTTATCGGCTCACAAAGAAAGAATATAATGAGCCGATTAATACTGTTATTCGGCTCACTTCCTCGGTTCCCAGCTTGCTCTGAAACCTGAAACAATCGGCCAGCGTCTATTCCGGGGAGTAGACTTGAACCCGGACGCCATCGACAACATGCGTTTCGATTCCGGAATCATAAGCAGCTCCGGCAAACCAGCGGGCATCAAGCGGCGGATAATCGAGCCTGAGCAGGCTCGTGTTGCGCGGTACCGCCACAGAAACCTCGTATGGAATCTGCCCGGTGATTTCATGAAATGAGAGCGCAGAAACCAGGCAGACCACCGCCTCGGGGCAGCGCAGGGACACAGTTACCAAATCGGGGTTGCCCAGTGCCGGGAGATCAGATAACCGGTAGACACCACGTGATACCAGCTCAATATCCCCGCGGTCCCGCAGGGAATAGAGCTGCGGCCGGCTTATGCCCGCCGCAAGCGCTGCATGCATGCGCAACTGCCGCCATGCGCCTCAAATATCTGCCTGATGCCTGCCTTCATTTAAAGACATAATTTCCACACTAATTAATTTAATGCTGACTATATGTCCTTTTAGAATTTTCATTGCAAACACTATCAGTTTCAGTTGGTCCCCTGCGCTTAACCCCGATTTTCGGACCACCGGCTTAAGTGGAACCTGCGTCCTCAACATGGTACAAAAGGACGCATGGAAATGGGAAGAAAACGAAGAACATTCACGGACAAGTTCAAGGCCAAGGTGGCGATTGAGGCCATCAAGGGCGTGAAGACATTGGCGGAGCTGGCATCGGAATATCAGGTCCATCCGAACCAGATTTCGGATTGGAAGAAGCAGTTGCTTTCGAATGCGCCGGATCTTTTTGCATCGGGGAAAAAGAAGCAGGCTCAAACGGAAGAAGAGCTTACGGCTCCACTTTACGAAGAGATCGGGCGTCTGAAGATGGACGTGAAGTGGCTCGAAAAAAAGCTATGAGCCTGCCGCTTTCAACGCGCCGCAGCTGGGTGGAGCCCGGCACCGATTATTCGGTTCGGCGGCAGTGTAGGCTCGCAGGCGTCCCCAGATCGGGCTTCTACTACGACCCCGCCCCGGAAACGCCGGAGAACCTGCTTCTGATGCGTTTGATCGACGAGCAGTATCTCCGGCATCCGGAGTTCGGCTATCCACGCATGACGGACTGGTTGCGTGATCAAGACTATGATGTCAATCACAAGCGGGTCGCCCGCCTCATGCAGCTGATGGGGATTCAGGCCATCACGCCCGGTCCGCACACGAGCAAGCCCGCCCCGAGGCACAAGATCTACCCTTATTTGCTGCGCAATGTGGACATCGAACGGGTGAACCAGGTTTGGAGTACGGACATCACCTACATCCCGATGCGGCATGGATACATGTACCTGACCGCCGTAATCGACTGGTACAGCCGCTATGTGCTCGCCTGGGAGCTCTCAAGCACCATGGAGAGCACGTTCTGCGTTGATGCGCTGGAGCGTGCGCTGACGCAGGGGAATCCGGAGATATTCAACACCGACCAAGGAAGCCAGTTCACCTCGAACGCCTTCACCGGTGTCCTGTTAAACGAGAACATCACCATCAGCATGGACGGGCGAGGCCGGGCGTTGGACAACGTATTCATCGAACGACTGTGGTGGTCGGTGAAGTATGAGAAAATCTATCCCGCATGCTATGCCGACGGGCATGCGTTGCATCGGGGCCTTGACAGCTATTTTAAATATTACAACCACGAGAGGAAGCACAGCGCTCTGGACAAACGCACCCCCGCCGAGGTATTCATGGAAGGAGCAGTCAGAACATGATCGCAAGTGATGCCGTCGCTGCGCTCCGCCCTCGGCCCTCCGGGCCGCCCCTTCGGGGACGGGCTCCGCTCCGCGACGGCATCATGGAAGGGCGGCTCGTTGGCCGCCAGAACACGGAACAGGGAACCGCAGGTTCCACCTTAAGTTCACCGATCCGTGGTTTAAGATTGGGGGTAGGCGCACCCACTGAATATACAAGCCGGATACCCTAAACCTATTGTCAGACCGAACATCTTGGTCCGTCATCAAAACACAGGGATGTCATTTGTGACCACAAAGGAAGAAAACTTAAGCACAAGCTACTAGACCTAGCTGCCTACGCCTTCTATCCCGCTCTGTTCTCTTCTTTTCCCGATCCTCCAACCTCTGCCGATTCCCGAGGTCGACCTCGAGGGGATTTTTTGGAGA
Organism: Pontiella desulfatans; assembly: GCF_900890425.1. Classification (NCBI taxonomy): domain Bacteria; kingdom Pseudomonadati; phylum Kiritimatiellota; class Kiritimatiellia; order Kiritimatiellales; family Pontiellaceae; genus Pontiella; species Pontiella desulfatans. The sequence continues at coordinate 36,792 of NZ_CAAHFG010000003.1, read as the reverse complement.
AGCATCGCAGTCTTGCAACTCCCCCTTACAGAACCGATCCCAGATTTTTGAATACCAGTAGTCCACCGCCGTAATCGCCAGGTCCAGGTCATACCTTTCCTTCAGCCAGACCTGTATGCTTTCATGTCCTTTACCCCCGCTTATCAGACCGGCTGTCAGATGCTCGACTAAATCGACTACCATTTCCTCGGTAAGTGCTGGAGCGCGAGTAGGCTTGTACCGATTGCTACCCAGCGCAAAGGGACCACCTTCGCGCCAACGCTTCACCCAGTTCGTCACACTGGCCCGGCTACACCCGACAAGCTCTGCGATTTCATCGGTTGTGTACTTTCCTGATAAGGCAAAAAGGATGACCTGATACCGGCGCTTAACTTTCCAGTTTTTCTGGAAATGAGCATCGTCGATATGATCAAGAAGGTCTTCACGGGAGTAGGTACTGGAGGTGATTTTAAGTTTCGGTCTCATAATGATGAATTATAACAAACCGCAGCTTAAAAAACACTGTTTATCCCAGTTAATATAAAGTTATTATCACTTGACTACAAACAGGTTATCGCACATTCAGCAGACCACCAACAACCTCGTAGTTATCGACGGTGATACGCCCGGTGAAGTTGGAATTAACGGAACAAGTTCAAGCTTGCCTTGAAAAGTTAACCCGCACACATAGCCTGTGCCCGTCTTGCCGGGTATTCCCATGACTCAGCAGGTGTGCGTGCATTGGAAATCGAACGAAGGCCACATGTAAGACTGATGCTCACTCGATGTGAATGGAAGCCGCGTGACATTGATGAAGAAGCGCTCAAGAAAGATATGTCCCGCGATGATGTCACCCTTTGGCTTTCACGTATGATTCAGGATCCGGCTATTCCGATCCGGCAGCGGCTCTCAGCAGCACGACAGCTTACGAATCTTAATGGATGGGATGATCCTACGAAACGGAAGCCGGATGAGAAGTCTATATTCGCAGACATCATGAAATCGATTGATGGCGCCAGCACTGGCTTGCCGAGTGAACAGCAGCCTCCGATTAACTAGATGCATACAAATGGTCAACATGAAATGGTTCGAGCACCAAACGGATATCTATTCAACCCAACCCTCTACTCAATGTATGCAGGCATCTTTGCTGTGGATTAGTTCTCGGGGGACCTGGTTCGATTGAAATACACACCTACACCAAACGGAGATCTTTTCAGCCCAACCCTCCGATTTAGGTCAATGTTTTCAGGCACTATCGCTGCGGATTAGTTTTCGGGGGGTGCACCAAGGTTTTTCATCATTCTATTTTTTGCTTATTTATTATTTAACAACTCTTAAATTTCAGTAGCGAGTTGCCATCATTCCGCATAGCGAAAGTTGAAACGCCCGCCGGGGGCGGCATCGCCGCAGGTGTAGAAATCCATGATGTCGCCGGGGCGGTTGAGGTTGTCGACCCATTTGAATTCAAAGTCGAGGGAATCGCCAATTTTTTCCCGCTCAATGGCGAGTTCGAGTCTGTTGCCGTCGACTTTCCAATGGTTGGAATTTTGGGGATCGACCGTCAGGTCGTAGCCTTCCCAACCGGTGGCTTTATCGCGGTCGGCATCAATCAGCAGTAGCATCCAGGAGTCGCCTTCCGGTTTTGTTAAAGGCGCGACGGTTTCAACGCTGAAGCGAACAAATTCTGAATCATGCGTAACCGTTGCCTTGATGATGTCGTTGCGGCCCTGCTTATTCACATAATGCAACTCATCGCCCCACCCCGGATGATCGCGGTGCATGGTGTCGCCACGATAGTCGGTGTAGGTGCCCGAAGTATTCGGGGCATCCATGCCTTTGAATTTCCGGACATTGGAAATCAGCTGATAATAATAGAGATCGCCGTAGCCACCCTTCATCGGCTCAATGTCGCGGCTGCCCTCCAAGTCAAACAGATCGACGAATACCACCGGCGCTTCATAGTTGTGGAATTTTTCAAGCCGCATGGCAATCCACTCGTTCCAACCGGTGATAAAGATCAGCTCCGGGTCCTTTTCCAGCGCAAGATCCCACTGTTCCTGAAAGTTCAAACCGTATTTCCAGGCATCCGGTCGTTCATCCTGTTTCCCTCCGTGATAACTGCGCCCCATGGAATGCGGGTCGCTCAGCGCCGTGATTTCATTCGTCAGCGCATTCTGCGCCACACCGACAGCCATCTGCTCGGGCTGTCGCTTTGTTCCTCCAAACGTGTGCAGAGGATATTTTTCCAGCCAGGCCCAATGGTTTGGGTGCGACGGGGCATCGAAATAACTCGCCTTTGGAGCGCGGAAAGTAAAGAAGTCCTGCAGCTCGCCGGTTTCTTCCGGATAGGCCATAATCAGCGGCTTGCCCTTCCAGTAGAACCAGAGGTTTTCATAGCGCCCCGGCTTATAGATGTCTTCATACAGCGCTCTCACCTGTTCCGGCTCCGGCATAAAGCGGCAGAGAAACGCAATCTTCGGCACCTTCACACCATCCTTTTGCGCAGCATCGAACGCACGGAACAGGGCTTCGTAACTCTCCTTGTAGGTTGGGCCGTTGCTGGTATCAAAGATAATGGCGTCCACCCCGGCATCGGCCAGCATTTCAGCATGCTTGCGGAAGACCCATTCATCGGTCGAGCGATAATAGCCGAACAGCGGCTCGGCAAAATGGTGGTAGTGATGCAGCGGCCCCCAGGCCGGATGGTTTGCGTTGTTTATCGCCTCCGGATGCTCCGCCAGGATGTTGGAAATGTCATACACATCGCCTTGTTCATTCAAATGCTGGTAATGCCACATAAAATAAAACATCGCCACAAAGCGGTCTTCCCTCGGCGCACCGACCTCCTCAGAAGTCGGCAGCTTGCGGCCCAGCGAATCCGTCGCCGGAAAGGATGACGCCAAGGTGCCAACTGACGCCAACAGCGCCGCCAATAATAAAATTTTAAGCTTCATTTATTTCAGGTCCTTCCGTTATTCAAAATTCCATTTCTGTACCACCTGCCCGGCCTGCTCCAGCCGGATCCAGTCAATCTCCATCGTTCCCGGACCGCGCGACGGATCAATCCGCAGGCCACTCAGGGTTGCGGCAGGAATCTTCACCTCATATTCGTGCCACTTCCCATCGTGCTGTACCGGGAAATTCACCGTCCGCCCCGGGGCCGGTGTATTGTAATACAGACAGGCCGTTCCTGCAGCGTTTGACTTCATCCGCAGCCGAACCACCCATGAGCCGCCGGTGACCTTATCCATTTTCTCCAGCTCGAAGTATGGATCTTCTCCCGTACTCTCAACAACCAGGGCTCCGTTTTCCTGATGGATCATGCACGTTCCCGATGCCTTCCAGCCATCAATCACCCCAATCACTTTCTGGTGCTGTATCGGCACGCCGATATTTTCGGGAATATAATAGTTTGGATTGAAGGCCGGATTCGCCACAGGAACAACAACATCGGCACGCTGTATGTAGTCCTCAATCATCCCATCCAGCTGCTGCACCTTTTCAGGGAAAGCCGCCGCCAGATTGTTTTTCTCTCCGATGTCGTCCTTCAAATTATACAGCAGATAATCATGCGTCCCGTTTTCTCCATGATGGAACAGACGCAGCAGTTTCCAGTCGCCGGAATGGATGGCCATAGAGGGCGGCAGCCAGTCCGGCACCGCCTGTGGCGAGTGCGGGAAATAGGTGTAGATAGCATCGCGTTTCAATGCTCCGCCCCGCAGTGCCGGGGTAATGTCAATTCCATCAACGGCATGGTTTTCCGGCATGGAAATACCCAGCCCGTTCAACAGCGTCGGATAAAAATCCGTGGTCTGGATGATCTCATCGCTGCGGCTTCCGGGGGGCGTCACACCGGGCCAAACCACCACACAGGGAACGCGGATGCCGCCCTCGAACGGACTGCCCTTACCACCGCGCAGCGGCGCATTGCTCGTCGGAGTCGTCCCGTCGATCCCGTCGTACATGTTGCCGCCGTTGTCTGAGATGAAAATAATGATCGTCTCGTCGGCCATGCCCGCCTGGTCCACCGCGTCGAGCAGTGAACCGACGGCATCGTCGCAGGAATGCACCATCGCCGCATAGGTCGGCGAACGCTGCGGATCGTCGGGATCGATCTTCTTGCGGTATTCTTCGATCAGCTCCTGTTTTGCATCAAACGGAGCATGCACCGAAAACTGCCAGTAGTTCATGAAGAACGGTTTGTTTTTCGGCAAGGCGTTCATCCAGGCCACCGCCTCCTCCGCCATGCGGTCTTCGATGTGCTCTTTGGGATAATTCGCTTTGAAATCCGGATAGGCCCACGGAGCAACAAAACTGCCGGCCGGACCGGGACCGTGCCAATGCGGAACATCCACATCAAAGCCATGCTCCAGCGGGCTGTAGGGCTCCAATCCCACATGCCATTTCCCAAAATGTCCCGTTTTGTATCCGTCAGCCTGAATCAGCTTTCCAAGGGTTGGAAGCGCCGTGTCCAGCCGGGTCACCGAAGACGGCTCCACGGCTTTATTTCCCGGCGCATCTGATTTTTTTACCGAAGCATGCAGTTCAACCGCCGGCACATGTCCCGCCGGAGCGGTAAAGCCGATTCGGGCAGGCGTCTGCCCGGTCAGGATACCGGCGCGCGTCGGCGAACAGAGCGGGCTGGCCGAATAGGCGCGGGTAAAGGTCATCCCCCGCTTTGCCAGCCGCTCCAGGTTCGGCGTCTCATACAAACTGGTATGCCCGTACAACGTCGTATCGGCCCAGCCGAGGTCATCCGCCAGAATAAACACCACATTCATTGGCTTGGCCCAACAAAGCCCGGATACAGCCATCAAACCGCAAATAATCAATATTCTTTTCATTCAATCACCTGTTTCAATTCGAAAAACAACGCCCCTGGTGGGAGCACTGCTGCGGCGCGCTCCAGCAAATATTGGAATCATTCCGACCGGCACTCCTTAACTATCTCCATTCCGCCGTATAGAAGCTCTGCGGTTCCACGGCAGAACCGACCCAGTTCGTGCTCGGGGCCGTTGCAATGAATGTGGCGGCAGTGCTCCAGTTTACAGGGGAGAGGCGAGGTGACTGCAGTATATCTACCATAGCACCAGGTATAAGGTTGGTCAGGCCCCAGGTAATAGAGTCGGAGCCATGCTCTATGGACCCCGAGAATGCGGGCGGACTGTTCAGTTGGGTCTGAATCCGTTGCATCTCAGCGGCATATCGCCGGCCCAGCAGCTTCTGGCTTGCATTATCAAAGTGAAAATCATCAATGAGGGAAAGTCCCGCAGAGCCGGCAACGCCCGAGAAAGGAACCAGCCCGGGCAGCTGATTGATCTGACTATTGATTTGGAGGCTTACACTTTCATGTATTTCTCCTGCAACAAAAGGAAGATTCGGTTTGCCCAGATCGTTTCTCAGGTTGAAAACCAGGTTGGTCAGCTTGTTGATATATCCCGTGGGGATATCCCGATCGGCCTCACCCTGATGCCAGAGAATTCCTTTGAGTGTTGCATTGGTCTGCGCGATCTGCGCGCGCCGAATGGCTTCGTTATAATAGGTGCCGCCTTTAGCCCATAGATCGATCGATGTTCCTCCTCTGGCATTAACGACCAGCCCGATCGAGACGGCGCTGTTGCTGGCAGCCATCGTCTGGGCAAACGTGTATCCGGGATTCAGTTTCTGCAGGCTAAGTTCTTTCCGGATGGTTGAATACTGATTGAGCGGAATTTCGGCGGGTTCCCAGATGTCCGATCCGTTTAACAGGAACGTTCCGTCGATTATCCCCTCCTCTTCACTGGTGTAGGGAGCACGCCCGGCCATATTCGACTGACCGATCAGAAGATAGACATGAAGTTTTTTCGGATCGGTCGGGATTTGGGGCAGCGGAGGTGTGGTAATCAGAGTGACCTTTGCCGGCGTGCTGGTACTCGTCGCATTGACCGCGCTGTACCAGAACGAATTAGTTGCCACTCCGGGAGCCGTGTAATCAAAGGTGCCGTCAGCGTTAAATGAAAGCGTGCCGTCGGTCACATTGGTGACCAGAACGGCAGAGTCTGCCAGGAGATCGTTGCTCAGGACAGACGGTGCATTCGTAATGGTAATTTCACCAGCCGGAAGTTCATACAGGTCATCATGGGCCACCACGTCGGTGCCGGTCGCCACCACATCGCTGAGCGCGGTACCGAAGCGGAACTCATCAATCGCCTCCTCCGGACTGTAGTAGGGGCAGATCGCGAGATGAAGATAGGACATGTTCAGGGTCAGGTTGTTGAAGGTTCGGGTGGCCTGTTGAACCGATGCGCTGTCATAGAGGGTCACGGTTACCGAATCGGCACCCGCCGAGCTGTAGTCGAACTGCAGCAGCGCCAGATAGGTTTCCTCCGCATTCACATTGCCCGAAGCAAGGAGCTCTGTGATGGTGCCGTTGGAATAAAATGAAATAGCGCCCGCATTGAGGCCGATAAAGGTGGAGGTGGAACCGGTGATGAACACATCGTACCTTTCCGACGGCCCCAGCCCGGCCCATAACGTCCCCGTTGTTGACGACGCCGTTTTCCGTAACAGTATGCTCATGTAATATGTGCCGTCGGACGTCGGGGCAGAAGTCAATGCGCGACTGACGCGGCGGCTGAGATCGGCCCTCCCTCCCTGAACCGAGTATCCCCGGATTGATCCATTCATTGCGCTGCCGGCAGACATGGCGTGCGTCAGGCTGACGCCGTTTTGCGCCTGAACGGCGCCCGTCTTGTAGCCAATCGCATCCCATGCACCTGTAAAGCCGCTAACCCCGACGGAGGGGTTCTGTGCGCTTCCGTTATCGATAGACCCGCCATTAATGGCCGTGTCGTAGTAAGACGGGGCTCCCCCGGCCTGCGTTGCAAACGAATCCGTGGCGATGAGCGCGGCCTGCACACTCGACGTCCACAGCATGCCTGAGTAGATAAGCAGGCTTTTCAGCGCTGCCAGGTCAAATCCTGTTCTTTCCTGTATCTTCATCATATCTCTTCTCATCTCCATCAAGCCCTGACTAAATAATCTTTAAAAAGGCATGTTGTTGCACAACCGCCTAAAGCCGGAACAACATGCCGTTTCCTCAGCCGGCGTCGCTGGCTCAAAGCTGCATTTTATTTGTAAATATCACTTTATGCATACTGGTGAATTCATTTTCGCTGTTCCCATGGAACTGAACACGAATATATTTGTTTGTGATTAGCGGCAGATCATGCAGGTCGGCAAACCGGGTTTTTCCACCGATTCCGCGATAGATTTCCGTCCAGGTTTTCTGATCATCGCTGACCAGCACCTCGAATGGATAGGTTCTTCCTGCACCGTTATACCAGATGAAGCCGATCTGATTGAATTCTTCGCGGCACAGGAACGTCAATGCGGGATCTTTTTCGTTCGTGGCCCAGCGAGATTTATGATCGCTGTCCAACACATTTTCCGGCGGATGCCCCGGTTGGAAACGGGGTTGGCCGACCAGCTCGACAATGTCCAGCGATTGAACGGATGAGGAGTCCCAGTTGCCGTTATCATTCAGGACAATCACCTCGCCCAGCCGGATGTCGTCCTCGTTATAGGAGTCTGCAATAATGAACTCGAAGAGGCCGGGTTCAACCACCCACTGGTTATCCAGATTCATCATTTTCAAATCGCGGCCCGCATCCAGCACCAGGGTGACCTGTTTCGCTTCACCAGCTTTCAGATGAACACGCTCGAACCCTCTCAACTGTTTTTTAAAGGGCGAAACCGACGCGACCACATCCCTGACATAAAGCTGGGGAACGACGTCGCCCGCACGATCTCCGCTGTTTTTGACGCTGAATGAAACAGAAATTTTGGCAGCATCGCCCTGTCCTTCGACAAAAATCTCCAGATCATCGTATTCAAAGGTCGTGTAGCTCAGACCATATCCAAAATGAAACAGCGGGTTATCGACATAGGCATTTCCACCACCAATCCAGGAGAACTGACGGTAGGGAATCGCCAGCGGAAGCTGCCCGACGGTTCTTGGCGTAGTATAAGGGAGGCGACCGCCAGGGTTGTATTTCCCCGATAAACAATCTGCTAAAGCAGTGCCCGCCGCCTCGCCAGCAAAGAAGGTACTTAAAATCGCGGGGATCCCATCCTGCGCATTATTCAAGACAACAGGTCGCCCATTCAACAAAACCAGTACGACTGGCCTGCCCGTTTCCACCAGCTTCTGAAGGAAGACCTCCTGAAGGCGCGGGAGAGTCAGAGCCGAGCGGCTGACACTCTCCCCGACGGTTTTCCGGGAATCCCCCATACAGACAATAATCAGATCACTCTTGCGCGCTTTCGCGACGGCTTTATCGATCTCAGCAAGCTCTTTTGCGGAGGGCTTATAATTTCTCAAGATATCCGAATCGGGGAACTGCTCTCCGAAAAAATCGCAACCGCGAATGTAATCGACCTGAGAACTGCCGGCAAAGGCGTCCCGAATGCCCTGAAGAGGCGTCACGATTTCTGAACGGTGAGGTCCATAATGCTCCTGCATCAAACTGGCATCATCCGCGGAGGGGCCACAGACCAGAATTCGTTTATATTTACTGGACTCCAGCGGCAAAAGGGAATCCGTGTTACGCATAAGCACCACAGACTCGCGTGCAGCCTGTAAGGCAAGGAGGCGAGCCTTATCTGTGCGAATCCGCTCAGGCGCATCATCGAGCCCGATATAGGGATTGTCAAAAAGTCCCATCCAGAACTTCACATAGAGCACATCACGAACCATCTCATCAATCGTTTCCACGCTGATCAACCCCTCTTCAATCGCCTCTCTCAATGGATTTAAAAACTTTTCAGGCTGTTGAAAATTGGTTCGCACATTGTTGCCTGCATTCACAGAACGGACAATCGATTGTTTGGCATTCTCTGTAGTCGCATGGTGGACGTGCTGAAACCAAATGGCACCACTGTCACTCACGACATAGCCCTTAAATCCATAGGTATCGCGTAGCAAATCGGTAAGAAAATAGTCACTACCCGCGACTGCTTCACCATCATAACTGGCATACGTGCTCATCACCCCGAGAGCGTTCCCCTCCATAAAGGCTTTGCGGAAGGGTTCCAAATGAATCTCATGCATGGAGCGGAACGGAATCAGGCAATCGCCGCGTACGTTATCCTTACCACCATAAGGTGCCGAATAAACGGCGAAATGTTTCGGTGTAGACACTATTTTTTGGTCCTGCAGCCCTTTCACATGCTGCAAACCAAGCTCACCCACCAGATACGGACTTTCTCCATAGACCTCACGACATCGCCCCCAGCGCGGGTCCTGCAGCACATCCAGAATGGGTGAGTACACATTGCTGTAGCCCAGCGCCTTCGCCTCCAGCGCCGTCACTTTACCAATCTCGTACTCTAGCTGGCGGTTAAAAGTCGCACCGCGTCCAAGCTGATTTGGAAAACTGGTGCAGTAGTTATGGCACAGTCCCCGGATGCCCTCATTCGAAAAATCCACGGGAATACCCAGCCGCGTTTCCTCAACAAACCAGCGCTGATGCCTCCGGATAAATTCAACATGACCCGCGGGATCGGTATGTTTGCCGCCGTGCGGAAAATTACCCTGCTCATCAATGTTCGCAACGCCGTCCTTCCAGGATGCCTGCTTCCATGCCTCGGAGGGGTATTCATCTTTCAATACACGGCCCCAACCGTACAAGGTCACCATCTGCCCCGTCTTTTCATCCATCGTCATCTGCGAGAGCAGGTCGTCAATGCGGGCATCGATGTCCGCTTTTGAATCCTCATAGACATCCTTGCGGCCGTTCTTATTAAAATCAATCCAGTCCGCATGATACAGTTCAGCGGCCATAGAGGCAGATGCCGACAGGAAAATTGTTGCAATGTGTGTAGTCAGTTTAGTTGTCATAATATCCCATTCAAATCGTTCTCAAAATCCCTATTGCTCTGTTACCCCTGGAAATAGAACTGACAGAACCGCCAATAAACGCCAAAGGACAAGAATGATCAACACAACACAAGCGTCCTCTTGCACTACTATCCGGCATTTTCATGCATGGATGTTAAAAAATCGTTTTGTTATCCATCGGCCTGTCAACTTTCTTTTGGTTGCGGCTTTGCCGAGCTACATATTTCGTGGTTCATAAATCTACTGCGGCGTGGATTGCGATGCAAAAGGCTCCGGAGCATCGCCCCGGAGCCCTAAGTCGTTCAAACTCCGACTGCCTACATCATTATCCTGCGGATAAGTATCAAGCCGGCGGCGGACATCCCTAAGAGACCGATGGTAGCCGGCTCAGGAATAACGGATCCGTTGAGCTGGATGCCCTGCACGTAAGTACCTTTCTTGTCCGAGCTGGAATTGTCGGCAACATCAATATGAACCCGGAAATCTTCGACACCGGTGTAGCTGCTGATATCGTAGCTAAAGGTCTCCGGCGCAAGGGCTGTAGCGAGGGGATCAGTGCCAACGATGTGCGACATGCTCTCGGAACTATCGAGCAGGGTGTAGTTGGCTCCACCATCGGTCGAAATATAGATGCCGAACGTGGTCGTGATGTCGCCGGCCGCATTCCGTACAATCGTGGCGTCGAAAGAGAGGGTGTCCATGTCGAGCTGCTTGCCAGCGTCGGCCGTGAGGTCGAAGGCTAGGTATTCGTCATTGTTGTGTGTATTATCGATACCGGTGGCGCGTATTAAAAACCACCAGGAAGAGCTGCCGGGGTCGTATGTCGGGCCCGACGGCAGAACAGCATTACCAAAGCCGACGTCTCGAACATCCCAAGCTCCTAATCCGCTCTGGGTCATGCTTGAGGCGGTAACGCCCGAAACGGCAGGAGCCACGGATGGCGCCTGCGGCCCAGCGTAATCCACAGACCCGTCAATCCAGGCGCCGAGCAGATCGGCACTTGCTGCACCGACCAGCATCACGCTGGCTGTCATTAACACATACTTCATTTTTTTCATTTTCATTCTCCTTTTTCCTGTTTTGTTTCTGGTCAGTTTTCTCTTCGTTTTCATCTCTAAACTACTTCTCTTGATTGGGGGTTGATGCCTTCGGCGTCTTCTCCCCTGTTTTATCCCGAGTTTTGATTGGATAAGATGGGGTCGTTCCAAGCCCTTTTGCCGCACGCAAAAAAAACAGGGAAGACCCCATGAAAAATGATCTAAGGAAACTGCTTCGCTGGGTATGTCGCAAGCTTACCTACAACGATCTGGCTTCGGTGGTGCCGGTGCTGCTCGAAGTACTCAACGGTTCAAGGCAGGATATCGAACTCAAGCCGCAGGAAGTGCGGCCTCCGCACTATCGCCAGTTCCGGGTCGATCCTCAACCGCCGCTATGCGAACCATTGCTGCCGCACGCACCGCAAAAGGACTGGGAGGAGCTTCAGGCCGACCATTTGCGCGCCACGGGAAAAACAATCGCCAAGGTAGCGCGTCGGACGGGTTCGCCCATGCCGCCTGAAAAATGCCGATGCCGGCACTGCCATGCCCCCGTGCGCTATCTCTACCTCAACAACGGAAAGCTTGGGTCGCAGGTTCAGTGCAAGATCTGCAAAAGGACTTCGCCAACCGACAAGCCCCGGCGCGAAAGCAAGGCGCGCTACTGGTGCCCGCATTGCGGCTATGCACTCTTTCGATGGAAGGAGGATGGCCTGTGCACCGCCTTCAAGTGCCCGAACGACCACTGCCCCGTCTACGTACGGAACCTCGCCCAGCTCACGCCCGAAGAGCACGCCATGCGCAAAGCCGGAAACACCAGCCAGTTCAAGCTGCGCTACCTCTTCCGCGAATACCACTTCGCCTCGCAAGACCTTCCGCTCAAACGCCCCGAAGACGCCCCGGTCGATCTCAACCGCATCCACCACAGCCTGCATACCCTCGGACTCTGCCTCACCTTCTCCATCAGCCTCGGACTCAGCGCAAGGCTCACCGCCCAGGCGCTCGAACGCGTCTTCGGGATCCGCATCTCGCACCAGACCGTCGTCAACTACATCAAGGCCGCAGCCTGCCAGCTCGCCGACTTCACCGATGAAAACAGTCCCGTTCCCGAAGGAACCTGCGCGGCGGACGAAACCTACATCAAGAGCGGCGGGCAAACCCGCTACACCTGGCTCGTCATCACCGAAACGCGGCGGGCCATCTGCGGCTAAAACCTCTCCCAAACCCGTGGGGCCGAACCGGCGCTCGGACTCATCCAAAGCATGTGCGGCCCGCCGGACGCGCCCCGGGCCGAAGCCTTCGAACTCGTCACCGACGGCCTGCCGTCCTACGACAGCGCCACCGTCGCCTACAACACCGCCGCCGTGGTGGCCGGAGGCGAAGCAGTCCTGAATAAACGTACCGTCATCGGACTCAAGAACCTCGATCCCGAAAGCGAGACCTACCGCGTCTACAAGCAGCTCATCGAGCGGCTCAACCGCACCTATAAATACCACACGCGACCCCGCGCCGGCTTCAAGAGCTTCGACGGAGCCACGGCACTCACCACGCTCTTCGTCGCCTACTACAACTTCATGCGCCCGCACGGCAGCCTCGGCGGGCATCCGCCCGTCGCGATCGCCTGCCTCAAAGGCAAGAGGCTCTACCCCGACATGTGGGTCGAGCTCCTCCGGCAAGCCGCATGAACAATCAAAACTCGGATGTCAAAGAACACGAGGCTTTCGCCTCAGCTACCCACAGCCCCGCTGTGCGTCGCCGCCCTCATCAGGGCTAAAAAACAACAATCAAATCATCGCCGACACAGAAACCATCCCCATCAAAAGCCTTCTTTCGGCCCAGTAAGGGGACCCATCTCACCTTGCTTCTCTGCCATCGGCTCTTTCATCGAAAATTTTACAGAACCCCTGTTTTTGTTACAACTGATGACGCCGGGCTCCATATTCCCCGATGCCATCGCGAATTCTAAATCAACCCTCGACAGCCCAGCTCTTCCGCAACACGCCGGACTCGAAACTCTTTTTCCGCGGAGACGACAATCGCCTTCTCCAGCCTGCCTGACAGGATTCGGGATACAAGCGACGCAGAACCCCCGGAATGCTCTGCAATAACCTTCTGAGTCACCGGCCGGTTTAAACCGTTCTCATTCCGCATCTTCACTCAAAACCTCTAAAGCTCAACCAGTGCATTCATATCAATGGAATATCTATGATTTTATTTTTTTAAGATTCGCACAACCGGTGTCATTGTCAACTTTTAATTTCCCTCACCTGAAAAATCCATGTTTAAATCATGCGGGTCAATTTCGGCGGAACCCGTTTCAAAGGTTTCGCCGACATAATCCCACTCGCCCATCAGATTGGTACTTTGGTTCAGGCCATAGGGTAGGCCAAGGATGCCTGCGCCAATCCGGCAACGGCTGATCCACTACACCCGCTCATGGAATCCCGCCCACGCGGAAAAAAAGAGCACGAGCTTCGCTGATTTCTCCCGCGGCGGGTGCGACGGTATAGGAGTACATGGAGACATCGCCCCACACGGCATCGGTCACGATATTGAGGGTTCCTTTCGCGGCGGATACGATGGCAGGCGGCGGATTGGAGACGCCCGACAAATCCTGCCCGGGCGCGAACCAGCGGTCGAGGTCGTCGCTGTATTGCAGCCCAACCCTCGATGCAGCTGAATCGCGGATGGGGAATGCCACATCGACTATCGGGCCGACCGGATTCTGCACGATCAGTGTTGCTACCAAAGGAGCGTTCGCCACAGTCGGATCGCCGCCGTAGTAATATTCGCAGATGTTGTTTTGGCCATCCATATCCCAGTCGCCGTTCGGGTCGCGGATCAAGGGATTTGATGGCTCAGCCTGAAGCGCATTGGCCCACACATAATAGTCGTTCCAATGGGTTATTGTGCCGACCACCGGAACCGTGCCTTCGTTGACGGCATTGGTGTGCAGATCAACGCGCACAACCCCGTACGACGCGGGGGTGATCTCCAGTTCATACGACCTATTGGTGCCTGACAAGACGGCGAGACTGGAGTTGGAAACTGAAAAATCACCGAGCGTCAGCCCCGTTACGTCTTCGCTAAACTCTATGCCGACCGTGAAGGACTCGGCAGAGGTCGCCCATGGCGCAAAGAGACAGGCCGATGGATCCGAAGGCATCTCACCGATCACAGCGCCGCCATGGAGCACGATGTAGCTGCCGCCCAAATCATACTCGCCGGAATTGGGACCGCCGTTCCACATTCCGGGGATGACAATCAGGTCGCCTGACTGATAGCCGTAAGCAATGCCATTGACAACGTTGCTGACACCGGAGAGCATCGTCACCGTGTCGGCACTGAAATCCACCGCAGCCACAAGCAGGTCGGATGTGACAGGGGTGAAAGCCACATAGGAACTGTTATTGTCATATTCCCACGTTCCGCCATTGTTGCGGACCGCCACGAAGTGGTCAGCCTGGTAACGATTAGGCGGACTGGCCGAGAAGCGCGTGTGGATCGATTCTTTACTATACATGATGAAGCCGTCACCGGCAGCGGTTTCAATGCCGCCGACGCCACGCCCCAGAGGGCCGAAAGCGCCGGGCATGGACGAATCGAATTTCACCACTGCGACATGGCTGGGTACATTGGTCAGCCCCGATAAAGCCGTCGCACCGCCAGCCGGCAGGTAGACCGAAACAACACCATTGCTGGAGAGCGTCGGGGTGACCGTGAACGAATAGAGCGTACCACTGCCCGACAATCCCGAAACCGTGCCGTTGGAAACAACGAGATCCCCAAGATCCAGCCCGGTAACGCTCTCCGAAAAATCGAGGGTGGCGCCGAACGGGCCGCTGGCGGTTTCCGGAACGACAAGTCGGGGACTGATCATGCGGTTCGGAATGTCGTAAGCCCGCTCGATCAGGAACAGGGCATGCAGCTCGGCGACCTTGGCGCTATTGCTCGATGCCACATCAGTGGTCTCCTGCGGATCGGTCGCCAGATTATAGAGCGCCCAGTCACTTGCATGGGTAGGCTCGTTGCCATAGCGGACGATTTTCCAATCGCCCTGGCGCATTGCCCAGCGGCAGTCGTTTGTTGGCAACGCATTTCTCCAGAGCCAGTAGAGAGGGCGTGAACCGAGCGAATCGGCTTGGTGGATCAACGGGGAAATATCCATGCCGTCCCATTTTGGATCCTCCGCAGGGGTGTAGTCAACCATGGCCGCCAATGTCGGCATCCAGTCCACGATGTGCACCGGCTCGTCCACCACACATGGAACGATCTGCGAGGGCCAATTGATCAGACCGGGCACCAATATCCCTCCCTCATAGGTATCCCCCTTGTAGCCGCGCAGGGTGTCGGGTTGGTTGAAGTCGGTCAGTTTTAAATCATCCGGATAGGCGTTGCCGGCCCAGTTGACCTGCGGGCCGTTGTCAGACGAGAAGAAGATAATGGTGTTCTCACGCTGTCCTGTCTCTTCGAGCGCCTGCACAACCTGGCCGATGGCATGGTCCAAATGGTGGACCGCCGCAAGGAGGAGCCTTTTTTCCGGATCGGGCTCGGACTGGATTTTTCCCTGGGGATCGTTGAACCACGGAATGTTGTCCTCGTTCAGCCAGCGCGTGCTGTCGGCGGGATCCAGCTGCGTCGGGGTGTCGACAAACGGACCGCGTTCGTCGAGCGGGGTATGTGGAGCGTGGAACGGCAGATAAAGGAAAAAGGGCTTGTCGTGCTTTTGCTGGATCACACGAACCGCTTCGCGGGCAACCAAATCGGTGGCGTGCGTCCCGTTCTCGTAGCCAGGGATGATTTCGTGGTCTCGATGCCAGGTGATGGCCCATTCATCGTCGGCGACGTGGTAGCGATGGTTGTACATGCCTACCGCCCCCGCGAACGAGCCGTAGGCATGGTCGAAGCCGTGATGTAACGGCCCCCATTCCGGATGGGAACCAAGGTGCCACTTTCCGGCCATGTAGGTCTCATACCCGATCTCCTTGAGCAGGCTGGAGATGGTAAGAGCTCCGTGGGCAAAGCATTGCTCGTTGTTTGCCTGCTGTGCCTGAATTCCGTGGCGCGAGGGATACTGCCCGGTCATCAGCGCAACCCGCGTCGGGGAACACTGCGACATAACATAGTGGTTGCTGAACCGGGCGCCGCCTGCCGCCAGCGAATCAAGATTCGGCGTATAGACACTGAGCGGATTATTATAGCCAATGTCCGCCCAGCCCTGGTCATCGGAAATAATCACGATGACGTTGGGGCGGTTGCCTGCCGACCAACCCGTTGTCGAAGAGGCAGCCGGCGAAAGCGGATTGGTTCCGGCATCCTCAGCCCCAAAGGCCGGTATCGCCAACGCCACACCCAGCGCCATGACTATCATTGTTTTCCATCTTATTTTCATTGCTTACCTTCTCTGCGGTTCGCTGTATTAACAGGGTATATAGAGTGCACTCAATCCATATGGGACGCAGTAAAAACGGGCTGGAAGCCCAGCCCGTTCAGCGCAGCATGGGCTTCAAGCCCATGCTCTGTCCCACTCTGTATATCCATTCGTTCGGCTAGGGGTTGGATATCACCCGGTAGAAGTTTCTGGGCGCTTCGGCGGGAATGACCACATTGGTTTGCGCCACGCCGGTGACGGTGCCCAGCGTGCTCCATGTTCCGTACACCAGGTCGTCATTTTCCTGCAAGGTGCTGGTGGCCCAGGTCGTCAGGTTGGAAGCGCCGAAGACCACGTTACCTACGCCGTCGATGTTGATCGTGAGTACTGCCGGAGGGATTTCCTCGTTGGGCGTTACATCGGCATAGGTGTCGCCGATTCGAACCTCGTCGATCGCACCTTGCATTCCACTGGTGGAACGGAAACTGAAGTAGTCGCCGCTGGCGTTGTAGTCGCCCGTTTTGGACAGCAAGGGCGTGCCGGGATCCTCAACCCAGGGTTCCGGATTGAGCCAAACATTGAAGACATCGCTGCCGGGGGTGTCCGAAAACGTTACACGACCCACCAGGAGATAGGTCTGGTTGGTTTCAACCACACCGGCGGCAACTTCGTCCGTCCCCATTCCCTGAATCTTAACCTGTCCGTCATTCATGACAGTCAGAAGGGTGGCGTCAACTGCACCCAGATCCCCGGTATTCGGCGTATCGACAAAGGTGGCTACGCGCAGTTCGTCGCCCAGTCCGCCGTCACCATCGGGGCCCATGTTAACCAGGAAGGAGAACCATACCGCTTTCCCGTCGGTGGTGAAGTTGCTACCGCCCCACGATCGCGCGGCGGCATGAGATTCAGGATAGACGACGGATCCACCTGCGGTATCCAGTCCGGGATAATCGAAGCCATTTTGCGAAAAGAGGGCCGACGCATTACCCCCCCACACCCATGGCCCCTCCCAATTGGTTCCGCCATTTTTACCTACCAAACTCGACCCGTCGCCATCATATTCAAACCGATCCTCGGCCAACAGCCCTACCTTGGACTGTGCCAGGGCCGATGCCGTGGAGGCGGGTGACTCCTGCCCGTAGATGTCATGGGCTGCCACGGCATAGTAATAAGTGACCCCGGGTACTACCGCATAGTCCTGGTAGTTGTTGGTGACCACTCCTACCAGCAGATCAGTGATCGTGCCTGGCGACTCGCCCCGATAAATCAAATACCCGGTAACGTTCGACTCCGAACTCGTGTTCCACGTGAGGTCGATATAGCTGGGTTTGCTGACGGCCGACAGTCCGGCGGGGGCCACCGCAGGGGGATCCGGCAATACCACAAGCGATAATGTTTTTCCTCCAGCAGACACTACAAAATTTGCGTCAAAGAGGGCACCATCGATGGGTGTGCCATCCAGGGTCCATGTCCCCGCAAGGGCAGCATCTCTCCATGTCGTAGCGGTGAAGCTATATGCAGTCAGGTAACCGCTCCAGTCGCTCAGAACATTCACCGTTCCATCAACATCTGTAGAAGTTGTCGCGCCCGCATCGGTTGCCACAGCCGTACCGCCGATGGTGACTTGTCCGACATCGAAAATGAAGCTCCCGGCCACGACGTTGCCACCCAGAAAATCGAGCGTCGACGAGAAAGCTGTAGAGCCGAACTGACCACCGGCGGTGTGCGTTCCTCCGTTGATCGTAATGTTTCCGCCATCACTTTGGGCCTTAAAATCATCCCCTGCATTAACCGAACTGCCCGCGTTGAGGGTAAAAGAGCTGTCCTTCGAAAAGAAATCGTCGGAGAGATTCACCGTCGCGTCGTTGAAAATCCAGGTATTACCACCCGCAGCAGGAAAATCAATCCCACCGCTGAGGGTTGCATTGCTGCCGACGGTAACCGTTGCCCCACTGAAGAGCTGTTGATTCTGGCTCGCATTACCCAACGTTCCATCGACATCAACGGTGCCTGAATTTCCAGGTCCCGGCAGGCCACTGGACCAACTATCCGTTGAGCCCAAATATCCTGCAGTGTTCGTAAAAATGGTGGTATCCGGCTCCGGCAACGCCTCAATCGATAATGTTTTCCCATCAACAGACACAATAAACTCTGCGTCAAAGAGGGTGCCATCGATGGGTGTACCATCCAGGGTCCAAGTCCCTGCAAGCACAGCATCTCTCCATGTCGAACCGCTAAAGCTGTTTGCAGTCAACCAACCGCTCCAGTCGCTTAGAACATTCACCGTTCCATCAACATCTGTAGCGAGTGTCGTGCCCGTAGCGGTTGCCACAGCCGTACCGCCGATGGTGATGGCTCCGGCATTGAACTGGAAGCGACCGGCAACCACGCTGCCACCCAGAAAATCGAGTGTCGACGTAAAAGGTGTAGAGCCGAATTCATCACCGGCGGTGTGCGTTCCTCCGTTGATCGTAATGTTACCGCCATCGCTCTGGGCCTTAAAATCATCCCCTGCATTAACCGAACTGCCCGCATTGAGGGTAAAAGAGCTGTTCTTCGAAAAGAAATCGTCGGTGAGATTCACCGTCGCGTCGTTGATAATCCATTGATTACCACCTGCAGCAGGAAAATCAACCCCACCGCTGAGAGTTGCACCGCTGCCGACGGTAACCGTTGCCCCACTGAAGAGCTGGTTATCCTGGCTCGCATTACCCAACGCTCCATTGACATCAACGGTGCCTGGATTGCCGGATCCCGGCAGGCCATTGGACCAGTCACCTGCTGTGCCCAATGCTCCTCCATTAAAATCGGTATCCGCCTGTGCAACACCAACCACCCCTAACAAGAGGCCTAATCCAATTATGAACTTTGCTTTCATATCCATGCTCCTTTTTCTGATTTTGTCCATTAGTTTTAACTAGACCACTTCCGCAACAGCCTGAAACCTAGACCTCAGCACATACTGCAAACATGTTCTTCCTTGATCAAAAAAATCGGTTTATCTGGGCCGAAGAACCATTCGCTAGCTCTGACACGACCCTCGGTAGCCCAGCTCTTCCGCAACGCGCCTGACTCGAAACTCTTTTTCCTCCGAAATGACAACCGCCTGCTCCAGCCGGCCCGACAGAATGCGCGATACCATCGACGCAGATACCCCGGATTGTTTTGCTATGACCTTCTGAGTCACCGGCCTGTTCAACTATTGATCCGTTTTCATTTCACTCAAAGCTCTTACCTCGAACAGCTCAATCGGTACACTAAAACACGCAAGCCATCTCATATTTCGCAATCAAGATGTGCGCAATCGGTGTCATTGTCAACTTTTATTTTGCATTTATCTTAAAAAACTCTATGTTCAGATCATGATTAACACCACAGAACCATCCCACCGGACCACGCTTCAGGACATTGCCGATCACTGCGAACTGAGCCGCTCTACGGTCGCACGGGTACTCAACGGCAATGCCGGGAAATTCCGGATTGCGACCGCCACCATCGAAAAAGTGCAGCAGGCAGCCCGGCAACTGAACTACCGCCCCAACCGTCTGGCCCGAGCCGTCAACGACCGCCGCACGCACCTGGTCGGCATTTCCGTTCCAATGTACGCGAGTGATGACATCACTCAGGAAAAGAAAAACGCAAACAACCACCGCATCACCGGCATACTCTTTTCCGCCATTTCCCAGCACCCCCTGTTTAAGAAGTATGATCTAGTGCTCCACAACCGCGACGAACATACCGACCACCCCTTGGACGAAAATGAAATCCAGCGGGACCTGCTCGACGGCATGATCTACAGCACCCCCTCCCTTAAGCATCAGGAGTTTTTCAAAACCATCACCAAGGATATTCCTCTGGTACTGATGGGCGACATCGAGGAACTCCACGACTCCCTCATCTGCATCGACATCAACAACCGGAAAATGGCCCGGCAGGCCGCCGAACATCTGCTCTCCATCGGCCGCAAAAAAATCATGCTCCTGGTGCCGGAGGCCTCCCTCTCCGCCATCTGTATCCAGGACCGCATCAACGGGGTTCGCGATGCCCTTCATGCATCCGGAATCGAAGACAACCCGGACTTCACCCGCATCATCCGCGCCGATGAAAAGGTGATCGCCGACTTCATACGCAGCAGCGCCTCCATTGATCAAGTCGATGCTATCCTCTGCCTGACCGACGAACTGGCCATGCTGTGCATGGATCCGCTGGAACAGCGCGGCCTCCGGATTCCGGAGGACGTCGCGCTGATGGGATTCAACGGCATCGACCTGTTCAGCGAAAAGGCCGCGCGGCTCTCCACCGTAAAAATCCCGTTCCACCAAATGGCCTACAAAGCCACCGAAAAACTGCTCGAAGTACTGGAAGGCAAGCAACCCTACACCCCCGGCTTCTGCGAAATCCCGGCCGAGCTGATCATCCGCGAATCAACGGTTAAGAATTCATTAAATTGATACAGCGGCTAGACTGCACACGGACGACGACGGCCAGTCGACATCCTATTTCACTCTCGCTTCTAGAGCCCCAGCTCGAACCGGTAGTTGCCCGAAAATACGGTTTCTGGCGTGCGCCCATCCGGGAACTCGATGGTAGCCGTCGTATTGGGAGGAACCTCGACTTCCATGATTATTTTACCGTTTTCTTTTTTCCATCCGCTGGAAGCCTTGCCGTAAGCGGTTTCGAGTTCTGCCCCGGCATAGGTGAGCTGGGGGGCTATGAGCGGCCGAATAAAGAAATGCTTGTAGCCGGGATGGGCCGGATCGGGAGCCAGACCGGCGACCCGTTCATACAACCACTGACCGATGGCTCCATAGGCATAGTGATTAAAAGAATTCATACCTTCCGGATGAAAGCCGTCTTCCAGCGTATAGCTGTTCCAACGTTCCCACATGGTGGTTGCCCCCTGATTGATCGGATAGAACCAGGAAGGATAGGTTTCCTTGAACAGGAGATCAAACGCCAGCTCAGCGTGCCCTTTGCGGTCGAGAACTCCCGCAAGATATGGTGTTCCCAAAAAGCCTGTTCGTAAATGGTTTTCGGCCTCGCCAATCAATCGCACCAGGTGCTCCATCGCCTTGCCCTGCAAGTCGGAAGGAATCAGATCAAACTCAATCGCCAGCAGATAGGCTGTCTGCGTTTCGGGCGCATTTTGCAGCTTACCGTCGGCATCGAAATAGTGTTTGGCAAAAGCCGATTTAACAGTCCCCGCCTCAGCATCGTATTTCTCGGCATCGGCCGTCCGATTAAGAACGCGCGCGCTATCGGCCAGAATCTGAACACTTTTCGCATAGAACGCCGCGCCAAGCAGCGCATGGGGTGTGTCGCCTTTGGTCTTTTCAGAATACGGCTGGAGCCAGTCGCCAAAGCCTTTGATATTCGGCGACAGCCCATCGACCGACTGGCCGCGATACCAGCCGACCAACCTTTCCATCATCTCGAAATTAGCAGCCAGCAGCTCAATGTCACCGGTGCGGACGTAGACCTCCCATGGAATAATAGTGGCCGCGTCCATCCAGCCGGGGCTATCCCCTTGAATCAGCACGTCGGGAATTACGTGCGGAATCCGGCCATCGGCGAATTGATCGTGGCGCATCGAACCGAGCCAGCTTTTCCAGAAGGCGTGGCAATCATAATTAAACAGGGCGGTTGGCGCAAAGGCTTGAGCATCACCCGTCCAGCCGAGACGCTCATCGCGTTGCGGGCAGTCGGTCGGAATATCGAGAAAATTACCGCGCTGTCCCCACGTAATATTGCGCTGCAGCTGGTTCAGCTTTTCGTGCGACGATTCGAATGTTCCAATCCTTGGAAGATCAGAGTGCAGCACCACCCCCGTCACCCAGTCAGCTGAAGGTTTTGCGCCTTTCGGCAACCCGGAAAGTTCGACATAACGGAATCCGTGGAAGGTAAACACCGGTTCCCATTCGATGGTTCCGGTCTCGGCAGCCGTATAGTAGTCGGTCGATTTGGCATCGCGATAATTCGCCGTATACATCGTGCCGTCCTGATTAAGCATTTCCGCAAAGCGGAGCGTGGTGGTCTGATCCTTCACAACAGGAATATGAACCTTCGCCCAACCGACCATGTTTTGACCGAGGTCGAAAACAAAACGTCCCGGTTCCGGCTCGGTTATTTCCTGAACAGCCAGCATTTCCGTCGCCCGGACGGGGGCAAACGGCTTGGGCACCAGGCGGGCGGAACCGAGGTCGGGATTGACAGCAACCGCGCGCCAGTTCGCAGGCACCTTGCGGGCATCATACTCCTCGCCGTTGTAGATACTGGAAGACCGGATCGCGCCATCGAACGTACCCTGCCAGGTTTCATCCGAAAGAACCATCTCGGTACGCCCGCTCGTATAGGTTATTTCCAGCTGGAGCAGCAATTCAGGCAGGATCCCGTAACTCCATTTCTGGCCGCGGAACCCGATATTGCCCGCATACCAGCCTGTACCCAGCAGCGCATTGAGCTCGTTGCCTCCCGATTGAAGGGTGTCGGTCACATCATAGGTCATCGTATCGAGCCGGTTGTTGTATGACGTCCAACCATTGGAAAAATGGTCGTTGCCCACCTTTTTGCCGTTTAGCTCGATTTCAAAAACGCCGCGTGCCGTGACATATAACCGCGCCCGCTCGACTTTTTCGGATACTGAAAACTCGCGTTTAAAATAGGCGACCGGCTCTTCCGTCGTTGTTGACGAAGGAAACCGCCCCCTCATATTTTCATTTAGCGTGTCCTTCTTTTTTTTCCTGCCCACTTTATAGGTAACCACCAACTCCTTGGCTTCCCCATATGCCGGATCGCCCCCAAGCGTATGGTTATTCACGTTGAAGGATAGTGTGTTGCTCCTGATTTCTTTCTGAAGCAACTCGGTCACATCCTGGTTGCGACGCGAATTTTGTTTCGAGCGGTATACCGCCTTGATCAATTCAAACGCTGCATCAGGCTCCGCCTCAACCACCGGCCGTATCCATTGTGCGTTCCAATCCTTGGAAGTCAGCAACCCCAGCTCAAACGATGCGTCTCTGCTCCAGCCCGAATCCGTTCCTTTTTCATCGCGGAACTTCACGCGCCATTCGAGCCGCTGGCGCGAGCGCAGTGGCTCACCGCCGTAGGGCACGAATACCGATTGATCGGATTCCACCCAGCCGCTGTCCCACAGGACCGCGTCATCTTGCACTTCGATCCGATAGGCCGTTTGCTTTTTCACCCCGTCCGGCAATTTCCAGGAAAAAATCGGCGTGGAATCATAAAACCCCAGCGGGTTAACAAATCCTTCACCAACCGTCAGAGAATGTGCGCCAGTTCCGGCCATTGCCGGAACTGCAGCCAGCATGGCCATCAGAGTAATCCATTTCATTTTAATCATGTGTTTCCTTTTTCCCCGGCACTTTCGGGCAGGTAAGTTAGATACGTTTCAAGTCGTTGGGCCAACTGCTTGCGCACAGCGACATATTCAGGATTCGAAGAATAACGCTTATATATTCCAGTCGCCAAAATCATTCTGCGGTCCATCATTCTGCGCCCCGCTTCAATACGCCATCAAAGGTTGCTTGAAACCAAAGCAAACAGTTCAGCGACACTCAACCCGGCACCTTCCGCAATGGCTCCGAACGTGAGAGCCGGGGACGCCTCGACTCCGTGCTGTTTCAGCAGAGCCACCACGTCTTTAACGCTCACTTCATATTCGGTGCACAGTTCCCTGAGCGTGCGCCTGCCCAGATCAACGGTTCGATCAACCTGCTCGAACACGTTGGCAAATTCCTCCAGCTTTCCCGCCGAGGTGTTGGTGATGGAGTCGTTGTGGAACAGGCAACCGGTAACCGTGCCCGCAATAAAATCCTCTTCCAGTAAAACCGCATTTTTACGCGGCACGATCAATCCGGTCCGCGGCCGCGAAAACTCGCACTGACTGAGGATCATTCGACCATTGGTTGCGCGGATGCAAGGCACCCCCTTACCGGGTATATCCCAATCGCTGAAATGGCATGCGTTCAGGATCACGGTTCCGGAACCTTCGTTAACCACCTGCTCGAGGGTTTCCTTGACCACCCAGAAACCGCTGTTGGAGATTTTCACCGGTCCGCTGTTTTCCGGGCCGATTTTAACGGTCGACATAAACTGGCAATTGGAAAACTGAACACCGGCGTGCCGCTGCACCTTATTGACCTGAACCGCCACCGGCCCGACATCTGATCCGGATTGCGTAACGAGCGCGTTGCCGCCGCCATGCCCGAAATCATCGAACAAAAAGCCCTGCTTGGCAAAAATTACAAAACAGTTGCTGATATATTCCCAGTCGCTCCGGCCAATCTTAAAGCCCACCAGGTTTTCCATCAGATACGGCTGAAGAATGCTGTTCCAGTAGCCGTCCTCCCCGCCGGGAAAGTCAGCCGGCGGCTTCGGCAGCTTCGGCTCCAACCCGATGCGCTTCCAGAGATTGGGATTAAAATGGACATTTTCCAGACGCCCGACATCGTAGCACTGATCAATGTAGATCCCGATATTCAGCGGACATGCGTACACATTGCGAATGAAGTGCAGTTCGTTAACGTAGGTGCCGGCATCAATGGCGCGGTAGGGATTGGTCATTGCCACATCGACCACCTGGCACATCTCGCCCCGAATCTGAATGGTCCACGGATAGGGAACCACCGCGGGCGGGGCCTGCTGTTCGGGATAGTGAATCATCACATTCCTGACCGATGCATTAAACTCCAGCACAATCGCCGGGGTTGCATCAACATTTCCTTTGCCTCCATACATATGCAACACCGTCCCAACAGGGTGCATCGGATGCGGAATACCGTCATAGGATCCTTTCAACGTCACGCCGGCGGGCACCGTCAACGAGCCGTCAAGGCGATAGGCCCCCGCCGGCAGAAAACAAATCCCCCCTTTATTCACGGCATCATCCAATGCTTTTTGCACCGCAGGCGTATCATCGGCCCTGCCATCGCCACGTGCACCATAATCCACCACATTGGCGCAATCCAGGGAAGCCGAACAGACTCCTGCTACCGCCATAATCGACACCATAATCATCCAATGTATTTTCATAAAATCACTTTCATATTCGTTTTTGAACCGTTTCCTGATTATATCACCCAGGTTCCTTCTAAGCTGATTCCAAAGCCATTACGGCCGGCTGCCTCCATCCAAACGTTATTGTATGATGTTGTAAAAGGAGGACGGGTTGGCGTCATAGTACTTATCAAGGATGATGCCCGCCCTAACCAGCTCCTCCAGTTTTTTTCAAAAGCGCGACCGTTTCGGGGTCGGGTTCGTAGTCTGAGGTCGGGAGCAGTTAAGAAGCCATCTTTCAAATATTGATCCGTTTTCATTTCACTCAAAGTCCTCACCTCGAACTGCTCAATCGGTGTACCGTAATAACATTTTAATCCCGTTTAAATTTATATACATTCTTCCACAACCGGTGTCATTTTCAACTTATTATTTTGTATTTATCTAAAATCCATTTATCTTCAGTGCACGATTAACACGACCGAACCATTTCAACAAGGAACTAGTATGTCACCCCCGAAAACCACCCTCTCGCGCCGCACGATGCTGCGGATTTCAATGCTCGGAACTTCCGCAATCGGCACTCCCATGGTGATCCCCTCCAGTGCGTTAGGGCTCTCCGGCCATATTCCCCCGAGCGAACGGGTCACGCTGGGCATGATTGGCCACGGGCTTATGATGAACACACATATGGCAGGCGTGCTCAGCCACCCGGGCGTTCAGGTGCTCGCGGTGTGCGATGTCGACCGAAAAAAACGCGAAAAGGCCAAAGCCTGGGTCGAAGAAACCTATGCCGCCCATGCCGCCTCCAGTTCCTACAAGGGGTGTGCTGCCTACAACGAACACGAAAGAATTACGGACCGTTCTGATATCGACGCCGTCTTTGTCGTTACCCCCGACCACTGGCATGTCCCGATTTCGCTCGACGCCGTCCGCTCCGGCAAGGATGTCTATGTTGAAAAACCAATGAGCCTGACCATCAAAGAAGGCCGCATTCTTTCCGATGCCGTCCGTCGCTATGGTGCCGTGCTGCAGGTGGGTTCGCAGCAGCGTTCGGAATATTCATTCGGCAAGGCCGCCGAAATGGTCCGCAATGGCTGGATTGGAAAGGTGCATACGGTCTACACCAGCCTGGGACGCTTCCCCGACGGAAACGAACTGCCCGGGGAAGCCATTCCGGAAGGGTTCGATTATGACCGATGGCTGGGGCCGACCCCATGGAAACCGTACAACCGGAACCGCGTGCTGGGAAGCTTTGGCGGCGGCTGGCGCTCCTACTGGGAATACGGCGCCCGCAAGAACGGCGACTGGGGCGCGCATCACTACGACATTATCCAGTGGGCGCTCGGCATGGATCATTCCGGACCCGAATTTTTCTTCCCGCAGGGCTGCGACGACTCCGGCTGTCAGGGCTACACATACAAGAACGGACCGACCATCTATCGCGACTACCACGGTCCCGACCGGAAATTCAACTCCCAGATCGAGTTTCATGGCGAAAAAGGAAAAATCGGCGTAGGCCGCGAAGGCGTTCTGGTATCCGAACCCGGCGATCTGAAAAACCGCCCGCCGTCCCCGACCGACCTGCGCCTGGCGGCAACCACCGGGCACCACCTCAACTTCCTGAACGCAATCCGCACCCGAGAGCGCACCATAGCCGATGTGGAAATCGGGCACCGCACCGCAACCATCTGCCATCTCAGCGCCATCTCGGAACGGCTCAACCGAACCCTCCAATGGGATCCGGTCCGCGAACGGATTATCGGCGACCCCCAGGCATCCAAATGGCTCGACCGTCCGCGCCGCGCCCCCTACTCCCTCTAAACAGGATCCCCTCTATTATGCTCAAGAAATTATTACTGACCACCCTCCTGTTCGCATCCGCTTCTCAGGCCGCGATTCAGGAGATTCTCCCCCGACTCACCGCAGCCGACCTAAACATCCAGACGCAGGCGCGCCTGGACCTGCTGGCCGCCTGCTCCACCGCCGGACGCCCGGGCGCCGAAGCCGAACGCAAAGCCCTATGCGAAGACATTTGCGCCGAACTCAACACAGGCATAGCGGCTCCTGCCGCAATCGCCCTGGCGCACGCGCTTCAGCGCATCGGCGGCGAGGAATCCATCGCAACACTGGTTCCAATGCTTCGAAGTTCCGACCCGCATCTGCGCGATGCAGTCCGCAAGGCACTGGCCGTGAATCCCGCACCGGACGCCGGGAAGGCTTTACTGGCTGAACTGAAAACCGCGAACGATCCTCGCTGGACCGCCGGTCTGATTATGGCCCTCGGTGAACGCGGCGATGCAAAAGCGGAAAAGTCGATCACGCCCCACCTGAAAAGCAACGATCCGGACATCTTCGCCGCAGCGGCAAAGGCGCTCTCTATAATCGGAACGAAAGGAAGCATCAAAGCGCTGGCCAAACAACGCAGCCAGGAAACCGGCAAGCGCGAGGCGACACTCACCGCCGCGCTGTTTGAAACCAACCTGTAAACGCCGGTTGAAAAGTGCACCGGGCGGCGGGGCGGTCTAAAAGTGTAACACTCCAACTAAAACTTCCGGATTTCCGGACGGATCGGGCAACGTGGTTGCCTAACCGTTTCGGAACCGGGAGGTAAAGGAGTGTACATAGACATGCAATGGTGGACCGATATCAGACGAAAGGTGCTTGTTGAAGGCGTCAGCAAGCGACAGGTTAAGGCCGAGTACAGGATTCACACCAAGACGCTGGAGAAGATTCTGGCGCACCCCAAGCCTCCGGGATACCGGATGGCCCAGCCGAGGCCGAAGCCCATGATCGGGCCGTTTCTCGGTCGGATCGACGAGATTCTCCGGCAGGACCGGGAGTTGCCAAAAAAGCAACGGCATACGGCCAAGCGGATTTTTGATCGCCTGAAAGAGGAAGGATACACCGGCGGGTATACGCAGGTGAAAGATGCCGTGCGCAACGCCCGGGTGCGTCTGAAGGATGTCTACATTCCGCTGGCCCATCGGCCCGGAGAGGCGCAGATGGATTTCGGCTATGCCCTCGCTAAAATAAACGGCCAGCTTCGGAAGGTCGCATTTTTTGTGATGAGCCTGCCGTATTCGGATGCGGTTTATGTGCAGGCCTACGAAAAGATCTGCACGGAGGTTTTCTGGGATGGGCATGTGAGGGCCTTCACCTTTTTCGATGGCGTACCCTGCCGTATCAGCTACGACAACGAGCGGGTGATGGTGGCCAAGGTGATGAAGCGCCACCAACGCAAGCTCACCGACGGGTTCCTCCAGCTCCAGAGCCACTATCTGTTCAAGGAACACTTCTGCAACGTGGCCCGAGGTAACGAAAAGGGCGTGGTCGAATCGATGGTGCGCTATACTCGTTCCAACTTCATGGTTCCGGTGCCGGAGGTTCGTAGCTTTGATGAGCTCAACCGCATGCTTGAAGAGCGTTGCCGGGAGGAGCTTGGGCGTAAACTGCGGGGCAAGGACGGAACGAAGGGGCAGTTGCTGGCCGATGAGCGTGGCCGTTTTATTGATCTGCCGGTCGTGCCGTTCGAGTCCTGCCGGGTGCGAACCTGCACCGCCAGCTCCTTGTCGCTCGTGCGTTTCGACGGCAACGATTATTCGGTGCCCGTGCGCTACGCCCACTACGAAACGGTGGTCAAGGGCTATATCGACCGGATTGTGGTCTGCCGGGGCGATGAATGCATCGCCGAACATCCCCGGTTGTGGGGCAAGGCCGGCGTCCATTTCAACCCCGTGCACTATCTCGCACTGCTCGAACGCAAGCCCGGCGGGCTCGACCACGCCCGGCCATTGGAAGACTGGAAACTGCCATCCTGCTTTCGGGATCTGCGCAGCAGGCTGGAGGCCGATCTCGATGGCGAAGGAACCCGGGAGTACATCAAGGTGCTGCGTCTGCTCGAAAAGCATTCACCCAAGGAACTGGCCCGGGCCGTTGAGCAGGGGCTGCGTTGCGGGGCCTCCTCCCGAGACGCCATTGCCCAGTTCCTCATTCCCCGGCCGGAATGGCGATGCACCCGGTTCAACCTGGATGGACACGAGCATCTACGCCACGTGCAGGTCGCCAGCGCAGATGTGGCCGATTACAATCGCCTGCTCGGACAGGAGGTGGGCGCATGAGTGCACAGACCTCGTCACACGTACTGCTGGAGCACTACCTCAAAACGCTCAAGCTGCCGAGTATCCTGCGGGAGCACCGCAAGATGGCCTCGGTCTGCCAGGCCGAAGGGGCCGACTACTCGACCTACCTGCTGCGGCTCATCGAACAGGAGATTCATGACCGGGAACAACGGGCCGCCGAACGCCGGCTCAAGTCCGCCCGTTTCCCCGTCGTGAAAACCCTCGATAGCTTCCGGTTCGAGGAGCAGCCATCGATCAACCAGCCGCTAGTGCGGGAGCTTGCCCACGGCGAGTTTATCAAGGAGCGGGAGAACGTATTGCTGATCGGCAACAGCGGAACCGGAAAAACCCACCTCGCCACCGCCTTGGCGTTCGCCGCCTGCCAGATGGGCTTCAAGGTGCGGTTCTTCGGCGTCACCGCCCTGGTCACGCAGTTGCTCGAACGCCGGGAGGAAAGGCAGCTTGACCGGTTCTTCAAGCAACTCGAGCGCTCCGACCTGCTCGTTCTCGATGAACTCGGCTACGTTCCGTTCTCCAAGCTGGGGGCTGAACTGCTTTTCGAAGTCGTCAGCCGGGCCTACGAACGCACCAGCCTCGTGGTGACCACGAACCTGCCCTTCGAATCATGGACGGAGGTGCTGGGCTCCCAGCGGCTTACCGGAGCCTTGCTCGACCGCCTGACCCACCGGGTCCATATCCTCGAGGCCAATGGTGAAAGCTTCAGGTTGCAGGACTCATTGCGCCGCCGGGGACAGCGGCAGAAAACAAAGAAACCGTAGGAGCAATTGACACCCGCAAGGAAGCGGGGTAATTAACGAAAAAGTGTTACACTTTTGGGCCGCCGCCCGGTGCACTTTTCAACCGGCGTTTACAACAACCAAGTCGAATTCACCCACGAGCGGGAGCTCTACCACGGATCCATCCGGGGCATGCACCGGCACACAGAACGCCTGCGATACCGACAACACCTTTTCCTTGGGATCGGCATTATCGATAAAGCACTTCACCACATTCCGGCCGGTATCCGCCAGTGACTCGAAACTAGTCTTCGCACCGAACTTGATATTTTGTTCGTTGTTAGCTTTTTTCCAGAGTTCTGAGAACATTTCGATATGAGAATCGACATCAGGCTGTTCACCGCGCTGGATCCACTGATAGTAGTGCTCCAACACCTTGTGCACACAGGTACCGAACACTAGCGAGTTAGATACGAATGGCTTTGGTAGCTTAGCAACCCGCTCATAATAGAATTGCAAGCTACATAAATTCAGAATTTGATTTATCTGACTGTTCGAAAGGTGCGGACGCTGCCGCAGTTGGCTTAATGACTGTGTCATGGTTCATTTTCTCCTTGGGTTACACATAAAAACCCCGCCATCCACAGTGGACGACGGGGCTTGATTCGGGGTTGGTAGTGACCTGGGCTAAGCGGCGGCCTTCAACACATCAACGAAGGCGCTTGCATCGCGCTTACTGAGGTCATACACGTTACCGGCCTCGTAGAGTTCGGCAACCTTGCGGTTTAATTCAGGAAGGCCGAGGTTCTGTTCCTGTCCTAAGCGAAGGATGAATTGAACCTGGCGATTAGTACAGCGTTGATCGGTACCGCGGCCGTTATCATGGTCACGACGATCATGCGGGCGTTCCTCCCGGCGACGTGGTCGCTGGGCACCCCGGCCAATGGTTAGTTCTGACTCGACGCTATCACGAACCAATTCAAATGTTTCGGCAATAGCCCGCTGGATCTCAGATGCCGTAGCATCAGATCCGATCTCTTTTTCGATGCTGCAGAATACAGATTCAGAACTGAACCGTGCCTCTGTCGGGAGCTTCTTAGAATAGCTTCCTGTAATCTTAGTCATGGTGATCTCCATATTTAGTGTTAACACGAAAAAGGCCCGACAGCATCAGCTGAAGGGCCTGTCAGAGGGGTTACGGAACCAATCCTTCTCCTCTCTACTATATTATTACATCTTTTATGATCATTTTAACCATTTTTCATGATTTTCAGGGTTTTCAGGGTTATATCACGGTCTATACGGCGAAATACCGGCCATTTATGAGCCCCACCCATGATGACGGAGGAAATACAAATCCTTCCAGCGCTTCAAAATTTTGGTACAGTGTTCCAAAATAAAATGGATTTCACTTTTGCCGATAACTCGCATATACCATTATACAATGTGGTTACTTTTTTCTTTTTTTACCCTCCTGGAGGTTTTGCGCTTCCGGCTCGCGCCGACCAGAGGGTAAAAAAAGAAAAAGGAATCCGCTTATCTTTAGATAAGGTATATGCGAGTTATCGTCATTTTTGATTGGGGGGAGTTTTTTGCACAGCGTTCCAAAATATATTGTTAAAGCCTGGGGACCGAGTAACCCGCTGAAGATTACCGGCGTAATCTATGATAACCGAAAGGGAAAGGACGGAACCGAGTACCTCCACAACCGGTATATCCATGACGCTGTTTACGGTCATGTGAGCAAGCTGGATGCTTTCAAGAGCGAGTTGAAGGACACAAACAGCTGGGTTCACCAGATGGTTGATATAAAAACAAATGACCCCAAATCCAACATCTACAAAGCAGCGCGTCGGGTGGCCTATATTTCCCGACGATACCGGGCCAATGCCTCCAGCTTATATAATCTTCTCAAAGACAGAAGTCATACCCCCTTGATACCCTACCCTTTCGAAGACGATGAGGTTGCCATGGAGCTTCCTGCAAGCCGTATTCCTGATGACACACTCATCCAAAGCCTCCGACTTCTTAAACGTATGTTTTTCTGCACACCGAACCAGGGCGTGGGCAACAACCTTAGCCAGCAGTATTCCTGTGGGCAGTACCGATTATGCCCGTGGTGCCGCTACGAAAAAATCCACTACATGTTCACTGAGATCGTCGCTGAACTGAAGAAAGATATGCAGGTCTGTGTGACGCACTTCTCCACGCCGTGCGACCGACGCACCTTCGATGTAAACAGTGATCCGGCTATGTATGAGAAGGCGGTTAAGAGCGCCTGCAAGGGCAGGAACAAGGGCTGGCTGAAAGATTATGTAATAACGCTGCCGTACAGGGTTCGGACAGCCAACTATGATAAAGACAGCGACGATAAATATAACTTGGTATGGCGCACCACTGTTATCGCCCTTGCTGAGGGAGGGGAAAAGCTGCAGTCACCAGAGGAAGCATTCCCCAAAACCTCCGACTTCCCCACAACCTTCATGTCGGAAGGCCCATGGCTAAAATTTCCTCCGACCAAGGCGGGGCTGTGTGATGCCTTCAGAACGTTTGCGGAGTTCCCGTTCTGGATGCTGTCGCTCTACCACGACCCCCACTTTGTGGCGGATGCCCTGACCACCCTGGCGGCAGGAAGCCGCGATAGAGCGGTCGGGCACGGTTTTTAAACTAGGACTTCGGCTTCGGGAATGGACATACTCATCCTGGCATCAAACGATCTGAGATCGCTTATGAGCCCCGTAGTTCGCCTATACCGGTCGAGTAAGGACCAGGCCAGCTCACCCCATAGGCAACGCGGAATATACAATCCCTGCACACTCAGCGCCGATGCGTTGAGTGCCAACCTCGCGGTGTCTGCCGATCTGAGTTCCCCCTCCAACAGTTCGATCAGGATCCGGTCAACTGACCGGTGCCGAACCGGCTCCCGGCCCCTGGGCGACTCGTAACCTTCAAACAAGTTCCGGCACGACTCCGGCCACGGCACGCTTTGATAAAGCCGCCCCCATTCTTTGAGAAAGGCCGGCGGATAAATCCCATTCAGGGCAAAGTCTTCGACAACAGACTGCCAATGCCTGGGTTTGTAACGCGTATCATCGTATTGCGGCGCAGAGACCATACACCGGTTATCGGCACGTATGGCCGCGGCATCACCGACACGGGTGCGATGAACAACAAACAGCTCTTTTAACCGGATGGCGAGATCGGCCTTGAAGTGAGTAATTAATTTCATGCACGGATCGCCTTCCAAGAGGCAGTCCAACATCTTTGTCTCGGCTTTCAGCTCTTCGGCATCAGGCTCGATGCCCGTCAGCTTATTATACAGATCCAGCATCTCATGCTCACTGACAAGCGATACGACTTCACCTGCTTTAGCTATCGGATCGGATGAAAGTAAATCGAGTATATCCCTGCGACCATAAGCCCTGAAAAACAGACACAACCTAATCAATGTTGACTTAATATCTGCCGACGAACCACGACAGAATAACGCGACAAGAACAAGACCCTGCCGAGGTGTCATTGAACTCACCAGTTGGCCGGCGGCACGCAACAGCTGCTCCTGATCCCCGGCTTTGCTGACAACCGGGAGGCAGTTTGCTCCCGAGAAAAAAAGTACACCACTCATCACACCACCTCCACGTCCGGAAGTTCAGGCTGAACAGCAGGCTCCTGTCCGAGCGCAAATCCAGCCTGAAGATACCCCGCGACATCGGGGGCGCTCCGCAACCCCAACGACTCAGCCTCTGCGCTCAGCACAAATTTCCCAAGGTCCATATCTACGTCAAAAAACTCTCCCGGCCTTCCCAAACTCCGGAACCTGCCGTTGGCCCCATCAAGCCACGCCAACTCTCGATGATTGGATTTTGGATTCGCGATCCAGCAGACTTTTTCATCCCCGCCCCCGTCCCCGCCGATCATCAGGCATTCATCCACTAATTTGGTGACAAAATCACGGGACTGCATAACGTCACCGGCTGTCGGGCATACAGTAGCGTCTCCGGTATCCCGCTTATCCCCGTTTCCGATGAACAGGGCATGATCTACCGTATGGGTAACGTGTTTCATACCCTTCGCGTGATTTATTTCCGGCCGAAACGTAGGAGGCTTCTCCAATAGGGATTCCCGGGTATGGTTCAGCAGAATGATGGCAACGTCAGAAGCCCGAGCTGCTAGGCCGAGTTTCTTTCGAACCCAGCTAAGAGACTCCTTACGTACATGGATATCCCCGACCATTCTCGGCAGGGCATTGATAATAATTACATCAGCACCCTTACTATTCTCACGGATATGTGACGCCGTATCTGTTAGACCATAAAAGGGAAGATACTCAACCACATGCAGTTCACCTAAAGGCTGGCAACCGAAGCTTAGGGGATGTTTCGTCCCCTGCTCTGAAAGCAACGCCTTGGCACTTTCCTCCGCCCGGAAAATATCCTGACGAACTTTTGGTGCGTCATAGTTGAGAAACTCAACCTTCAACCCAAGTGATGAAAGATCCACGGCTAACTGCGCCCCAATCACCCGAACGGAAACAGGGACATACTCCGACGCGACGATCATTAATATTTCGCCACGTTTAAGCAGATCTATGATCCACTTAATAAGGCTCTCCACCGGCGGGTTGAAATAGGGCGGCAAAGCCGCCCCCATTAATTGAATTACCTTTTTCAAATCAACCCCGACTATGCAGCCTGCTCGCAGGTGAGTTCCGGATACATCTCGGTGAAACGGGTCCTAGCTTGCTCCGCGGCTCGCTCAAAATACCGACCTTCCTCAAGTTTCTCTAAGGTGAGATCCTGCGGGTCATTGATAAATGAGGCGATGACAGCGTCATACAAAAAATCCAAATGCGAGCCGCCCGTTCGGCACACTTCCTCTTTCGACTGTGCCATTATTTCTTGGCACATAGAGCTAGTGTCCATGCTCATATAATCAAGTATGATTTGGCTCACAACTTCAAAGGTATAGGTATGAAAATTTCCGATGCTAGAAATATTACTCCAGGCCCGTGCCAAAACACTTGCATGATGCATCTCATAATCATCAAACCTAGATCCCCATCGCTTAGACACTGTGAGCCCAAGTAACATTCCGTCGCGAATTACATCTGAAAAATCAAATCCCCGATGACAGGATTCCTGATATCTGGACTTAAGCTCCATGAATTCGTCTGTTTCTTGAATTTCACCGATACGACCGAGGATTTTATCAGCCGTAATAAATAGATCCTGAAAAGAAACCTGATTTTCACGACTCATGAGAAACTCGATGTGCGCCTACCCCCAATCTTAAACCACGGATCGGTGAACTTAAGGTGGAACCTGCGGTTCCCTGTTCCGTGTTCTGGCGGCCAACGAGCCGCCCTTCCATGATGCCGTCGCGGAGCGGAGCCCGTCCCCGAAGGGGCGGCCCGGAGGGCCGAGGGCGGAGCGCAGCGACGGCATCACTTGCGATCATGTTCTGACTGCTCCTTCCATGAATACCTCGGCGGGGGTGCGTTTGTCCAGAGCGCTGTGCTTCCTCTCGTGGTTGTAATATTTAAAATAGCTGTCAAGGCCCCGATGCAACGCATGCCCGTCGGCATAGCATGCGGGATAGATTTTCTCATACTTCACCGACCACCACAGTCGTTCGATGAATACGTTGTCCAACGCCCGGCCTCGCCCGTCCATGCTGATGGTGATGTTCTCGTTTAACAGGACACCGGTGAAGGCGTTCGAGGTGAACTGGCTTCCTTGGTCGGTGTTGAATATCTCCGGATTCCCCTGCGTCAGCGCACGCTCCAGCGCATCAACGCAGAACGTGCTCTCCATGGTGCTTGAGAGCTCCCAGGCGAGCACATAGCGGCTGTACCAGTCGATTACGGCGGTCAGGTACATGTATCCATGCCGCATCGGGATGTAGGTGATGTCCGTACTCCAAACCTGGTTCACCCGTTCGATGTCCACATTGCGCAGCAAATAAGGGTAGATCTTGTGCCTCGGGGCGGGCTTGCTCGTGTGCGGACCGGGCGTGATGGCCTGAATCCCCATCAGCTGCATGAGGCGGGCGACCCGCTTGTGATTGACATCATAGTCTTGATCACGCAACCAGTCCGTCATGCGTGGATAGCCGAACTCCGGATGCCGGAGATACTGCTCGTCGATCAAACGCATCAGAAGCAGGTTCTCCGGCGTTTCCGGGGCGGGGTCGTAGTAGAAGCCCGATCTGGGGACGCCTGCGAGCCTACACTGCCGCCGAACCGAATAATCGGTGCCGGGCTCCACCCAGCTGCGGCGCGTTGAAAGCGGCAGGCTCATAGCTTTTTTTCGAGCCACTTCACGTCCATCTTCAGACGCCCGATCTCTTCGTAAAGTGGAGCCGTAAGCTCTTCTTCCGTTTGAGCCTGCTTCTTTTTCCCCGATGCAAAAAGATCCGGCGCATTCGAAAGCAACTGCTTCTTCCAATCCGAAATCTGGTTCGGATGGACCTGATATTCCGATGCCAGCTCCGCCAATGTCTTCACGCCCTTGATGGCCTCAATCGCCACCTTGGCCTTGAACTTGTCCGTGAATGTTCTTCGTTTTCTTCCCATTTCCATGCGTCCTTTTGTACCATGTTGAGGACGCAGGTTCCACTTAAGCCGGTGGTCCGAAAATCGGGGTTAAGCGCA